>DATJVT010000143.1:0-22210 GCA_035501695.1 Terriglobia bacterium | reverse complement strand
TACCTGGCCCATCCGGGAACCGGCCGGAGGAAGTAGAGTTGGTCCACGCTCATCTCGCCGTGGAAGATGTTGCCTCCGGTCATTCCGTACTCTTCCTCCAGATCCAGAGGGGAAAGCACTTGGCGATGGAGAACTCGGCTTTTGAAGCCCGGCGCGTATTCCTCAATCATATCCATCACGCGGTCGGCATAGCTTTCTTTCAGGGCGTGCCAACTCGGGGCCGCTTCCGGCGACAGGGTATACGGCGTGTATTGGAGGAAGATATTCATCACATGTTTGCCGGTGGGCGCCAGGGTCGAGTCATAAGTCGTCGGGATGGTAATTTCCAACATGGGACGCGCGCTGGGGCGGCCATACTTGGAATCGTCATAGGCGCGCTCGATGTACTCCAGCGTCGGGCAGATATGGATGGTGGTCTTGTGGTGCGGCGCCAGAGTGGAGCCGGGGATGCAGGTAAAGTCCGGCAGTGCGTCGAGCGCCAGGTTGATCTTCATCGAGACGCCTTCGATTTTAAAGGCGCGAATCGCGGCGTGGAAATCCGGAGGCAATTCGCGTTCTTCCAGGAGCTTCAGGAACGTGACCTTGGGATCGGCGTTGGAGGCCACCAGGCGGGCGCGAATCTCTTCGCCCGTGGCGAGTGCCACGCCGGTCGCCCGGCCGTCCTTCACCAGGATCTTCGCCGCGCGCGCGCCGGTGCGAATCTCCACGCCCGCCGAGCGCGCCGACGCGGCCATGGCCTGGGTGACTCCTCCCATGCCGCCGCGCACAAATCCCCATAGGCCGCGCTGGCCGCCCACGCCGCCCATGACGTGATGCAGCAGCACGTAAGCGGTGCCGGGGGTGTAAGGGCCGCCCTTGGTGCCGATGACCCCGTCGGTGGCCAACGCGACCTTGAGCGCCTCCGACTCAAACCACGGGTCGAGAAAATCCTTCACGCTTTGCGAGAGGATGTGCAGGTGGCCCACCCGTTCATCCGCGGGCATCTTCAAAACCCGGCGGCCCAGGCCGGCGAGCTTCCGCCAATGGCTGAATCCGCGCCCCGTGATGTCCGGCGGTGTTTCCAGCAACAGCGGCTCGACGAAACGCGCCAGGCGGTCCACATACTCTTCGTAGCGCGGGTAGCGCTCGGCGTCACGGGCGGAGAACTTGCGAATCTCCTCGCAGGTCCGGGCGATGTCCGAACCCATGATCAGGTAGCGGCCGTCAGGAAAGGGGCTGAAAAAGGCAGGGTCCTTGGGATAGACGGCAAAGCCGAATTTCTCCAGCTCTAATTCCCGCGTCACCTTTTCCTGCATCAGGCTGCAAAGGTAGGACGTGGTGGAGAACTTGTAGCCGGGGAAAATCTCCTCGGTAACGCACGCGCCACCCACCATGTGGCGACTTTCCAGCACCAGCGTGCGCAGGCCGGCGCGCGCCAGGTAGCCTGCCGTCACCAGGCCGTTGTGGCCGCCGCCGATGATGACGGCATCGAATTCATTGGGCATAAGACACCAAAACGTTGGGTTATAATCCCGAAGCGAGCTTATCCGAGCATGAACCGTAGACGCAAGGGTTCTGGTTGACGGAGGCAGGGCAATGTCACGAACGCAAATTCTGGCGGTAGCGATTCTGGGTGCGTGGATCATGTCCACACTGTGCATGTGGTTTGCGGCGACCAGGAGCTTTGCCACGGTGGAGCGCGTGATGAAAAGCGGGCCACCGCCATTCGTGGAGACCACCAAGCCCCTGGGGGAAGCCCCGACGCGCATGGTCATTCACTATATGGCTTCGGAAATCAATCGCACGCTCTTCTGGGGATACGGCGCGCTCCAAATCGGGTTGGGAGCCGTTCTGTTCTTCCTGGTCTGGAAGCGGACGCCGCGCAGCGCCTTCGACGTAGGCGTGGTGGCGACGATGCTGGCCCTTTCGGTGGTCCTGACGCTGGTGATCACGCCGCTGGTGGTCTCCATCGGCCGGAGCATTGATTTCCTGCCTCGCACTCCCCCGCCTCCGGTCATGCCGCGCTTCTGGGCGCTGCACGGGTCATTCACGGGGCTGGACGGGGTAAAATTCCTGGCCGGGGTCGGCCTGCTCATCCGCTGGATCATCAGGAAATAGGAAACCCACGGCGCCAGCATGGCGTCTAACCAGGACATGAGCGGCCGGATATGCCCCTAAGTGCCCCCGAGGAGATTTCACAAGGCACCGTGCGGGCTTGAGAAAGCTCTATCGCAAGGTGAATCAGTTTTCACCTTGCGCGGCGGCACTTGGGGCAACTTGCTTCTTCCGGTGGACAATCGCGGTGAGGATGGTCCCGACGATGGAGCCCACCACCACGGTCCACCCGATCCACAGGGTCATCTGGGGCAATACCCCGATATTGAAGAATTTTCGGAGTGGCGCCATCTGGGCGAAGGCGGGCGGCGCAACGTCATAGTGCGTTCCCCACCCGGCCCCGCCATTCGCGGTAATAGCAAAGTACATCACAATGACCACCGGAATTCGCGCCGCGAAGGCGTACCCCAACAGCGCCTTGCCCAAAGAACCCCAGGCAATCCCGGGGACGAATGCCGAACCCAGCATCAGCAAGAGTCCCAGCCCGGTGATAGCATTGGGATGGTTAATGGTAGCTCCGAAAGCAAATCCTCCCGCAAAAAGGACCACCAGGGACCCCAACGCGAAACCGATGGCCTTGCCGGCGCTCTGCGGACCGTCTCCCGCATTCGCCAGCTTGAGGGCAAAGTACGGGCCGAAGATGATAGGGAGCCAGGATATGCCAATCACCGCCCCGCCGCCTCCGGCCGCGGTGCTGAACCAGGGCGCTGGCCAGTGTTTAAGCTCGCCCACCAACCGCAGGATGGTTACCAGGAAGGTTATAACCGCCGGGAGGGCGATAAGCCGGGTGATGGAAACACCTTTTTCGTCTGCCATGAAATCCTCCTCGGTTTTGTGGCCCTGCAATGTGGGTAAAATCATAGCGCAAATCTGAACGGCAGGCACAGGAATTTGAAGGTGGGGCGGGGTTACGGTCCCATGCCTTCATGCGCCGGGGACACGTCCTTTGCTATAGTATCTGCTGGTTCTATGCTACGAGAGTACCCAAAACAACCGCTGGTAGGCGTGGGCGGCGTCGTGATCTTTCGGGAGCGCGTCCTCCTGATCCGGCGGGGCAGCGAACCGCTAAAGGGCGAGTGGTCCATTCCCGGCGGCATGCTGGAGCTGGGCGAAGAGCTCACGGACGGGGTGCGGCGTGAGTTGAAGGAAGAAACCGGCTTGGATGTCGAACCTCGAGCGTGCATCCTGGTTTTCGACCGAATCATGCGCGAGGGCAATCGGGTGAAATATCATTACGTCATCGTGGATTATCTCTGCCGCCGCATACGCGGACGCGTACAGCCCGGATCCGACGTGATTGACGCGCGCTGGGTGCGGCGCCAGGAACTGCCGCAATATCATCTGACCGACATGGCCACCCGGTTAATCCTGCGAGCCTTTGAAATGACGCAAGGGCGGCAATAACGCTTCATCGGAAAGAAAGGAGAATGCTTTGTGAGTGACCTGAGAGTCTGTGTCTATTGCGCGTCAAGCAAGAAGTGCGACCCGGCCTACCTGGACGCCGCCGAGCGCCTGGGACGTCACCTGGCGCAGCATCAGGCAACCCTGGTTTACGGAGGGGGCGGCGCGGGCGCTATGGCGCGACTGGCGCAAGGCGTTTTGCAGGCGGGCGGGAAGGTGATCGGCGTAATCCCTCGTTTCATGATGGATCTCGAATGGGGACACAGTGAGCTAACCAGCATGCACATTGTGGAAAACATGCGCGAGCGCAAGCACCACATGCTCGAAGGCGCCGACGCCGTGGTGGCGTTGCCGGGTGGTTGCGGAACACTGGAAGAGCTTTTCGAGACGATTACCCTGAAGCGTCTTGGCCTGTACCTCGGGCCGATCATCCTGGTGAATACGCGCGGCTTCTATGACCGCGTGGTGGAAACACTCGACCACTGCATCGCGGAGAATTTCATGGATACGAGGCACCGAGATATGTGGACCGCGGTGAACGAACCGGAAGAGGTCCTGAGCGCCATCCATAATGCTCCACCCTGGAGCGCCGAGAACCTCAATTTTGCAGTGCAGTAGGCCCGGCATTGCACCCGGGCAGGGGAAACGGCAAAGTACGCTCGCCGCCCCAACTTCGATTGGGGCCGCTGCCTTCCGCTTACTGCCAACTGCCTTCTCCTCCCAGCGCCATCAGCTTAATCCTCACAAAAATCAAAAGCCCCTGGTTGTACGCTTACCGCACAACCAGGGGCCCGGGATACTGATGGGTTTGGCTATTTCCTATGCGACCTTGCTCAGGAACGGCGCCCAGCAGCGCCTTGCCACTACACCCTCTCCTTGCTAGAGAGAGGGGACCCACGTACAAGCGCGTGCTTTGCGCCTAAGCCTCAGCACCCTCGCTAAGGTTACATTCACTTTCAATCGACATGGATCACCTCCTTTCTAGCGATGGGCCGATATTAAAGCCCCCGGAAGTGGCGAGTCAAGAAAAAAAGTCGCCTTTCTTTTCAAGCCGGCATTTCCCAGTCATGGGCGGTTAAATGACGGGTTCCCATTGGTCAGGGCCCCGCGCGCCATCACCCGCGGCTCACCGAGAAGCGCGTCTTGAGGTTGGGCGCCACCTGAAGATTCAGCATCGCATCGCGGCCCACGCGGTCGACCTTTCTCCGGGCGTCGCCTTCCTCGATCTCCACCGCGCCATCCTGCCAATCGGCAGGCAATTGGAGGCTCAACTTGACGGGTTCTGCTCCCATCCCGGAAATCGCTCCGTGGACACGCGCCTTTTCATAGGTGACCGATAGGCCCGAGCCCGACCAGGACCACTGGTCAAAGGGCACCCTGGGACGAATTGAAATCCCTTCGGCATTGGCTTCGATTCCCAGAAGCCAAAGGGTCCCGTTGAGGATCTCCGAGTGAGGAAACAGAATCTGCACCGGCCAGGGCTGCAATCCGAAGAAGTTGGGAATAATCCAGGTTTCACCGGGCCGGTCGGAATTGGATGGAAGGTAGCAGTCGGGGCCTGACCAGATGCCGGACCAAACCGCCGGATAAGTCCTGCCGTGGTTCGCAAGTGTGTTTGCCAGCAACTCTTTCCAGGCGCGTTCGGGGGAAACCTTGGACAGGCCCCACATCAGCGTGGAGTTGATGGAAAGCCAGACCCCCCCGAATTCGGAGACCGGGTTGCCTTCGCCGCCGGATGCAAAGATGCGGCTGCCGATGGGATCTGCCAATCGCTTGGTGATCTCATCCACCAGGATGGCCTGCTGGTCTTTGTCCAGAACTCCCGAGATCAAGGCCCAAGGCTGCGGTTCCAGATATAAATCGCCGAAGCCGAACTCGTGATCCCGGTCGCGCCACCCCCGGTTAAGGTGGCGCCCCCGCCAGCACGCGCGCACCGCCTCCGCCAGCCTGTCCGCGTGCTCGCGCGCACGCTTTTCCATGACGGGTTGATGGGCGTACCGGGCGAGTTCCGCGAAACGGCGCAGGACGTGGACCGCCATGGCACTGTTCAGGGTGGATTCGCCCTCCGCCCAGACCCGATCCATGGGAACCTTTCCCTCAAGAATGATCGAGTCGCTCCAGTCGCTGGTCCGCATCCGCACCAATCCGTGCGGGCCGTAGCCGACGTCCTCCGTCAGGTGCCGGAAGGCGCGCACGCAGTGGTCCCAAACCGGCTCCGGCCGCGTATAGGGAGGCGGCCAATAAGAACAGACTTCCGTCAAGAACTGGCGATCGCGGGTGGAAAGAATGTAATCGGAAACGGCCCACAGCAACCACAAATCATTGTCGGAGGGAATAAACTCGCAGGTTTCAATCAGGCCGCTGCCGACCTCCGCATAAGGAACCTCGCCGGAGGGATGGGTCTGGGCGAGCGTGAAGCGAAGAACGTCCTTGGTCAATTCCGGCGCCAGCCAGATCAGCGGTAAGGCATGCTGCAGGGTCGCGCGGGGCCCGGCGTTGACTCCGCACAGGTACTGGTAAGCTCCTCCCTGCGGAAGGGTGTGCGCGTGAAAGCCCCGGTGGTAGACCGCCCCGGAGCGGACATAGTAGGCGCTCCAGGTAAGTTCCCGATTGAGGCTGGGCTCTCCCACATCGACGGAGGGGAGGTACTTCTGCCAAGCCCGCATGCTGGCTTCAAATAACCGTTCCACGGACGGGTCGAGCGCATCCAGTTCCGCCTTGGTTTCGGCCGAAGGCGTGGCGCCGTAAGCGTACCCGAGAACCACCGAATCCCCCGGACCCAGCGTGTGTTCGGAAAAAGCGGTGAGCACCGGGGCAGGGCCGGACTTGGCGGAGCCGCCCGCCAGGAGCATGGCCGCCTGCATGGCAGGATCGTGCGCAACTGCGTCGGCCTGGGGAGAGGGCTCGATAAAGGTGGGAAGATACTTGCTCACGTAATCAAAGAACGGGGCGCGCTCCGTCATCAGCCGCGTGGGCTTGACCTCGAGGGGTTTCAAACAAATATCCGGCCGGTTGTTCACCGTGGGGCTGGGCCAGTTCAAGGCCCTTTCGCTGGTCAACATCCCCCAGGGGTGGCGGGCGATCAGGGCTCCGAGCTTCTCGTCCCAGGCGCCGGAATATCCCAGATAGAGCCGCGCTGAGATCACGTCGCGGGTTCGTTGGTCCGGATACCAGGGCAGCGCGCGGTCATAATCGATATTGTGGATGTGGAGATCCCAATACTCGACATGAGTTACTTTCTGCTCGGTCTTTCCAAGGTTCGTGATGCGAACCTTTGCCGCCAGAAACGGAGAGTCGCCATACGGGGCAAAAACCGTCCTCTCCAGGCGCACTCCCAGGTGCTCCACGGCGAACCGGTAGTATGAACATCCCCAGGTCCTCTCTACTTTGGCTTCCTTCGGCAAGCATCGGTACAAGGTGGCCAGCATCTGGTCGCCAACCTGGAGAAAGGAAATACCGCCGGCATAGGCATGCCGGTCTGGCCGGTACATGTTGATCCACCGCGGCCCGAATTCATGCGAGTAAATCTGGATCCATCCCTCGTTGGTCGCGATGGCGATAATCCGGTCGTTCCCCAGTTGGTGCCAGTGCCGGTTGCTCTTCCCGTAAAGATGGGTATCCCACGTGGCACGGGGGTCGCGGAGATGATCGATTTCATATCGAAATGCGGGAAGGCCGTACTCATCCGCCACCCAATGCCCGAAGATCCCGCTGTCGTACGGGTCGCCCATGATTTCGCCAGGCTTGGGCTTCTTGCCCTGATTTCCCTCCGCCTGCTTCTCTTCATCCCCTGGGGTGAGAATCAGACCTCCTGCCGCAGAAGCGGACGCAACCGCTTGGGCGGCCGCCGAACCGACCAGCCCACTTGCTGTTCCCTTCAGGAAATAACGTCTGTCCATGTGCCCCCCTAGTTCACTCACCCGATCTGCCTACTGCCCACCGCTGACTGTCTACCGTATGGCGTCTGCCGCCTTCTCGTACTGTCCCGTCCAGGCCCGCCATCGGAGTGCCATCAGGTCGAGTGTCATGTGCAGGGAGTCGCGCAGGTAATGCACCTTGGTGGCGGGGCTGTGGTTCCAGCGTACCGGGACTTCTACTACTTTCCCCCCCAGGCGGTGGATCAGGAAGAGAATCTCCGGGTCGAAGCCGAACCGTTCCACCCGCTGAAGCTCGAAGGCGCGGCGCGTAACCCCGCGCCGGAAGAGTTTGAAACCGCACTGGGTGTCGTGGATGGGCAGTCCGGTGAAGATCTGTACCAACAAATTGAAGAATCGCCCTCCCCATTCGCGAAAAGGCGATTGATGAACGCCGATCAGTTCGCGCTGGAGAGCCCGCGAGCCCACCACCGCATCGGCTTTGGAGGACTCCATCGCCGCCAGCAGTTTGTCGGCTTCCCCAATGGGGGAGGAGAGGTCGGCGTCGGTGAAGAGAACCAGCTCCCCGCGCGCCTCCAGAACGCCGTGCCGGACGGAGAAGCCCTTGCCGCGATTGCAGTCGTTGCGGAGCACCCGAATCCCAGCCTGCCGGGAAGCGACTTCCACGGTATTGTCGGTCGAGCCATCGTCCACCACGATTGTCTCGACGGCGAATAGCTTGCTCCGCACATAACCCTGAATCGCCTCGAGCGAACTGGCGATGCGTCCGGCTTCGTTGTAAGCGGGGATTACGATGCTGAGGAACGGATCGGGCATGGTGGGGCAATATACCAGAAGTCAGGAGGCAGGAAACACATTTTGGCAAACGGCTTACGGTTGTCAATCATCTAGTGCCAACCGGATTCCGCGCTGGGCCAGCCGCCCTTTCCCACCAGCGGCACGAACTGGCACGGGTCGAGGCGGTGGGTGGCTATTTTGCCTCCCTGTTCCGAAATCAGTAGGAGGTCCTGGTGGTTAAGGTCACCCACCGGTGCCAGCAGGCGGCCCCCCTCTGCCAGTTGATTCAGCAGGAGGGGCGACACGGCGGGCGTTCCCGCGCTCACGATGATCAGATCGTAGGGGGCATGAGCGGGCAGACCCTCACTCCCGTCGCCGGCAATCACCTCAATGTTCGCGTATCCCAGACGCTTAAGCCGTTCCCCGGCTTCTTCTGCAAGGCGACGATTAATTTCGACGGCATACACCTTCGCGCCCAGGTGGGCGAGAATCGCGGCCTGATACCCGCTGCCCGCGCCTATTTCCAGTGCTTTGTCGCCGGGAGAGACGCTTGCTGCCTGCGTGATGGCCGCCACCATGTAGGGTTGGGATATCGTCTCGCGTTCGCCGATGGGCAGGGGACGATCGTCATAGGCCGCGCCCACCAGCCGCTCCGGCACGAATTCATGACGTGGAACCAGCCGCATGGCTTCCAATACCCGCTCGTCGCGGATGCCCCGGCCGCGAAGCTGGGCTTCCACCATCTGGCAGGCACGAACTTCGAATTCCCGGGTGGTGACCATGGTCGGCAGCGGGGAGATCCCGCGAAAATAGTCTTCTCTCAGCGCGGCGTGAAATTCAGCACGGTCACCGAGTGTGCGGGAAACTCGTAATGAAGTTCCGTCCCCGCAAGGGGCAGGGTCGAGCTTGCTGGGCGCACGCGGTCAGGGTGCTCTTCGTCATTTTGCGCCGTAATCGCTTCGGCATCAAGCGTTCGCACCTGCACATTGGCGGCAGGATTGAAATCCCTGATCCGTATCGAGGCAGGAATCGGATTCTTCCAGTCGCGATTGACCGCGAAGAGAACCAATTCGCCGCTTTCGGAGTGGCGGGTAACCAGCACGTCCAGGTAGGGGACGTTGGCGATCTCCGGGGCACGGCGAACACCCGCATGGACGTTGTAGGTGCGGACCCGCGTTTGCGAAGCCACCAGCGTGTCGCCCGCATAATTCGAATAAAGCGAAAACGCCCAGCACTGCGGGGTCAAGTAAACGCGTCCACGCTGCTTGTGGATTCCGCCGAACTCGATCAGTCCGGTCATGTCGGATATGGGAACGAAATCCGCATGGCTGAGGATCATGTTCATCCAGCCCGCCGTGAGGATGGCGCCGCCGAGGTTGGCATAACTGGGCAGGTTGGCTTTCGGCGATGAAAGGAACAGCCATTCCGTAAAAGCCAATTTGACCCGATCGCGTGTGGCGGAATTGGCGTCGATCTGCGCTTTTGCGGCTGCGAGGTCGTTGCCCACCGCTATCGGCAGGGCGAATCCCGCCGCGATCCGGGCGTCCAGATCGGCGGATTTATTTACGAAATCGTCGACGCCTACCACGAAGTGCGTGGTGAGGTATGAGAGATCAGGGCCTTCCTGTTCAAGCAACTTTCCGTTCCAGTCCTGAAAATGGTCCAGGTCCGCGCCATTGGCAAAGAGCGCGGTGGAAGGGGGAACGAGATCGCGAATGGCGTGGAAGAATGTCTTATACCGGTCCGCGTACCCCTGGGGTGTTAGCCAGCCGATTTGAAAGCGCCCCCAGAGTTCGTTGCCGAGTTCGTACGCGCCAACCTCGTAAGGGGCGGGGTGCCCATTTGCGGCGCGCCGCCCGCCTTCCGTGGTCGTTGGAGCGCCCTGCAAATATTCCACCCATTGGCGCGCCTCCTGGGGAGTGCCGCTGCCCAGGTTCAGGCAGATCTGCGCCTGCGCCCCAATCAACCGGGCGAAATTCATCAGCTCGTCAGTCCCGAATTCGTTGAAGACCGGATAGCCCCAGGATTGGTTCAGCCGGGTGGGGCGCAGGTCGAGCGGCCCAACCCCATCCCTCCAGTGATAGCCGCTGGTGTAGTTGCCGCCATAGCGAAGCAACCAAGAGTGCAGGGAACGCGCGGCAGCGATAATCTCCGGATCCAAGCCGTCAACTGCGTCCGCAGGGTATAGCCTGATCTCATCGAGCGATATGCGCTGGCCCGTCTTGAGGGCGACGGCGAAGTCCACCTGGGTGAGCGGCTTTACGTGTCCCTCCGGCAGGGTGAGGCGAAAAGGTAACTTTACCCAGGTTTCGCCTTCCGGGATGTGCACCGTCGTGGAAGCCAGGACCGCATCAGGATTACCCGGTTCGCGGAAACTCAACGAGAGGTCAGTGGCGCTCTCGTGAGCGATGGCAAAGAGGAGCCCCACGTATTCCCGCTCGCGCTCGACGGGGAGATAAACAGCCTGCCGTATGCCCACCTCTTCACCCGGGATTCCCATGAGGAAGAGATAGCGCTCGGAGTTGGCGGCGTTACCCCAGCGCGGCTCGAAACGCATCCCCAGGTTGCGCAGCGGCAGCCAAGGCAAGGGCAGCCCGTCGCGGCTGGAGCGGATGAAGTCCGGCGCCGAGAAATGGTCTCGCAAGTAGGGGAGGCTGGCATCGTAGCTTTCCAGGCTGGGATTGTCGAGGAGTTGCGCGGAAACGCCGCCAAATATGGAACTGCCGATGTCCTCCAGAAAAGTGCCGTAGACCGTGCGGGGAATTCTGAACGGCGCGGTTTCGGCGGCGTGGATTTCGATGGAAGCCTCCGGCCGGGTGGTCACCACGTAGCGAGAAACCGACTGGCCCCTAACATTTCCGGCGGCTAACAGTAGGGAGAGAAAGAAACAGGTTTTGGTGTTCATTAAGTTGGGGCTTGTTGAGAAGCTATATCGCGAGCTACCTGGCGAGTGTGGAGAATGCGATGGATGACCGTAATGTTGGACAACACAGCAATCAACCAAAGCACCGGCGCCATGCGGTCAAAGATTGCCCCGATGATAATCAGCACCACGCGCTCCGGCCTTTCCAGGAACCCCACCTTGCAAGAGGGAATCAGGTTTTCGGCACGCGCCCGGGTGTAGCTGACCATGACGGAGCCAATCATAGCGACCGCCACCAGGCAGACGTAGGAATAGCGATTGATGCGGCCGTAGTAAATCAGGAGGCCAATCAGCAGGCAAAGGTCGGAATAGCGGTCCATCACCGAATCGTAAAAACCGCCGAAGGCGGTAACGCGCTTGGAGAGTCGCGCCACGCGGCCGTCCGTCATATCGAAAATGCCGGCCAGGAAAATGGTGGCCGCCGCCCAGCGAAAATACCCGTAGGCGAACAGATACGCCGCCAGGCAATTGATGACAAATCCGATGAAAGTGAGAAAGTTCGGGTTGATGCCACTGGCGGCAAAGCCGCGAACGATGGCGTCAAGTACGTAATGAAGGGTGTCTCCGATCTTTCGGGTTACCATGCTGCGGACTCGGGTTTCGGGATTCGGGGATCAGGACTGTCTTCTGAAGTTCGCCATCGAGTTTCGCGGATTGGAGATTTGCCCTCGTCGTTCTTCCGAATCCCCTAAACCCCAATCCCGAATCCCTATCCACAAACTTCATGCCTGGTCGTAAAAGGTCAAAACAGCGCGGATTTCAAACTCGCGGGAACCGTTGGGCGTGTTCACTTTGACCGTGTCACCCGCCTTCTTGCCCATCAATCCTCGGCCAATCGGCGAGGTCGTGGAAATCAGCCCCTTGCCGACGTCGGCTTCCTCGCTCGTCACCAGGCGGTATTTGATTTCAACGTCCCTGTCCACGTCGTATAAAGTAACTCTGGAGCCAAAAGCGATACGGTCCTTGGGGATGTTGTTCAGGTTGATGAGCGAAAGGTCGGCCAGGCGGCCCTTGAGCTGGATCAACCGCGCGCTCACATAATCCTGGCGCTGCTTGGCCATGATGTACTCAGCATTTTCGCTGAGGTCGCCCAGGGCACGCGCCCGCTTCAGTTCCTTGGGCAACTCATGGTTAAGCTCGTGCTCCAGAGCTTGAATCTCCTCCTGGAGCTTTTGGACGATGGGCGAGGGCATGATGTGAATCCTGTCTCTTGGGGGTCCACCATCATTATAGGGGAAACCCGTCTCCCGGTGCAACGCCGTGAGACAGTTTCAACCCCTCGATGTTTTAGGATCGAAAAGGAGGGTGCCAAAGGAACCGGCTGAGTGTATGCTCGGTCTAACGGCCAGCCAGAGACATCATGATTGAAAGGAGAGGCCTGAATTCTCATAGACCTGAGAGGGAGAAGAGCTATGAAAAATCCACATCTCACCCGCCCCACTCTCATTCTGCTTACCGGGACACTTCTGTTGGCAGGAGTGCACCAGGTCCAAGCTCAGCAGGCGAAACATCCCTCTTCCGAACCTTCCGCCAATAAGCCGGAGGCGTTCGGGTTCTCGTCCCAGCGGCTCGAGCGGCTCCATGCCGTCATGCAGCAGGAAGTGGATCAGAAGCAACTCGCCGGCATCGTGACCATCCTGGCCCGCCACGGCAAAGTGGTGGAAGAGAGGACTTACGGCAAAAAGGACATCGCCAGCGGGGCGACCATGACGCGTGACACCATCTTCCGCATCTTCTCCATGACCAAGCCGGTCACCGGAGTGGCCATGATGATCCTGTACGAGGAGGGCAAATGGCATCCGCAAGATCCGGTCTCGAAATACGTCCCGGAGTTCGCGCATATGAAGGTTTTCAAGGGCATGGATGAAAACGGCAAGATGATTCTGGAAGACCCGGCTCATCCCCCCACCCTGCGTGAGCTGATGACCCACACGGCGGGATTCACTTACGGGTTCTTTGGCAACACCGTGGTCGATAAGATGTATGTGGACGCCCAGGTGCTCGCATCCCCCTCCCTTCAGACCATGATCGAAAAGCTGGCAAAGATTCCCCTTCTCTATCAACCGGGAACCCGCTGGGTCTACAGTGTGGCGATGGACATCCAAGGGTACATCGTGGAAAAACTCTCCGGCCAGTCGCTGCCGGATTTCATGCAGCAGCGCATCTTCGGACCTCTCGGCATGAAAGACACGGGCTTCTTCGTTCCCCCCGATAAGCGGAGCCGTTTTGCCACGCTCTATGCATCAGGACCAAACGGTGAGTTGATTTTGAATCCGGCTTCCGGAGCATTCTCGAGCGACTACGCTACCCAGCCCTCCTTGGCCAGCGGGGGCGGCGGCATGGTTTCAACCGCCGAGGATTATCTGCGCTTTGCGCAGATGCTCCTGAATGGAGGCGAATTGGACGGTACTCGGATCCTGGCTCCGGCCACTGTGCAGCTAATGACGAGCAATCATCTGGCGCCCAGCCTGATGACCGGTGAATTCTCGATTGGCCCGGTGACCATGCGGCCGGGGCTGGGTTGGGGCTACGATTGCGCGGTTTACACCGACCCGCTGGCAGCCGATGAAGCGGTGGGGAAAGGCACCTTCTTCTGGTTGGGAGCGGCAGATACCTGGTTCTGGGTCGATCCTACCAACGATCTTATCTTTGTTGGCATGACCCAGCGCAGGATCGGCCCCGGAGAGCCCGACGTGCAAGCTCTCACACAACCTGTGGTCTACCAGGCACTGGTGAAACCCCGGATGTGATTCGCCGCGTGCGGTCCGCCAACTCACAGGGATGAACGAGGTCCAGCATCCGCGGGGGGGACTCGAGGATGCAATGGTAAATCCCGAGGGAGTCCCCTGACCCCGAATCCCTAATACCGGGGTTTTCGCACCGCGTAGATGGCGACCGCGCCCAGAATGCCTGCCGCAGTGATGATTCCCCAAGCCAGGTCATAGCTGTGGGTCGCTTCGAAGATCCTTCCCGCCAGCACGGGGCCGAAGAACTGCCCCAGAGAATCGGCCATGATGATAAGGCTGAGGAGTTTTCCCAGGGCCGCCAGGCCAAAGCACTCTGCTGTGACCAGAGGGATCAGCAGGTAATCCGCTCCCATGGCAAATCCGAAAACTACAGCGAAGGCCCACAGCGCGGCCGGCTGGCGCGCCAGGAAGAGGAGGGGGATGGCCAGCGCGAGTAGGAGGTAGAACAAAGCCATCACGTTCTTCTTGCTGTAGCGGTCCACCAGGTATCCCACTCCGACGCGTCCGGCCAGCCCGGAGAAGAGCAAACCGCTGGAAACGTGCGAGGCTTGCACCGTCGTGTACCCCGTGTCGCGAAGGAACAAGACAAACTGTTGAATCACGGTTCCGATAGCGCCGATGGTGAGCGTGCTGCCCGCCAGGATGAGCCAGAAGTTGGCGGTTCGAACCGCGGCGCTTAAGGAGAAGGAGGATCCCGGGCCGGCTTCAGCCGCGGCCAGGCTGGGTTCTTCCCCGTCCGCGACCAGCCCGATTTCGCCGGGAGTGGAGCGCGTCAGCCACTGGGCAATAGGGAAGAGTACGACTGCGATCAGGATGCCGATGATAACGAAGGCATGCCGCCAACCCGCCCATCTTATCAGGTACGCCGCCAGCATCGGCGCCGCCACGCCACCCAAACCCAGTCCCAGGTAGGCGTAGCCCATGGCCCGTCCGCGTTTGGCCCGAAACCAATTGGAAACCAGAACCTGGTTGGAGATGGGGCCGGCAAGAACGTATCCAACTACCTCCACAACACAGAGGATGTAGTATTCCCAAAGTCGCGACATGCCTCCCATCAGTATCAATGAGAAGGCCACCAGCAGGATGCCCGCGCGCAGAACCGGCCGTGCTCCGACGCGGTCGAGGATGGCTCCCATAAACCCGAAGGCGGGCGCCACAATGACAAAGCCCAGAAACAATCCCTGAGTAACCTGGCTGCGCGTGAAATGCAGAGAATCAACGAGGGAAGTGTAGAAAACGGGCAGCCCGTAGAAGACCAACCCCACGGCGAAGAAGAGATTCATGAACGCCGCCAGGACAACCCACCAGCCGTAAAAGACTCGTGTCGACGTAGTTTGATTCATGGAAAATAGTCAGGTGCGCAGGTCAATCGCGGATTCAGCCAAACTCCGGTCCGAGTATTGCTCCCTGGAGTCGGGGACGGCCGGGAAAAGTATTGCGCCCGCGGTACATTCGGGTCAAGGACCGCGCGTATTGAAAACCGTGATTGCGCAACAATTTCAGCGCCCAGGGAGTATTCTTCAAGCCGTCCACAAAAACCATCTCACTGCCGGAACGGATCAGGAATTCATCCAGCAAATTGCACGCGGAGGCTTCACTTACCGCCACCCAGGGGCCCAGGTGGTCGGCCAGCGCGCCCCGGCGCCCAAAGCTGTACCCTCGGAGTTTGCCCCGGCTGCGGGTCTGCAACACAAAGGCGGGATACTCCTCTGCAATCGACTTCAACAACCCTCGACGGTCGGCCCCAAAGACCTCACGGTCCAGACTGAGGACTTCTTCAGTTACGGATGTGACCGCTCCCAGACAGTCGGGTGCGGGCGTGCGCTCCAATTGCCAACGCTCGATTTCGTATTCCGCGACAAAACCGAGGTCTTCGTAGAGAGGTTTGCCCTGCGGAGTCGCATCGAGCTTAATGCTGGGGATGCCGCAATCTTCGAGGTACTCTACGGCCTTCCGCAGTAATTTCGTACCGATACCCTGGCCACGTTGGGCGGGATCTACCAATACCATACCAATCCACGCAAACCGGCCCTCGTAGGAGATGGTCGCTGCGCTTCCGACCACTTGACCCTCGAAATCCGCCACGAAACACCCATGGGGGCTCGCGCGGAGGAAACGCTCCCAATCACCTTGCGTCTGGTTCCATCCCGCCGCCTCTTTCAGCCGTATTCCGGCGGGGATGTCAACGGCCGTCATCAGGCGGAGGCAGAGGTTCATGCCGGAGATTCCTTCGGTATGGCAAGAATCGTGTAGCCGGGAGAGAGTTTAACCGATTTACCCCCCCGATTGCTGAAGCAATTTTGCCACCAGCGCTGTCCAGCCGGTTTGGTGGCTGGCGCCCAGACCGGCGCCGTTGTCGCCGTGGAAGTACTCATAGAAAGGAATCAAATCTCGCCAGAGAGGATCGTTTTGGAAAAGCTCGTTCCCCCCGAAGACGGGGCGCCGGCCGTTGCCGTCGAGGAGGAAGATGGAGGTCAACCGGCGGGAGATGTCTTCCGCCACTTCCCACAAGGTCATCAGGTGGCCCGAGCCGGTGGGGCACTCGACCTTCAGGCAGTCCCCATAGTAGTAGTGAAACCTCTGCAAGGCTTCGATGAGCAGAAAATTGGGAGGAAACCACACCGGCCCCCGCCAGTTGGAATTGCCGCCAAACATTCCGGACGTAGACTCGGCCGGGTCGTAGTCGACACGGTATTCCTGCCCGTGAATGGCCATCACGTAGGGGTGGCGCGAGTGAAACTTCGAAAGGCTGCGAATACCATGCGGCGCTAGGAATTCGTCTTCCGCCAGCACGTAGCGGAGGATTCGCGCCAGCTTCCGGCGGCTGACAATCGAGAGTTGCCGGCGGATTCCGTGCGCCGAAGCCTGTGTCATTTCAATGTGGTGAGGCACACCGGGCACATTATCAAGGAACCATTGCATGCGGCGCTTGAAACCAGGCAGGGCGTCAACCGCCTCCGGCTCCAAAATCTCGACCGCGAAGAGTGGAACAAGCCCCACCATCGACCGCACCTTCAGGAAGGGATGCCGCCCATCCGGCAGGTGCAGAACGTCATAGTAGAAGCCGTCCTCTTCATCCCACAAAGTGATCCCATGGCCGCCCCGATTGTTTATCGCCTGGGTTATATAAACAAAGTGCTCAAAGAATTTACTGGCCACATCTTCATAGGCCGGATCGTCCCGCGCCAGCTCCATGGCAATGGCGAGCATGTTGAGGCAATACATGCCCATCCAACTGGTCCCGTCGGATTGTTCAATGTGGCCGCCGGTGGGAAGAGGTTTGGACCGGTCGAAGATCCCGATGTTATCGAGCCCCAGGAACCCGCCCTCAAAAACGTTACGACCATCGGGATCCTTGCGATTCACCCACCAGGTGAAATTCAGCAGGAGCTTATGAAAGACCTTTTCGAGAAACTGGCGATCCGCCACGCCACGCCGCCGCCACTCGATCTTGTAAACCCGCCAGGCGGCCCACGCATGGACGGGTGGATTCACGTCGCTGAACGCCCACTCGTACGCCGGAAGCTGGCCGTTGGGGTGCTGGTACCACTCGCGGAGAAGCAGGATGAGCTGTTCCTTCGCGTAGTCCGGGTCCGCCAGGGCCAATGCCACGCAGTGGAAAGCCAAGTCCCAGGCGGCATACCAGGGGTATTCCCACTTGTCGGGCATGGAAATCACGTCGGAGTTATAGAGGTGGGTCCAGTTATGGTTACGCTGCATCCATCTTTGGGAGGGGGGAGGCGGACTGCCTGGATCCCCCTCCAGCCAGACCCGCACATCGTAGTTGTAGAACTGCTTGGACCAGAATAAGCCGCCCATCGCCTGGCGAAATACGTTTTGCGCATCGGCCGAAAGCGTGGGGGGAATGATGTTGGCATAGAACTCATTCGCTTCGGCAATGCGCTCTTCGAACACATCGCCAAACCCGTCAGTGAGCGCATCTTCGCTCGGCCGTTCGTTGGTTAAACGCAGCCGGGTGACGGAATGCTGCCCGGGCGGGATCTCCAAACGATAAGCCGCCGCCGCCTTCGTGCCTTCCAGGGTGGGGTTCACGGCATGGCGCACTCCGTGGATAATGTAGTCGTCGATCCCGTCCTTCACATAAGGGGAGTGGTTTTCGACGCCGAAGAGCCGCTGGAAATTGGTGTCGTTTTCGGTGAAGAGCAATTCCGGATGTCCCTGGCAGACCAGCCACCGCGTGCCGTAGTAGCGGTGCTCCGCGCGGATTACCGCCGCCCCCGCGAGGTCCTGTCCCCGGGCCAGCAGCGGACGCCAGTCATCCCTGCCCCACGACCAGGTGTTGCGGAACCAGAGCGTGGGGAGCAGGTGCAGCGTGGCCAACTCCGGACCGCGATTGTGAACAGTGATGCGGATGAGAATGTCCTCAGAAGTTGTCTTGGCGTACTCGACAAAGATGTCAAAATAGCGGTAACCGCTAAATACTCCCGTGTCCACCAGCTCGAATTCAGGGTCCCTCTTGCCCCTGCGCCTGGTTTCGTCCATCAACCGGGCGTAAGGGAACTCCTCCTGGGGATACCGGTAGAGATACTTCATGTAAGTGTGCGTGGGGGTTGAATCGAGGTAGAAGTAATACTCTTTGACGTCCTCGCCGTGGTTTCCTTCTTCTCCGGTGTACCCGAAGAGGCGCTCCTTCAGGATGGGGTCACGGCCATTCCAGAATGCCGGGGCAAAGCAAATAAGCTGATGCCGGTCGCAAATCCCGGCAATCCCGTCCTCGCCCCAGCGGTAGGCGCGGGAGCGCGCTTGGTCGTGCGGAAAATACCTCCAGGGAGTGCCTTGCTCACTGTAATCCTCGCGCACCGTTCCCCACTGGCGCTCGCTCAGGTACGGCCCCCAGCGCTTCCAGTGGACCTGGCGCCGGCGAGACTCCTCCTGCCTTTGCTCTTCACGGGTCATGGCTTGTCCAAATCGAACGGCGAGCCTACTTAAGCTTGCAAATTGGGGTGGCAGTGTTAGATTTGGCGCGGCTGTCCCGGCCGCTGTCGGTGGGGCGTCCCGGCCCAGCGGTTGCATGGGTAAGATACCCGCGCCACGGCGGGCAGGACGCCCACGCTACGAACATGGGTGCCACCGTATTCTGCGCGTCGCATGAGCAGGTCGAAAAGCCCCCGGCGTCCGCAGGTCCTGGAGAATCCTCGCCGAAGGCCGCCTGTTACAGACCTCAACCTGGGGGTCCCGCGCCCAAGATGGCCGCACCGGCTATCTGCCATTTTCACCGCACAGCCCTGCAACCATTTCATCTTCCGCCGGATGTGGGAAGATGTCAAACTTCCCGTCATTGGCCCGCCGCAGGTTGCGGCATGCTCGATGTCGGGTTGATGTCGACGATGTATTTGCGAAAAGCCGTACTTAGGGAGGAGTGTCAAACCAACTATCTGGGGGTTTCTCCTTTGCCTCCGCGGATGATTCCTTATCCGCCGACTTCGTCGAATCGGATGGACCGGGTGTCGCGCTCTTTTCCCGTGGGAACGGTTAATGGTTTGTAGAGCTCCGGCCGCCGGGTCTTAATCCAACGGCGGCCGGTGCTTTCTGCCAGCAGGGAAGCATCGAGATCCGCCACCACCATGTCGTCATCCGCCTTCCATGTTTCCGCCAGAATCCTGCCATAGGGGTCGAGAATCGTGGCGTTGCCCGTGCGAACCTCATCGTCGTCGACTCCGATGCCGTTGCTGAAAACCAGGAACATTCCGTTGTCGTGGGCGCGGGAGGGAAGCCAGCGCATGAGCCATCCTCTTCCTTTGTCGCCTCGAAGTTCGGCCTCGATCGCCTGCGGATTCCGGTGGCGGTTGTCCCAAAGCGCGCGGTCAATGCGGCCCATCAGGTGGGGGTTCTTGGAGGTGACGCCACCGGTCTGATGCGGCGCCAGCAGGATCTCCGCCCCCTGCAAGGCCGCGATGCGGACGTTCTCAATGATGTTGATGTCGTAGCAGATCAGCACGGCAATCCGGCAGCCGTGAGGCGTGTCAAACGTCGTGAATTCGGAGCCGGGGACAACATCATCGTGCTCAAAGGCGTGAATCTTGCGGTGAAGTTTCCATTCCCCGTTGGGCATGGCCACCACGTAGGTGTTGTGGAGCAGGCCCTGAGAGTCCACTTCGATCAATCCGGCCCCGAGGGTCAAATGGAATTGCCGGGCCAGTGAGAGCAACGCCTGCGCGGACGGGCCTTCGGGCACAGGCTCGGCCAAGCCATGCAGGGCCTGGCGGGAGAGCTTGCGAAGGAACCAATAGCCTGTAATGCAGCACTCGGGAAAAGCAATGATCTCCACGCCTTCACCGGCGGCACGCTCTACAAAGCGGCGAATCTTGGCAAAGTTGGCCTGCTTGTCTCCCGCCGCGTGTTCGAACTGCACGGCGCTGACCTTGATGTTTCTCATGGTTTAACCCTTTCATTCCCGTTGGAGAAATGTCGACTGTGGCGTGGATCCCCGATCATAACGGGACGGTATTCCACCGAGTGGAATGCCATGGCCCCCCACGTAGGGCCGAACAGCGTCCGGCCCCGGCCGTGCGCCGCTCGGCCCTACGGCTTTGGTTGCGTCTTCGCCGCGCTATGCTACCCGCACATTGTAGCCGCCTACTGTGTTATTCGTGAATAGAATCTGGTACGCATTTCGCCTGAACCCGAACCATGAACGGAGTTAAACTAATAGGAGGGCGATGGGAAAAACCGGGGATTTGCGATGAAAGCGCGCCAACTCGCCGTGACATTGGCGGCGCTGCTGGCGGTCGGGGCCACAAGCTTTTGGGCCTATCGCTACGAGCAGCGACGAGAAACGGCCGGGATGTGCCCGTTCTGCGACCGCATGGTGCACCCCAGCACCTCTTACCATATCGAGAGGGGCGGCCATGAGGTTGTGGCGTGCTGCCCGCGCTGTGGCATGCATGCCCAGGTGAACTGGGGGGCGGGAGAATCAGGCACGGCCTGGGCCACCGACCTCAACACCGGAGTGAGGGTGGCCGCGGAATCCGCCACTTATGTGGAGGGTGGGGACGTGCAGTACTGTGCGCATGACGATCGCCCCGTGGAGCGCCAACCCCAGGGCGTTTCCGTGCGGGAATTCGATCGTTGCCTGCCCACGCTGGTAGCGTTCAAGACCGCGCCGGAAGCCGAGGCTTATCGCCGGCAGCATGGAGGGCGGGTCCTGACCTACGCGCAGGCGCTGGCCAGCATACGGGAGCATTGAAGAGGGCTTTAGGCGACCGGGCTTTCGGAGTGATGGGAATCAAAGGCTTCGCCGAATTTCTCCCGGTAGACAAAGGAATGGACGGGCAGGTCAGGAAGGGGCGGATCCGGCGCCGCTTCAGTGTGACCCATGGGGAGCAGGGCCGCCACCAGGAAGTGATCGGGAATGTGAAAGTGGGTCTTGACCCTGGCTTCGTCGAATTCGGTCACCCAGTAAGCCGACAAGCCGCATTCCGCCGCGCCGAGCAGGGTCTGGTGCACGGCCACGAAGGCATTCGCCAAGGCGGTGCGCCGGGCTACCTCGGGAGAGGAGGAATAGTACTCGCGCACCCGCCGCAAGGCCTCCTGCCCTTCTTCCTCGGTAATCTTCCGGCTGGCGACCATCTCCTGCAAGCGCTGCGGGGTGGACTTCCACGCCAGCGTATCCGCCAGGCAGATTAAAATCACCGGCGCGGAACTTAGGGGAACCTTAATGGACGTGGACGCCTCCAGGTATTTCCGGCCGACATGGCTGCGCACCACGATCCAACGCCAGGCTTGCAGATACCCTTCGGAGGAGCCGTGGCCGGACGCCTCAATGACGAGCCTCACATAATCGTCGGAAACTTCCTGCTCACCGAAGCGAGGGAACATCGGCCCCACCACCAACTGGGCTTTCGGGTGGGGACGCCGATCATCCGCCTTGCTGTCTTCGCGCATAGATAAGTTGCCGCTACCCCAGGGGGTGGTGAAAACTGGCGATGAAAGAGATCCCGAATACAATCGCATACAACAACTCGCTAACACCCAAACGATGGACACGGAGTGGTTGGGACGATTCGAAAAACCACAGGCTCCCGCGTAGGATTATGGGTCCGAACGCCAGGAGGATAAGACCGGGAATCCACCCCGCCCGCCAGATCAAGCCCAGGGCAAGCAACGATAAGGCTTGGTGAAGCAGGAAGCTCCTTCCCTTGGTGAATCTTTCCCGTAGCGTCATGGCTCGGGCAGTGTGAATGCGCAGTTGTACATAGTGAATCTGGTTGGCGGCGAAAAGCCAGTTGGCCAGCCAGATGATGGCGGCATTCCCATCGAAGTGCCCCGTCGCCAGATAATAGGCTCCGGCTGAGGTGGAGCTCAGCGCAATAGCGCCGGTCAGTTGGGCGTTCATCCGGCTTTCCCGTCCCAGCCGTTTCAAGAGGGTCTGG
>DATJVT010000142.1:0-6615 GCA_035501695.1 Terriglobia bacterium | reverse complement strand
GGCCAGAGTTGGACGAGCGCCACCCAGGGCGTCCCGCACCGATGGACAAACACCACGTACTGGATTGCCTTTGACCCGGCGGTGAAGGGCAGGATCTGGGGAGTGATGAGCTACGTGCACGACCTGCCGCGTCCGAAGATGTGGCGCCGCACTCCGCCGGCGAGGTACGACGGGGGAGTATGCCTGAGCGAGGACGGCGGAAAGACGTGGAGAGTATCCAACCAAGGTATGCCCGGCACTGCTGCGACTCACATCCTGCTCGACCCGTCCAGTCCAGTGGAGGCCCGGGTACTCTATGTAACGGGATTGGGTAGGGGGGTATTCAAATCCACCGACGGGGGCAGAACGTGGGCCCTCCGCAATGAAGGACTGCCGGGGCCGGAGCCTTTCGCCTGGCGACTGGCGCGCGACAAGGCTGGGGCGCTCTATGTCATCCTGGCACGACGCAGCGAAGATGGGAGCATGGGCACCGCCCAGGATGGAGGATTGTTCCGCTCGCGCGACGGGGCAGAGCACTGGGAGGCAGTCACTCTCCCGAAAGGGGTAAATGGCCCGAACGGATTGGCGATCGACGCCGATGACACGAATCGACTTTACCTGGCGGCTTGGGGCCGGAGCCTTCCGGAAGGCGCCGCGGATGGAGGTATCTACCTCTCCACCGACGGGGGCCAGTCCTGGCGGAACGTTCTCTCCCGGGACCAGCATGTTTACGACATCACGCCGGACCCTCGCGATCCCCAGATTCTCTATGCTTGCGGTTTTGAATCCTCTGCCTGGCGCTCCACCGATCGTGGTGAAACCTGGAGTCGCATTCGCGGCTACAATTTCAAGTGGGGACATCGGGTAATTCCGGACCCCCGCGACCCCCATCATATCTATATCACCACCTTCGGCGGGAGCGTCTGGTACGGTCCAGCAGAAGGCGACCCGCAAGCCGGGGAAGATATCGTCACCCCCGCGCTGGCCTACAGCACGGAGTAGCCCGGCGGGAGGGACCTGCCGTTGGGGTGATGGCGTGCCAAATGCTCGATCAAAGCGATGGGCCGGGATGGTGGCTCCGCCTTGACAGAGATAGACTCCGCAATCTTGACAGTGCATACTCCGGCCGATAGAATAAAATGAGGTGTTGAGAGCCTCGAAGGCTCAGACATCTCGTCGGTTAAGGCCAAAATGAAGGTGCAATTCGACTTATCGGGTCGTGACCGGGAAGTCCTGGTGGCGTTGGTGCGCCAGTTCATTGCCCACGGATTCCCGGTGGGGTCCAAGGTGCTGGCGGCGCAGATGCCTACCCCGGTCAGTTCGGCGACGATCCGTTCGGTGCTGGGGGCATTGGAAGACGGGGGGTTCCTGACTCAACCGCACGTCTCGGCGGGGCGGGTCCCGACCGAGAAGGCCTATCGCTTTTACGTGGACCGCGTGGTGCGGGGAGCCCGCCTGGCGCCAGACACGGAGCGATACATTGACCAGACGCTGCGTTCCGACAGCGACCGCCCGGAGCGGTTGATGACAAGGGCCTCCCGGACCCTTTCCGAGGTCTCCCGCAACGTCGGTCTGGTGCTGGTGCCCACGATGGAAGAGAAGCTGCTGGAACACATCAAGTTCATCAACCTGCCCGACCACCGCATCCTGGTGGTGATCGTTTCCAAGCCCGATGTGGTAGAAAACCGGGTGGTCCGCCTGGAAGAAACGTTCACGCAGGACGAGTTGGACCAGGCGGCAAACTTCCTCAACGCCGAGTTTCACGGGTGGTCGTTGGGCACGATTCGGCTGGAGGTTTTTCACCGCCTGGAAGCGGACAAGATCCTGTACGCGCGCCGGCTCAAGAACGTGGCTACGCTCTTCATGTGGGGCGCGCTTTCCCAGGATGAGGCGGGGGGATTGATCGTGGACGGGACGGCCAAGGTTTTGGAGCGCCCGGAGTTCGCCGATGTGCAAAAGGTGAAGGAGTTGGTAAGGACGTTGGAAGAGAAGGCCAAGTTGGCGCGCATCCTGGAAGCCTGCCTGCAGATTCCCGATGCCGGAGTGCGCATCCTGATCGGGCGCGAGAACGCCGAAAAGCAGATGCACCATTGCGCCCTGGTGGTGGCGCCCCTGCACTACCGCAACCGCGCGGTGGGCGCCCTGGGAGTCGTCGGGCCCATGCGTATGGAGTACGACCGCGCCGTGGGGTCGGTCGAGTATATTGCCCAATTGTGTAGCCGACTGCTGAGTTCTAATTAAGCCTGTTTTTCCCCTGGACAGGTTGGGCGGAGCGCCCCGGAGGAGTCCGGTGGACGGAAGGCACTGAATACATGGATAACGAAAGCGATTTGACGGTAAGTTCCCAGCCCGGCGAAGGCAGAGAGAAGGAAGACGCGCCCGCCCCGGTCACCGGGGAGCAGCCGGACGCCACGGTGGCCCCGGATGGGTTGGCGGAGGCTTACCAGAAGGCGCTGGCCGAGCGCAGGGACTTCTATGACCGCCTGCTACGAACGCAGGCGGACATGGATAATCTCCGTAAACGCGCGCAGAGGGAGAAGGAGGAACTCCGCCAGCATGCGGCGGAAGATCTTATTCGCTCCCTCCTGCCGACCCTCGACAGCTTCGAGCGCGCCCTCCGCCACCGCGACAAGAGCGTGCCAGCCGCCTTCTACCAGGGGCTGGAGCTCATTTACCGTGATTTCCGCGAGGTGCTGGGACGCGCCGGCCTGGCTCCCGTTGAGACCAGCGGGCAATTGTTCGATCCGCACGAGCATCAGGCCGTCGAGACCGTCAACGACCCGGCCCGCCGCGAACACGAGATTGTGGAGGAGTTGCAGCGCGGTTACAAACTGAAGCATAAGCTCCTCCGCCCAGCCATTGTCAAGGTGGCGGTGGGAGGCAAGGGTTGAACCACAAGCGTGATTACTACGAGGTTCTGGGAGTGGCGCGGGAGGCCTCCGATCAGGAAATCAAGAGCGCGTATCGCCGCCTCGCCATGCAGCACCACCCCGACCGCAATCCTGACAACAAAGAACAATCGGAAGAAAAGTTCAAAGAAATCACGGAAGCCTATAGCATCCTGGCTGATTCACAAAAACGCGCTGCCTACGACCGCTTCGGGCATGCAGGAGTGGGAACCGCCGGGGCGCCCGACTTCAGTTCCACCATCTTCTCCGATTTCGGGGATATCTTCGGCGACTTGTTCGGCTTTGGCGACGTGTTTGGCCGGGGCGGCCAGAGACGCGGGCGTGGCGCGGGCGGCATCGATCTGCGCTATGACCTGGAAATCACCCTGGAAGAAGCGGCCGAGGGGAAGAAAGCCAAGATAAAGATTCCCCGCTGGGAGGCCTGCAATATCTGCAACGGTTCGGGCGCCAAAGCGGGCAGCAAGCCGGTGAATTGTCCTGCCTGCGGCGGGCGCGGCCAACTCCGTCATCAGCAAGGTTTCTTCACGGTCACCCGCACGTGTCCCCAGTGCCAGGGAGTGGGCGAGGTAATCCGCGATTCGTGCCACCACTGCAAGGGGGAGGGGCGGATCAGCACGGAGCGGGTACTGGACCTGCGCATCCCGGCGGGCGTGGATGAGGGGACCCGCCTGCGGGTGGCGGGCGAGGGCGGCGTGGCCATGCGCGGCAGTCCGCCGGGCGATCTCTACGTAATCCTCAAACTTCGCGAGCATGAGTTCTTCGAGCGCCATGGCAGCGACCTCTACTGCACCATCCCGGTTTCCATCTCTCAGGCTGCGCTGGGGGCGGAAGTCATGGTTCCCACCCTCAAGGGTGAGGAGCGCCTCCGCATCCCGGAGGGCGCGCAAACGGGATCGGTGCTTCGCCTTCGCGGGATGGGCATGCCGGCGCTGGAGGGCCGCGGACACGGCGATCTCTACATCACCATCTTCGTTGTTACCCCCACGCGCTTAACGCGCGACCAGAGGCGCTGGCTGGAGATTCTCGCGCCCCTTGTGCGTGTCGACAATCACCCCTTGGAACGGCGCGCCCCCGAGAAGGTCAAAGACACCTTTGGATAGTCGGGAGATCATTTGATCGGGAGATCGGATGATCTGATGATCGGGTGAACAGCCACGCAACGTTGCAACAGTAAGCAAGGTCTTTTCCTGTTCACCCGGTTTTTGGATTGTGCCGGACGGGGGCGCGCTGGCAGGCAATCGAAAATCTGAGATCGAGAAGCTAAAATGAATGGGGCTTGCGCCACCAGCGAAATCCCACCGTTAACATGCCGCTGTTGAACCCCATGTTGGGAGGCACAAGGTTGGCATTGGACATATGGAGGGTTCGAAACTCAACCACCAGGGCGCGCTGCGGCCGGATGAAGTACTGCAACCCCAACCCCGCCTGCGGCGAAAATTGGGTTGTCCCATTCAGCTCCGGGACATGCGTGCTCAGCGGGGTGCGTTGCACTCCGGCGCCGGCATCAAGAAATGGCATCCACCGGCCATGCTCGCGGCCATCCAGCCGCAGAAGCAGGGCGTACCCCAGCACGTAAGCGGGCGCAGGATGCACGGCGCTGCCCAGAATCCCCTCGTTGACGATCTCGAAGCGCCGGAGGGGAGAGCGTTGGAGGTCCCGCACGATCAACCCGAATTGCGGCTGAGCGATGAGCATTTGAATGTGCGAAACCTCGTGCCAATCGAGTCCATACTCCATCGTGTAGCCGAGTTGCGCGCCGAATGTCCAGATGCCGCGATGGGCTGAATAGGCCGGCGATCCGGAGGCGATAAGAGGGGCGGATGACGCTCTGGCCCCGGATGTCTGCGCTTGCAGAGTGAAACAAGCCAGGAGAGGGCAGGCTGCCAGGAGCAGGCAGGACGCAAGGTCCGTACACGGGTTAGGCCGGATAGACCGCATCTCCTCGTCCCGTGAATCCGGGCTGCCATCCGAAGGCCGGGCCGAGACTGTTTGTATACAAACGGTTGTGGAAATGCAAGTAGATAGAAAAGCGATGGGAGAATCGCGCTGCATCGGCGGGTGATCTTCCCTCGGGGCCGTCAACCCTGGAAAGCCTCGGTTAATCTATGGTATAAAATTAGTCAGACGAGCAGCGGGGGTCAGGAGCGCACCGAATTGGCGGCTGATGAAGGGAAACGGACGAGCACTGCGCACAAGTGGTTCTTCGAGGCTCGCTATTGGCTGCGCGACCTTATCCTTTCGGTCCTCCTGGCGTTCATTGTCATTGTCTTTTTCTATCAGCCCGTGCAGGTGGAGGGCACCAGCATGCAGCCCCGCCTGGAAAACCACGAGCGCATTTTCATCAACAAGTTTGTCTATCGCTTTAATCCCATCGAGCGGGGCGACGTGGTGGTGTTCCGCTATCCGCTTGACACGTCCAAGTCTTACATTAAGCGCGTGATTGGACTGCCGGGGGATGAGGTGAGCATACGCGACGGCCGCGTGCGGGTGAATGGCGCGCCCCTGGGCGAGCCTTATGTACTGCCGGGTTATCTCGATGAGCAGAGCTACCCGACGGTGCGGGTCGAGCCGAATCACTACTACGTTTTGGGTGACCATCGGAATTCCTCAAATGACAGCCGCGAATGGGGGACGGTGGATCGCGAGTACATTTACGGCAAGGCGGTTCTGGTGTACTGGCCGTTGAGCCGGGTGGGCTGGGTGAAGTAATCGGGTGAGCAAGAGGCGAATTCGCAGTGCGCCGTCTCCTGTTCTCCCGTTCACCCGATCGCCCGATCATCCGGTCTCCCGATCTTGGAGAGTGAATGGACGCAATTCTCGCCCTAGAGGATGGAAGAGTATTCAGGGGGCGCGGCTACGGCGCCGCCACTGAGCGTTTTGGCGAGGTCGTTTTCAATACCTCCCTTTCCGGCTATCAGGAAATCCTGACAGATCCCTCCTACCTGGGGCAGATTGTAATCCTCACGTACCCGCACATCGGGAATTACGGGACCAACCTGTTGGATTGTGAATCGGCGCGGCCGTATGCCGAGGGCCTGGTGGTGCGGGAACTTTCCGAGCTGGCCAGCAACTGGCGCTCGGAGGATGAAGTCTCTGTATTTCTCGCCAGTTACGACGTCCCGATCATTTCCCATATCGATACGCGCGCCCTGGTGCGGCACCTCCGCAAGTTCGGCGCCATGCGCGGTGTCCTTTCCACACTTGCGGCCGATGAACAGGCGTTGGTGGCAAAGGCCAAAGCTTCACCCAGCATGGTCGGTCTCGATCTGGCCAGCCACGTGACGGTCAATTCGGCCTATCGTTGGACGGAACCCTCCCACCCGATCATGGCAAAGGATGGCGGCCCGCCACGTGAGCCACGCTTCCACGTGGTGGCCTATGATTACGGCATCAAGCAGAATATTCTGCGCCGACTGGTGGATGTGGGCTGCCACGTCACCGTCGTGCCGGCCACGACCACGGCCGCGGACGTGATGGCTCTCAAGCCGGACGGGGTGTTCCTCTCCAATGGTCCGGGCGATCCCGAACCGGTCGGGTATGCGGCCCAGGCCGTCCGCGACATGATGGGACGGGTGCCCATCTTCGGTATCTGCCTCGGTCACCAGATTATCGGCCTCGCCCTGGGAGGCAAGACCTACAAGCTCAAGTTCGGACACCACGGCGGCAATCATCCCATCCTGAACCTGGAAACCCGGAAGGTGGAGATCACGGCGCAGAATCACGGCTT
>DATJVT010000141.1:0-5344 GCA_035501695.1 Terriglobia bacterium | reverse complement strand
ATACGGTCGAGTATGATGCGACGGCGGAAGGCGGGAGCTGCTGCTCCCGCACTCCAAAGGGCTCGTACGCGGGGGCAGCTCGTGACCAAGGCGAAAAGGCAATCCGGTACGGAGGAATTCGGGGAAGCATCACGCGCCCGGAAAGAGTCCAGCTATGTTCTGCGCTTATTCGTGGCGGGGGCCACGCCGCGGTCGGCCATTGCAATCAGGAATATCAAGACCATCTGCGAAGAATACCTGAAGCGGCGATACGAGTTGGAGGTCATCGACACCTACCAGCAGCCCACGCTAGCCGAGGAGGAAAAGATCCGTGCCGCGCTCACCCCGATCAAGAAACTGCCGCTGACGTTGCGTCTCTTCCTGGGGGACCGGTCGAGCACCGGGAAGGTGATCGTAGGCCTGGCCTTGCCACCCGCGCCGAAGGAATAGGGAAATCCCATGCCCAAGCCGCACCGCAAGAAAACACCGACGGAATCGATAGCCAAACTGAAGGCCCGTCTCGCCGAGGCGGAAGAGACCCTGCGGGCCATTCGTGAGGGAGAAGTGGACGCGGTTGTCGTCTCCGGACCGCGCGGGGAGCAAGTCTACTCGCTGGCGGGGGCGGAGTCCATCTACCGCCTGATTGTCGACACCATGAAGGAGGCCGCCTTCACGTTAGCATTCGACGGCACGATTCTCTACAGCAATGCCCGGTTCGGGGAGTTCGTCCGCAAACCGCTGGACCAGATCGTCGGCCACCGCTTGGCGGAATTCGTAAGGGCGGATGAGCAGGAAGCCGTTAAGAAATTTCTGGAGCGGGGCCGCCGGCAACCCCTGCGACAACGGCTGGTGTTCACAGCTTCCGATAGCGCGCACGTTTCCGCCCATATCTCTTCCAACTTGATGGACGCTCCGCACGGTCCCAGCATCTGCGTGGTGGCCACCGACCTGACGGAACTCGAAAACTCCACGGAGTTGATCGCCAAGCTGCGGGAGCAGCAGGCGGCGCTGGCGGAAAGCGAGGGGCGCTATGAGACCCTGGTTGCCCATGCGCCGGATGCCATTGTGGTGCACCAGGATGAACGGATCGTCTACGCCAACACCGCCGCCCTGCGTCTTTACGGCGCCGCGTCATTCGCGGACCTGCGGGAGCGCAACATCATTGACCTGGTTGATCAGAACGATCGGGGAGCGGTCCGAATCCGCGCACACTTAGTGCGGGGGGGAAGAACTACACCTTTGCGCGAGAGCCGTATTCTGCGGCTCGACGGGCAAGCGGTGCCGGTGGAGGCCACGGCGGGCACCATCGAATACCAGGGGAAGCCCGCGGTGCAGGTTATTCTGCGCGACATCAGCGAGCGGAAGCGGCTGGCGGCAGACCTGGAGATAGCGGCTCGCCTGCCCCAGGAGAACCCCAATCCGGTGATGCGGCTCAGCCAGGGCCGCTTCCTCGATTACGCCAATGCCGGCGCCGGAGACTTGCTGAAAATCTGGGGATGCGCCCTCGGGCAGGAGGTCCCGGGGGAAATCGCCGACCCCGCCGTCGCGGCGCTGCATGCCGGTGCGTATCGTGACGTCGAGAGCACTTTCGCCGGACGAACGTATCTCTTCGGCCTGGCCCCCATCCCCCAGGCGGGTTACGTCAACCTGTATGCCCGTGATATCACCGACCGCAAGCGCGCGGAGGAGGGGTTGCGCGCAAGCGAGGAGCGGCTGAGGCTGGCAACGGAGGCCGCCAGAATCGGGGCCTTTGAGTGGAACATCCAGACGGGCGCGAACACCTGGACGCCGGAGCTGGAGGCAATGTACGGTTTGGCTCCCGGCGAATTCGGCAAGACACAGACGGCGTGGGAACAACTGGTCCATCCGGAAGACCGGGCCGCCGCCAGGGGCGCTGTCAATCGCGCTTTCGAAACGGGAGAGCCGGTGGAAGGCGAATGGCGCGTGGTCTGGCCGGACGGCCGCGTGCATTGGATCCTGGGGTGTTTTCAGGCCTTCAAGGACGCGGCGGGCACTCCCCTCAGGTTGGCCGGCGTCAACATTGACATCACCGCGCGCAAGCGGGCCGAGATTGATTTGCGCGCGCGGGAACAGCGGTTGCGCCTGGCGGCTGACGCGGCACAACTGGGAATTTTCGAGTGGACGGTGCCAACGGACACTGCCGTTTGGGAAAACCAGCGGATGTACGAGATCTTCGGTATACCTGAGAGCCTCGATCCGGTAAACCGGGATCAATTCGTGCGCGAAACGCTGCACCCGGAAGACCTCCCCCGCTTTGAACGGGAGTTGGAAGAAAGCATGCGGCCCGGCGCCCTGTTCCGCGGCGCTTATCGCATCCGCCGTTTGAATGACAAGCAATTACGCTGGATCCAATACTTCGCGAAATTTGAACTGACTCCCGACGGCAAGCCCCTGCGATTGTTGGGCGTACTGCAAGACATTACCGCACGAAAACAGGCGGAGGAAGTGTTGCGCGAAAACGAAGCGCGCCTCGCCCGGGAGAAGACCTTCTCGGACAGAATTATCAACAGCCTCCCCGGCATTTTTTATCTCTTTGATGAAAACGGTAAGTTCTTGAGGTGGAATCAAAACAACGAGAGAGTCACGGGTTGTTCTTCCCAGGAACTCGCCGGTATGAAAATGACCGATTTCATCGACCTCAAGGAAAAAGATCTTGTCCTGAGGCGGATGAATGATCTGTTTGCAGATGGAGCCGCGGAAGTCGAAGCCGATCTGATTGCAAAGGACGGTACCCGGACGCCGTACTGGTTTACCGGGACACGATTGATTCTGGAGGGAAAGCCGCACCTCCTGGGTTTCGCGTTTGACATCAGCGAGCGGAAGAGGGCGGAGGAGGCGTTGCGCGCCTCGGAAGCGCGCTTCCGGGTTCTGGCGGAGGCCATGCCGCAGATCGTCTGGAGCGCCGACGCCACCGGCGCCGTGGACTACCTCAATCCCCAGGCCTTTCAATTTGCCGGAGTCCGCATGGAGGATGCCGCCGGCTGGAATTGGCGCTCCTTCGTTCATCCCGATGACTTGGCCCATACCGAGGCCGGGTGGCGCCGTACCCTGGCGACCGGCGAAGAAGATCAGATCGAACATCGGTTGCGCCGCGCCGATGGCGAGTACCGCTGGCACCTGACCCGCGGCGGGCCCGTCCGCAATGAAAAGGGCAAGGTCATCCGCTGGATCGGCACCGCCACCGATATCCACGACCAGAAGATGGTGGAGCAAACCCTGGAGCGGCTGGTGGCGGAACGCACGGCGGAACTCGCCCATTCCAAGGCGCAACTGGAAACCGTGACCGCCAACGCCCCCATCATCCTCTTTGCCACGGACGCCCAGGGCGTCTTTACGGTGCACACCGGCAAGGCGATCGCGGCCACGGGGCGCAAGCCCGGGGACCTGGTGGGAAAGCATTACCTGTCCTTCCTCCCGGAATGGCCCGAGGCCGTGGAGTGCATCCGGCGCGCCCTGGCGGGCGAATCTTTTACAACTGTCCTCGCCGTCCCTACAGGTAGCACTTTCGAAGCCCTCTACACCCCCTTGCTGGACACGGAGGGGAAGAGCGCGGGGATGATCGCTGTCGCGGTCGACGTCACGGAGCGAGCTAAAGCCGAGTCGGCGCTGCGCGAGACCCAGGCTTTAACCAACGCCATTGTGGATAGCACGACCGATTTGATCTGGTCGGTCGACCCGGAACATTTTGGGCTTATGACATTCAATGTGGGCCTGCGAAACCATTTCCTTCGCCTGGGAGTACGCCTCCAGGAGGGTAAGCGTCCGGAGGATTGTTTCGCTGATCCCGCTCTGGCCGCCCATTGGCGCGGAATCTACCAGCGGGCGTTGAAGGAAGGGACTTTTACCCTCGACCACGAGTCAGCCACCGCTGGATACATGGTGGTGACGGCCAATCTCCTCCGACGCGACGGAAAGGTATTCGGGATTTCCGTATTCGGCAAGGACATCACGGAACGTAAGCGGGCCCAGGAGGCGCTGGAAAAAGAACGGCACCGGCTCTATGACGTGCTGGAAACCCTGCCCGCCATGATCTGCCTGCTCACAGCGGATTATCATGTGGCTTTTGCCAACCGCGCCTTCCGCGAACGGTTTGGCGAGTCAAAGGGCCGGCGCTGTTATGAGAATTGCTTTGGGCGCAGCGCGCCCTGCGAGTTTTGCGAATCCTACGAGGTTTTCAAGACCAACCGGCCCCACCATTGGGAAGTCCGCAGCCCGGACGGCAGCGTCATAGACGCTTACGATTACCCCTTCACCGATGTGGACGGCACGCCCATGATCCTGGAGATGGACATCGATATTACGGCGCGCAAGCGGATGGAGGAACAACTGCACCGATTGAACCGTGCGCTCCGCACGCTGAGCGCCGCGAATGAAGTCGTGGTGCGCGCCGGGAACGAATTGGAGGTGGTCCAGGGGGTCTGCAAGATCCTGGCGGAGGTGGGCGGATATCGTTTTGTCTGGGTGGGTTACCCCCAACCGGACACAGCGAAAAGCGTGCGCCCGGTGGCATATGCGGGCGCCGGGGAGGCATATCTCCAGGGCGTGAAGATCACCTGGGCGGACGATGCCTGGGGCCGGGGACCAACCGGCACCGCCATCCGCACGGGCCAACCCGCGATCAATCGCCACACGGAGGAGAATGCCACCGTTTCACCCTGGCGGGAGGAGCAGTCCAGGCACGGCTTCGCCTGCTCCATCGCACTTCCCTTGCAAGCCGGGTCCCAGGTGTTTGGCGCCCTGTCGCTTTATGCAGCGGAGCCCGACGCCTTTAACGAAGATGAGGTCAAGCTCCTCACGGAACTGGCCGCCGACCTGAGCTTTGGGATCGACGCCATCCGGACACGGGCGGCACGCGAAGGCGCGGCCGAAGCCCTGCAAGAGAGTGAAACGCGCTACAAGAACTTCATCTCCCATAGCATTGAAGGGGTCTGGCGCGTCGAACTGGCCAATCCTCTTCCCCTCGGCCTGCCGGAGAGTGAAAGCCTGGAGTGGCTTCTTCACCACGGAATCATGGCAGAGTGCAACGCCGCCTTCGCCCGCATCGCCGGCTTTACCTCGCCCGACGAGTTGGTCGGAAGGCGTATGGCGGAGGTGATCTTCCCTTGGGATGAGGGGAGGATGGAGGCTTTCCGATCGATGGTTCACGAGGGGTTCCAAAGCCGCTCCGTCGAGATTCGAACTCTCGATTCCGAGAGCCGCCGACGCGATTTGGTGAGGACCGAAATCCCCATCGTCGAGAACGGCTGTCTGGTCCGGGTGTGGGGCATTACGCGCGATGTCACCGACCTCAAGCGGGCGGAAGCGGCCGTGCAGAAGGCGTTTGCGGAGATCCGGGACCTTTACA
>DATJVT010000140.1:0-6896 GCA_035501695.1 Terriglobia bacterium | reverse complement strand
CCAAGAGATAGTGGCCAGTCGTCAGCAGTCAGTTCGCAGTAAAGGCGCTGTGCTCTCACTGATGACTGATAACCGATAACTGATGACTGCCCTGAGCGAGGTGAGCGTTTGTCAAACATAACGATGAAAGAATTTCTGGAGGCCGGCGTTCACTTTGGTCACCAGACCCGCCGATGGAACCCCAAGATGAAGGAATACATCTATGGGGAGCGCAACGGAATCTACATCATCGACCTGCAAAAAACCCTTAAGTTGTTCAAAGAGGCCGCGCGTTATGTCGCCGATCTTTCCCGGGAAGGGAAGACGCTCCTCTTTGTGGGAACCAAGCGGCAGGCCCAAGAGGCGATTGCGGAAGAAGCTGCCCGTTGCGGGATGTACTACGTGAACCACCGTTGGCTGGGCGGTCTGCTGACCAACAATGCGACCATCCAGAAGTCTATCCAACGCCTGCGGGAGTTGGAAGAGATGAGCAAGGACGGGCGTTACGAACTGCTCACCAAGAAGGAAGTGCTGCGGTTGGAGCGCGAACGCAAGCATCTGGAACAGAACCTGTCGGGCATTAAAGAGATGCCGGGGCTGCCCGATGCTCTCTTTGTTGTCGACTCCCACAACGAGGGGATCGCCGTTCAGGAAGCTCGCAAGCTGGGAATCCCCGTAGTCGCAATCGTGGACACCAATTGCGACCCGGATATGGTCAATTACGTCATCCCCGGAAACGACGATGCGTTACGGGCCATCCGCCTCTTCACTTCGCGCATCGCGGATTCCATCCTGGAAGGCCGTCAGGCGGCCGAAGACAAGCGGCTGGAAGAAGAGAAAGTGGCGGCGGAGAAGGCTGCAGAGGAACTGGAGCAACAACGCCTGGAGGCGGCCATCGCGGCCGGGGAAATTCCCCCTCCCGAGGGTATGGAGTTTGCGGGAGGCATGGAGGCTTACGAGCCCGAGCCGGGCGCCCCAATGTCGCCTACGGTTCTTGCTGCGGAAGAGGACCTGGATGGCCGTGTGCGCACGCCCAAATTAAAACGGAAGCCCGTGGGCGAAGCCAAGCCGCGCGGACGTGGCGGGCCGGACATTCAGTAATTCCGCGATTTCGAGCGACGGCTTGGGAGACAGGCGAGGCGGGATTGCCCGCCTTGTGTCAGGAGGGTTTAATCGAGCATGAGCGTTACCCCGGAACAAGTAAAGAAACTCCGCGAGATCAGTGGTGCTCCCATGATGGAGTGCAAGCGCGCCCTGGATGAGGCGCAGGGCGAAATGGAGAAAGCGTTCACGGTGCTGCGCAAGCGCGGCCTGGCCACCGCGGCCAAGAAGGCCGGGCGGACTACGTCGGAAGGCGTGGTCGGTTCGTATATTCATGCGGGCGGAAAAATCGGCGTCCTGGTGGAAGTCAATTGCGAATCGGATTTCGTTGCCCGGAACGAGGAGTTCCAGCATCTGGCGCATGACCTGGCCATGCAAATCTGCGCCACGGACCCGCGCTTTATTCGCAAAGAGGATGTCACCCCCGAGGTTCTGGAGCGCGAAAAGGAAGTGCTGCGCTCGCAGGCTGCGGCCACCGGCAAGCCGGAGAACGTGTTGGACCGGATCGTCGAAGGCAAGCTGGGGAAGTTCTACGAGGACAACTGCCTTTACGAGCAACATTTCATCAAGGACGCAGGCAGCACACAGACGGTGGGCGAATTAATTGCCTCCAAGATTGCCAAATTTGGCGAGAACATCAACGTCAGCCGGTTTTCCCGGTTGAAAGTGGGCGAGGGGGCGGAGAAGCCTGGCCCGGAGCCCACACCACCGGTGGCCAGTTAGGTGCCAGCCTTCAAGGCATAGCTCTCGGGCCGCCCGGCTTGTTTGCCGGGAAAACGAATTGCGCTTAAGTCCCGCGCCCAAACGCCTGTCGTGACCACATGAGCCAATCCAAGTTCCGGCGTATCCTGCTGAAGTTGAGTGGCGAAGCCCTGATGGGTAAACAGGGGTTCGGCGTGGACCCCGAAGTGGCATCGCGGATTGCCCGCGAGGTTTCGGAAGTTCGGGAAATGGGGTTGGAAGTCGCCGTGGTTGTGGGTGGCGGTAATTTTATCCGCGGTGTGGCGGCTTCGGCGATGGGAATCGACCGCGTCGTAGCGGATAACATGGGCATGTTGGCGACCGTCATTAATGCCCTGGCGCTGCAAGACGCACTGGAGAAAAAGGGATCGCACACGCGGGTGGTCACGGCAATTGAGATGCGAGAGATTGCCGAACCATTTATTCGCCGCCGCGCGATCCGGCACCTGGAGAAAGGCCGCGTGGTGGTATTTGCGGGAGGAACCGGGAATCCGTACTTCTCAACCGACACCGCCGCTGCCCTGCGGGCCATGGAAATCAGGGCGGAAGTCATCCTGAAGGCGACCAAGGTAGACGGGGTTTACGACGCCGATCCCAAGAAGGTGCCAGACGCCAAAATGTTCGACGAGATTACATATCTGGATGTGCTCTCTCGTGGCCTGGCCGTGATGGATACGACGGCGATTTCGATGTGCATGGACAATCGATTGCCCATCATCGTTTTTAATCTTAACCAGCCGGGGAATCTCAAGAGGGTCATCCTGGGTGAGAAGATAGGTTCTCGCGTCGCCCCCTAGAGGCCGGGCGGGAAAGGCGAGCAAAATGATCAAAGAGACGGTGCAGCAAACCAGAACGCGCATGGCGAAGGCTGCCGAAGACCTGCGAGCCGAGATTGCGGGCGTTCGAACCGGACGCGCCTCCACGGCATTGCTGGAGCACTTGAAGGTCGAGTATTACGGAACGCCCACGCCGCTTAATCAAGTGGCGACTCTAGGGGTTCCGGATCCCGCCATGTTAAGCGTACAGCCTTGGGACCCCAGCCTGTTGTCCGTGATCGAAAAAGTGATTCGATCTTCGGACCTGGGCTTGAATCCGGTGAATGATGGCAAAATTCTGAAAGTCCCCATCCCTCCGCTGACGGAAGAGCGGCGGAAGGAACTGGTCAAACACCTGCACAAGGTTATGGAGAATCACCGCACGGCTGTCCGCAACATCCGGCGTGACGGCAATGAGGCCTTGAAAAAGGATCTAAAGGACAAAAAGATCTCTGAGGACGACGAACGCCGCGGCTTGGAAGAAATCCAGAAGCTGACGGATGAGTACATGGAGAAGCTGGAAGCCCAGGCGAAAAGCAAAGAACACGAAATTATGGAGATGCGTTGAGAATTTTAGCCGTCGGCGCATGTAAACCCTTGACACAGGCTTATTCGTTTTGTTAGTATTGCAAGGATTTGGCGTGAGCCAAATTTCCACCCATACATGTGTCCGTGAAACGCGACGCTAAGTAGGGATTGGCGAAAGGTTTTAGAATGCCCACGTTCAGTCAGATGGTTCGCCTCGGCCGCAGGCCGCCGCGCTACAAAACATCCAGCCCGGCCCTGCAGAGCTGTCCGCAAAAGCGCGGAGTATGCATCCGCGTTTACACGCAGACGCCCAAGAAACCGAATTCGGCGCTGCGCAAGGTCGCGCGCGTACGTTTGACGAACAGCATGGAAGTGACCACCTATATTCCCGGCGTGGGACACAACCTTCAGGAGCACTCCATCGTGCTCATTCGCGGTGGGCGGGTCAAAGACCTGCCCGGGGTGCGCTATCACGTTATTCGGGGGACGCTGGACTCCGCGGGTGTTACAGACCGGCGGCAAGGGCGTTCCAAGTATGGAGCCAAGCGGCCGAAAGCGGCCTAAAGAAGTCGTCAGTTGTCAGTCGTCAGTAATCAGTCTTCACTGAAAACGGCATGAAGATCTGATTCCTGGCTGTCAACGACCGGGAACTGACAACTGAAAACTGAGAACTGAGAACCAGTAGATGCCACGTAAAGGTACGGTAGAACGTCGAGAAACAGGTCCCGATCCGGTATACGCCAATCCTCTGGTGCAGAAGCTCGTCAACTGCGTCATGTTTGAAGGGAAGAAGAGCGTTGCCCAGAATATCGTGTACGACGCCTTCGAACTAATCAAGCAACGGGCGAACGATGACCCCTTGAAGCTCTTTAAGAAGGCGGTTGATAACGTCAAGCCGGCGCTGGAAGTCAAATCAAGGCGCGTGGGCGGAGCCAACTACCAGGTGCCGGTGGAAGTTAATCGGAATCGTCAGACCTCCTTGAGTCTCCGATGGATCATCGGTTATGCGCGTGAGCGGGGGGAAAAGTCCATGGTGGAGAAGCTCGCCGCGGAATTATTGGATGCAGCGAACAATCGCGGCGGGGCCATCAAGAAACGGGACGATACGCACCGCATGGCCGAAGCCAACAAGGCTTTTGCCCATTACCGCTGGTAATCCTGTTTCATCAGGATGAAATCGAGCAAGGCGGGATGTGGCGCCTCCCCGGCCCACTATCCGCATTGCAGCCCGTCAACCGACGGGCACAGTGGCTCAATTGATGGCGGGGGTGCCGGATCTTGATCCCACGGGACCGAGGTCGGGCGCTGGATTGTTCGCGAGCTGTTGGGCGGACGAAACTTGGTTCCTCTCAGCCGGGACCAAGCGGGGTTTGGAATTACTGATATGCCGCGGGAAGTACAACTCGAGAGGTATCGCAATATCGGCATCATGGCCCACATCGATGCCGGTAAGACGACCACGACCGAGCGCATTCTCTACTACACGGGGAGAACGCACAAGATGGGTGAAGTGCATGACGGCACGGCTGTCATGGACTGGATGGAGCAAGAGCAGGAGCGCGGCATCACCATCACCTCGGCGGCCACCACGTGTTTTTGGAACGATATCCGGATCAATATTATCGATACGCCGGGTCACGTGGACTTCACGGCGGAGGTTGAGCGGTCGCTCCGGGTACTGGACGGAGCGATTGCCATTTTGGGCGCCGTGGAAGGTGTCGAGCCGCAGACGGAGACCGTTTGGCGGCAGGCCGATAAGTATCGTGTTCCCCGCATCGTCTTTGTCAACAAAATGGACCGGGTGGGAGCGGACTTTGACGCCTGCGTCAGCCAGTTGCGTTCCAAGCTCCATGCCAATCCCATCGTGATCCAGTTGCCCCTGGGGGCCCAGGACAGTTTTGACGGGATCATCGACGTCGTCGCCCAGCAGGCTATCGTTTGGCAGGATGAAACGCTTGGCGCGGCATTCGATACATTGCCGGTCCCCGCTGAGTACGCGGAAAAAGCAAAGCACGCCCGTGAACAGTTGATCGAATCCCTGGGCGAAGTGGACGACGCCGTCATGGAAAAGTATGTCCATGGTGAGGCGCTCACGTCAGATGATCTGCACGCCGCCATTCGCCGCGCCACGATTTCCATGAAGGCTTTCCCGGTGGTTTGTGGTACGGCATTCAAGAATAAGGGCGTCCAGCCCTTACTGGATGCCGTGGTAGATTATCTCCCCTCTCCCCTCGATGTTCCCCCTATTGAAGGTGCAGATCCCCGCAACGAAGAGAAGACGCTGACCCGCAAGGCGGACGATGGCGAGCCTTTTGCAGCACTGGTCTTCAAAATCATGACCGATCCCTTCGTGGGGCAATTGGCCTTCCTTCGCGTTTATTCCGGGAACCTCAAGCAGGGCGATTCGGTTTACAATCCGCGGCGGGACCGGAATGAACGGGTTTCGCGGCTGCTTCAGATGCACGCCAACAAGCGCGAAGAGATCTCTGAGGTATGGGCAGGAGATATCGCCGCCGCCGTCGGGTTGAAGAATGTCGCCACGGGTGACACGATTTGCGATGAGAAGGCCCCCATCGTTCTGGAAGCCATGGATTTCCCCGCACCGGTCATCGCCGTGGCGATCGAACCAAAGACCAAGGCGGATCAGGAAAAGCTGGGTAATGCACTTGCCAAGCTGACCCAGGAAGATCCCACCTTCAAGGTCAACACTGACCCGGATACCGGGCAGACTCTGATTTCCGGCATGGGAGAACTGCACCTTGAGATCCTCGTGGACCGCATGGTGCGCGAGTTCAATGTTGCCGCCAATGTCGGACGCCCGCAAGTTGCTTACCGCGAGACGATCCTGGGAAGCGCCGAGGCTGAAGGCAAGTATGTTCGTCAAACGGGCGGACGAGGCCAGTATGGCCATGTATTCGTTCGAATTGAGCCCTTGCCGCACCCCGACCTTAATGCCATTGCCGAGCTCAGCCGCAAGAAATCCACGAACAAATTCGACGCTGAATTGAACCTCCTTTTCAAGGATGAAATCGTGGGCGGGGTGGTGCCCAAAGAGTACATCGTCCCCGTATACCAGGGCATTCGAGAAGCGATGGAGAGCGGGGTTTTGGCCGGCTATGAGATGAATGGGGTTTCCGTGAGCCTCACGGACGGGTCTTACCATGAAGTGGACTCTTCGGAGATGGCTTTCAAAATCGCGGGGTCCCTGGGATTCAAGGAGGCGGTCCGGAGGGCGAAGCCGGTCCTGCTGGAACCGGTCATGAAGGTTGAAGTGGTGGTTCCCGAAGAGTCGATGGGGCCGGTGGTGGGGGATCTGACTTCGCGTCGCGCCCATGTGGAAGGGATGGAGCGCCGTGGCTCGACCCAGATTATCCGCGCCACTGTCCCGCTTTCGGAAATGTTCGGTTATGCCACCGATCTGCGCTCGCGCACGCAGGGCCGGGCGTCTTATACCATGCACTTCCTCCGTTACGACCAGGCGCCGGCAGCGATCGCAGAGGAAGTCATCGCAAAGATACAAGGCAGGACGGTGGAAAAGTAAAGTCTGGTTTGCGCTTGGCAGTTGAATCTCTGACGGATGAGGAACTGAGCTATGGCCAAGGAAAAATTCGATCGGTCGAAGCCGCACATGAATGTGGGGACGATCGGGCACATTGATCACGGCAAGACGACGTTGACGGCGGCGATCACGAAGGTGCTGGCGAAGGATAATCCGAAGGTCAAGTTCCGGGC
>DATJVT010000139.1:0-2641 GCA_035501695.1 Terriglobia bacterium | reverse complement strand
CGGCGCCTGGAGTTTCTATATTTTCGGGAGAGCTCGGTGGTAAAACTGCTTGCCTTTGACAGGGGAATCATTTCATCAGCTTGCCTTTTTCATTCTGAGCTGCAAGCCCATATCGTATTGCCGCTTCAAGCGTATCGATGTTTATATCCTTTAAAACTTTAAACCGAATGCAATATCCGGTCACGCTCGCCTTGCCCAGTCTTTTTCCATACGTTTTGGCTAAGTCCAGAGACCGTCGCTGTGTTTACCACTTTGGTGCAGGTGACGCCCGCTCATGTCTAAGCAACTTCCCGCTTTACGCGCTCGGGAAGTGCCTTAAAAAAGGCGGGCTATGCCCGCTGGCGGCAGAAGGGAAGTCATCTCACGATGTTCCGAGAAGCCGACCGGCGAGCGTTGACCATCCCCATTGCCCCTCCCGCCTCTACCGGTTGAGAAGAATCAGGGTGCCGAAGAACTGCGCGTTACGCCAGAACCTGTCGTTGACGCCCGACCAGTGGAGTTGCTGTTTCAGTGGACCCGCGCCCGCATCGTTGTCGTTTACCGCCAGGTCGAACCCGATCGGGTGCCCGCCTTCGTTGATGGCTTTCATGGCGGCTCCGGGCAATGCCATGCGGATCTCCAGGTTGTAGCCTTTGGGAGTTCTCCGGAAGGCGAACCGGCCCTGGTAGGGAGGCCCGGAAAACTCCCGGGTGACTTCGTGCTTCACCATGACCTCTCCCGGATAAGCCAGCGGCTCGAGGGTCCCATCCGGAAGCGTGAACATGGCCTGAGGCGCGCCGGGCTGCGGCTTCCAGAAATTATCAAAGACAAACGGATGCGTGGCGCTGTAGACAAAGTGAAACTCGTGGTGCATGGGGTCGCCGACATAATAGCGGGGCATGCCGCAACCGTCGTTATCGAGCATGATTTCAACGCCGTCATCGTCCCAGGACCCGGTCTCAAGACCTGGCACCAGCGAGCCGTGGGGCTCCGTGACGTGGTCGTCTGTGACTTCCACCGCGATGTAGAGGTACTGCTCGTCCCACTGCAACTTGAAGGTGGCGGAAAGGTCCGCCGGCCCCTGCCACTTGGAGGAGGACATTCCCTGGCCGACGAAGAAAAACTTCTCCTCGGCCATGGTGAAACCTTTAACGTCGGCCCACTCCGACAGGACGCCATCGATGTTGATTGGCCGCGCCCGTTTCGGGGCGTAATACGTCGCCCAGGAGTTGGAAGAAAAGGCAGGTAGGGATCGCGCGGGGGGAAATATCGCGTATGCCAGCACGGCCCACAGGCCCGCCAGGATGACGGTTGGGGTTTTTCCGGTCACTGGCAACTCACCTCCAAGGGAATCCTGCCTGTCATGCCCGGCGGCAGAATCACCGTCTCTTCCTCCGGATCAAACTTCGCCGCGGGCCGGCCGTTGACCGTGGCGGACTGAATCCGGTGGCCTTCCGGAAGCCGTAAGCGCAATTTGACGGTCCCCACGAACGATGCCGGCAATAGGACTTGCCCTTCCACTTTCCCCTGGCTGACCCGGGAGATGATGGTGAAACTCACCCGTCCCCATCGGGTAGGGGCGCCGGTCACGCTGATTTTCTTGCCCTCCTCCAGCCAGTTTCGCGGGGTTCCCTTGGCCAGCCAGAGGGTGTCCGACTGCGGGTCTTCGAAAGCCAGCATCCAGCGCGTCATCAGGGGGACCACTAACTGGGCGGGCGTGCAATAGGAGCCCGCCGCGCCCTCCTGATCCGTGGCCCGGCTTTCCGGCGCCGTCCAGGTCCCCCGCGTATTATGGTGGGCCATCATGCCATAAAGGGTCAGGAGATATTCCCGAACGAAATCGTACTGGAGCAGGCCGTACCCATGGCCGTAGGTCAGGAAGCCTTGCATGTCATGTTGAAACCCATAGGCCAGGGGAACCCCCAGCCGGATATCACGGTGCGCGCCCCGGTAGTTCACGATTATCGCCACCTGCTCGCGCGTCAGCATGCCGGAGAAGAGCATTTCCATGTAGGCACGGTAGGAACGGACCTGCGGGTCCAGGATGTCACGGTCAATGGCGACATCAAAGGGCTCCTTTGCTCCCGCGACGGCCGGCAAACAGACCGGATGCGTGTCCGGCAAGATGGAGCGGCGAATCGAAGTCTGGAGATCTTTCCGGAGGGCCTGCGACTCCTCCGCCAGCCGCCCGCCCCACGCCGTGAGGTCCTCACGACCGGTTTGCTTGCCCACGCGCTGCCAGACTTCACCCAGATCGCGAAAGCCCCGCGCCGCTTCCGCGCTGTTGGAAAAGTAGGGCTGCATGTAGCGCGTGGTATCCGGATCGAAGGTCGAATCGGCTTCAATGGTTCCGGCAATCATGCCGTAGGCGGGGTCGGTGGGCGGGAGTTGGAGCGACTTCTCGCGCAGGGAAAGCAGAAGCCTGGTCACCGCGTCAATGCGGCGCCGATGCGCGAGCAGCAGCTTGTAGTCCCCGGTGTAATTCGCGTATTCAGCGACCACGGTGAGCATGCGGGCATACTGGCCGGTTTCCGGACCGCGGTAGAGGATCGACCCGTCGTCGCGGACCCATCTGCTAAAGTAGTTATCAATGTAGTCGGCGGCCAGTCCCCACAGGCCCCATTCGAGCATGGCCGTGGTGTCAACGTTGAAAGTGTCGGGG
>DATJVT010000138.1:0-3253 GCA_035501695.1 Terriglobia bacterium | reverse complement strand
GCCGGGGCTCAAACCCGGATGCCGCTACTACTGTCCCTGGTATGCCGAGAGAAACTGTTTCAGAGCAGCTTCATTGACTTTCAATTTTCCCGATCGCAGGAATTGCTCTTTCAGGTTCTGTCGATAGATTTCATACTGCAGGTCGCGCTTTTGATCCAGCAGTTCTTCCCGGATCTGGTCGCGCTGGGCGGCAAAATCCGCCTCATTAGGCGGCGTGCGCGAAACCACTTTGAACAGAACCTGGTTGGTGCCGACGGAGAGCACGCTGCTCACCTGTCCGGGGGCGAGGGTGAAGGCCTCGCTCAACTGGGAGCCGCTTCCCACGCCCTCCACGTACTCATTCTCACTGAAGTCGTTACTTTCCTTGGGAGTCAATCCCAGTGATTTCGCCGCCTTGTCAAAGTCCTGCGTCTTCGCCAGTTCCGCGAGTTTTTGGGCCTTGTCCTTGGCCAGTGTCACCGACTGCTCGTGGCGGTAGTCTTCCTCCACCTGGGCGCGGACCTCATCCAGCGTGGGAACGTGCTCGGGGGCAATCTGGACCAATTGGATGATCGCTTCTCCCCTGGGGACGGTGATGGGGGTACCCACTTCATTCTGGCGAAGCTGGAACGCGAGGTTTTCAAATGCATCGGTCTTGCCAAGATCGGCCACCGGCTGGTTGTACCTGAACAGCGGTGATGTTTTGGGCTCCAGCCCGGCCTTCCGGGCGATGTCTTCAAATTGCTGCGGGTTCGCTCTGAGCTGCGATTCGAGGTTGGCAGCCATGTTGGCCTGGGCATCGGCGACCATCTGCTTTTCCATGTCCGCGCGAATGGAATCCTCCACCTTGGCGAACGGCTCCAGATGCGCCACTTCCTTGTCTTCGACCTTGAGGATGTGGATGCCATATTCGGTCTTGACCAGGCCGCTCACTTCCCCCGGCTTCAAGGAAAACGCGGTGGACTCGAAGTTGGCAACCGTCTGCCCGTGAACAATCCAACCCAGTTCGCCGCCGGCCTGGGCGCTGGTGTCCTCGGAATAGCGCTTGGCAAGATCGCCGAAGTTGGCGCCGGCGCGGATCTGGTTCAGCACGTCGGCCGCGGTTTTTTCAATCGTGGAAACCTCCGCCGGCGTCTTTCCGGTGGTCTTGAAGAGGATGTGGGCCACCTTGACGCGGTCGGGGACGCGATAATCAGAGAGGTGCTGGGCGTAGTATTGGCGCAAATCCGTGTCACTCACCTTCACCTGGGCGCGAACCTGGTCGGGGTCAATGATGACGTAGCGCACCTGCCGCTGCTCGGGAAGCTTGTAGCGCGCGGGATCTTTCTTGAAGAAAGCTTCCAGCGCTTCCGGCTTCACCGTCACGTCTTTGAGGAACTGGCTGGGATCGAAGAGCACATAGTCAATCTTGGTTTTGGTGTTGCGATGGCGGAAGGCTTCCATAACCTCGGCAGGAGTCACCTGTACTCCATCCGTAACAATACTGCGGACTTTCTCCTCCAGCAGGCTGTCGCGCAGGAGTCCTTCAAACTTGGGAAGCGACATGTTGGCGTATTGCGCTACCAGGTCCGCGGCGCGATCCATCCCCACAAAATTCCCGTCCGGGTACAAATAGGGGATTCTCTGGAAGGCGTTCAACACTTCTCCGTCGGAAACTTCGATTCCCATGTTCTTGGCCTGCTGCACCAGGACCTGGTCAATCATCATCTGGTCAAGCATGCTGGGGGCGATCATCGGCATCATGTGCTGATCGAAGGGCATGGTCGAGTTCCGGAAGCGGTCGCGGATCCTCTGATCCAGCTCGGTGCTGGTGATGTTGACGCCGCCAATTGAGGCCAACACATTAGTGTCTGAGCGGGACATGTCGCCGCCCGGTATGGGCGCCATCACCACCACCATGCTGAGGGAAACGATTCCCAGGAAGAAGATGAGGAGGTATTTCTTTACTGCCTCTTTGTTTTTCCGAAAGAAGAGATACATGATTGCTCCCGTGATTCGACGAAAAACACTTATTATAGAGGACCTACGCCCCGCGCGGCAAGGCTAGTTCAGCGGCGTAACGTTACGCCTTGGTAGCGTGGGCCTTCCGCCCGAGCTTAGGAGTCTTTACAATCTTGATTTCGCCGCCTGCCGGGCCGTGGTAACCACCCCCGCGCCATCAGCGCCGGGGCGGGCCTGAAATGTAAAGACTCGAGGCCGAAGCGTACCGCTTCCGCGAAAGGTGCGAGTAGGATGTCGCCGCGCCACCTGCTTGGGCTCCCCGGCGGGTCATTTGCCGCTCAGGGCCTCATCGACGGCCTGGAAGAAACCGGCTTCGGAGGGCAAGCCAATGATCATCCTGCCATTAATGAACAAAGTGGGCGTTTGATTCACGTCCAGGCGCTTGCCTTCCGCCATGTCGCGCTGGACGCGAGGGTAGGACGACTTGGCGTCAATGCAACCGGCCAGCTTCACGCGGTCCAATCCCGCCTGCTCCCCAAAGCTTAGCAACGATTCCCGGAGGTTGGTGATGTTGATCAGTTGCTGATTGCGGAAGATGGCGGTACGCAAGGGGATGTAGGAGGCAGGATTAAGTTCAAAGGCACATTGGCAGGCAATGGCCGCAGTCGGCGACCAGTCATGAAAACCCACCAGGGGAAATTCCTTGAAGACCACCCGCACCTTGTTTCCGTACCGGGGCAGCACCTGAGTCTCCAGGAACTCGTGCACGCGGGCGCACGTGGGACACTGGAGATCGGCGTACTCGACAATGGTCACGGGGGCGTTGGCCGGACCCTGCGCGGGCACATCATGCAAAGAAATCGTGCGCAGCGCCAACTGCTTGATGTCGACCGTCATATTGTAGAGATCGCCCAAAATCAGGTGCTTGCCGTCCCGGGTCAGCAGGATCGGGCGGTCCAGCTTATTCGACCCGTTTTCCACCGTCAGAGTGCCCTGCTCAAAGTCCGCCACCTGGGAAGGCTTGAACCCGCCCACCGAAAGCTTCTGAGTGGCAGGGACTTTGAAGGCGTCGCGAATGCGCTGTTCCATTTCGGAAGGCGTATTCTGATGAAGCTCGATGTTGCCGTTAGCGGGGAACACGACCAGGAAATGCGCGTCCTTGGAAATCATTATGGGCTGGGTGCCCTGCTTCTTGCCGTCGTCCAGAGTTAAGGCGCCTTGGTCAAAGTCAGGGGCAATACTGGAACTCTGCAATGTCCCCAGCGAGATCTTGACATTGTCGGGGAAGCCGAACCGCATCCGGTAATACGCGAGGATTTTGCTGCTCTCGGCT
>DATJVT010000137.1:0-2714 GCA_035501695.1 Terriglobia bacterium | reverse complement strand
ATGAGCAATCAGGTGGTGGCCGACATCCCCGGGAAGTTTTCCTTAGGTCCGGTCAAGAACACCTTCCTGGCCGGGTTTGACTTTTATAGGGAAAGCGGTGGGTGGCTTGGCAACCAAAGCCTTACGCCAGCGGCAATCAATATCTACAGTCCGGTGTACAACCAGTCCTATGGCACGCAGGATCCCAGTGGAGACATCTGGGCCACCCAACTCTGGGATGAATACGGCGCGTATGCTCAGGACGTGGTGGAACTACCCAAGAAGATCTTTATTCTGGCCGGGCTGCGCATGAACTGGGCCGAGGAGCAGGAGAACATCACCACGGCCAGTCCCTATTCCTATTCGCCCAACTCTATTCACGATCGGCCTACGACGCCGCGGGCGGGATTGTTGTGGCAGCCGAACGAGCATGTGAGCCTTTACAGTTCGTATACCTCAAATTATGGCGCGTCGGCGCTCTTTGCTTTCACCGCCAATGGCGCCCCGCTGGCACCCGAGTCGGCAAGCCAAGTTGAGTTTGGCATCAAGACAGAGTGGTTGGATCGGCGCCTCTCCGCCTCCACCGCAGTCTACCGAATCATCAAACACAATATTCCCACCGCTGACCCCAAGAACCCGATTTACACCATCGCCATTGGAACCGCGCGTACCCAGGGGATTGAATTCGATCTTTCGGGGCAAGTGACGCATACCCTGCGGCTTATTGGCGGATATTCCAGTTTGCAGGCGATGACCACGAGCGACAATAACTTCCCCAGCATGCAAGGCCTGCCATTTCCCAGCGTCCCCCACAACCTCGCAAGCCTCTGGGGCGTGTGGGAGCCGCGAAACTGCGCTCTACGCGGGCTTAAGCTCGGTGGCGGCATGCAAACGCGGTCCGGCGAGCAGGCTTATGAGTACGACGTGGACCCCAATACGTTCAATCCGTACTACCTGGCGGACCGCATCCCCTCGTTTGCCATCGTCAATTTCATGGCCGGATACGAGCGTGCGATCGGAAAGGTGCGCATCCGTGGGCAGATCAACGTGGATAATTTTCTGAACCGCCGTTACTTCACCAACGTCAATCCCAACCAGGCCATGCCGGGCGCGCCCTTTGCTCTCATGCCGGCGCTGCAAATCAAATTCTGAGCCACGGCCCGACCCGGAGACACGCCATGCCCAGGAAATTTGGAATCAGGGAAGCGAGCATCCTGCTTCATCGCTGGACAGGATTGCTGATGGCCGCGTGTCTCATCATCGTGGGGTTGACGGGTTCGATTCTTGCCTTCCAGGGCAGTATTGACCGGTTTCTGAATCCGGAACTTCACGTTCTCAAGCCACCTCATCGGCCGCCACTACAGCTGGCGGTGCTGGCGGAGCGGGCCGAAGCAACCGATCCGCACCTGCGCGCCGCCTACTTTTGGGTAGAGGAGGATCAAGCCCACATCATTGTCGGCGGGCGTGCCGATCCGGCCACCGGCAAGAAGTATGACCTTGGCTACGGTGAGCTTATTCTTGACCCATGGACCGGCGCCGTTCTGGGCAAGGGCGGGATGGAAGAGGACTGGACCCGGCCGGACTCCTGGCGGCGGAAACTGCTTCCCTTCGTCTATAGCCTGCACACGAGCCTGGCCACCAATACCAATACCGGCTGGATGTTCGTCGGCGTCATCGCCCTGCTCTGGACTCTGGACAGCTTTGTGGGTTTCTACCTGACGCTGCCCCGCAGTGCCGGCCCCTTCTGGCGGCGCTGGCGCCAGGCGTGGAAAGTCAACTGGAACGCCAACTCCGCGCGCGTGCACTTTGACCTGCACCGTGCGGGAGGTCTCTGGCTGTGGCCGCTGCTCTTTGTCTTCGGATGGTCAAGTGTGATGCTGGGCCTTCGCACGGTCTACGAGCCGGTCATGAAACACGTTTTCGATTACGTCACTTCCGACGAAAGCGTCGCAAGAAATGTGGTGCCCAAACCGCTGGAAACCCCGGCGCTCACGTGGCGGCAGGCGCAGGAGTCGGGCGAGCGCGCCATCGCGGAGCAGGCGGCGTTGCACCACTTCACGGTTCAGCGTCCCTATGGCATGGCGTATATCGATATGTACGGCGCCTACACCTACTGCGTCCGCTCCAGCCTTGACTTCCGCGGCCACGGATGGGATACAACCGTACTAATCGATGGCAACACCGGCGGACTCCGCGACGTGGACCTGCCTCGCGGTCAGCACCTCGGCAATTCTATATCCACCTTGCTCTGGGGTATCCACTACGGCGACCTGCGCGACTCGCTGTTCTATCGCACCTCCATCTGCTTCTTTGGCGTTTTTCTGAGCATCATTTCTTACACTGGGGTTTATATTTGGTGGAAAAAACGAAGGGCGCAACGGGTCGCGGCTTCAAGATTGAAACCAACTTTGAATCTCCCTGTGGACGCTGGCGTTCTGATTAATCACAAAGGGGGGACATGATGGGCTTGCGCAGCCTCTTCACCGTCATCATTCTGGGCTTTTGCTTTACAGTGTCGTGTCAGCATGGATTGAAGCGGTACCATTTGCGTGGGCAAGTGATGGACAAGAATGTCGCGACCAACGAGATCACGGTTGACCACGAGGACATTCCGGGATTCATGGCTGCCATGACCATGCCCTATAAGGTAAAGGATCCGGCAGTAGTGCAGGAGGTTGAGCCGGGAGACAAGATTGCCGCAGATGTCGTCACCACCACCGACGGAACTGATTATT
>DATJVT010000136.1:0-2902 GCA_035501695.1 Terriglobia bacterium | reverse complement strand
GAATTGGTTTGGCAAGTGCAGTCGGCAATCGAGAGTTGGCCGAAGCGGAACCCGAAGGTGAACGCTGTTCTGATGGAGGGACCGCTCCAACCTGGAACGACCTTCCGCTGGAAATCGGGGGGAGCCAGAATTGTCTCGACTCTGCAGGAAGTTACAGCGGGCGTGCGAATTGGCTGGACCGGGAAGACCTTTGGAATACGAGCCCTTCACGTTTGGGAGTTCAAAAGCCTGGATGGCAGGACTCACGTCAAGACCGCCGAATCGTTTGAGGGCTGGCTGGCCAGGCTCTTCCCAGGACTCATGCGGAAAATGCTGCGGCAGGCGCTTGATGGGGCTATTGGGAGCCTGAAAGCTGAGTGTGAAAGAGGTCCGGCCAAACGTTAATTTTCGAGGAAACGTATTTTGCCTATGGAGAACGTTGATTACGCTGACGGCTCGCCTCTGATCCTGCTGGCAGGCGGCACGGGCTACATTGGTGGCAGGCTGCTGAAGGCCCTGGAGGCAAGTGGCCGGCCGGTCCGTTGCCTTGCCCGCCGCCCTCACTTCCTCGAAGCGCGAGTGGGTCCCGGAACCGAGGTTGTAGCCGGTGACTGCCTGGACCCCAACACACTACCACCGGCCATGGCCGGCGTGCACACGGCCTATTACCTCGTACATTCGATGGGTTCGCCACGAGACTTTGAGGAGGATGACAGGCGAGCGGCAAAGAATATTGCCATCGCCGCCAGCCAGGCAGGTGTCCAAAAAATCATCTATCTGGGCGGTCTCGGCGATCCATCCTCGGAACTTTCCTCTCACCTGCGAAGCCGTCAGGAGGTGGGCGAGATTCTGCGGAGCTCCAATGTGCCAGTCATAGAATTTCGCGCCTCGATCATCCTCGGTTCCGGCAGTCTCTCATTCGAAATGATCCGAGCGCTGGTCGAACGATTGCCGGTCATGATCTGCCCACGCTGGGTTTCAACGCCAGCTCAGCCCATCGCCATCGAGGATGTTGTGGCATATCTGCTCGAAGCGCTGTCACTACCGGCCGGGGAATCTCGGGTCTTCGAAATTGGCGGTGCGGATCAGGTTTCGTATGCCGATATCATGCGCGAATATGCCCGGCAGCGGGGTCTTCGTGGCTGGATGATTTCTGTACCCGTGCTGACTCCACGCCTCTCCAGTCTATGGTTGGGACTAGTGACTCCTGTTTACGCACGTGTGGGGCGCAAACTCGTGGATAGTCTCCGACATCCGACGGTCGTGCATGACGCGTCGGCCACGCGGATGTTCAGTATTCGGCCACGGGGATTGTGCGCCGCCATGGAAAGGGCTTTGCATAACGAAGACCAGGAGTTTGCTCAAACCCGATGGTCGGACGCTCTCTCGTCCGGAGGCTGTCTGCAGTCGTGGGGTGGCTTGCATTTTGGCGCCAGACTCGTGGATTCCCGAACCATTCAGGTCAAAGGTTCGCCCAAGACGGCTTTCGCTCCGATCAGGCGCATTGGAGGGACCACCGGGTGGTACTTTGCGAATTTTCTGTGGCGATTGCGTGGCTTCCTCGACCTGCTTGCGGGCGGGGTGGGGCTGCGGCGAGGTCGGCGCGATTCGGAGACACTGCAAGTGGGTGATACTCTCGATTTTTGGCGCGTGGAAGAGTTCGATGCCGACCGGCGCCTTCGACTCGTAGCCGAAATGAAAGTCCCGGGAAGGGCTTGGCTGGAATTTGAAGTCACGGGCGACTCCGCACACTCCATGATTCGGCAGACGGCTATCTTCGACCCGCTGGGCCTTTTCGGCCTGATCTATTGGTACGGCCTCTATCCATTCCATGGATGGATTTATGCGGGCATGCTGCGCAAAATTGCGGAAGCCAGCCTCCCGGCAGCCAATGCGAACTCTTCCCGCGCAGCTTGAGGCGATGACGCAAAACCGCTTCGTAGCTGCAAAACCATACTCATGGAGCGTAATGAGAAACCTGGAGGAATTAGCCAAAGACGCCCGAGTGACGGTGCGGCGGGCAGGTCCCCCCAACACCGAAGGGCGGTGCGTCGTCTACTGGATGCAGCGTGCCCAACGAGTTCTGGACAACCCGGCGCTGAATGTGGCCATCGCGGCGGCGAATCTTCTGGGCAAACCCGTTGTTGCCTTCTTCGGCTTGGTTCCTTTCTATCCTAATGCCAACCTGCGCAGTTACACCTTTCTCGTGCAGGGGCTCCGCGATATTAGCGAGGGGTTGCGTCAAAAGAATGTCGGATTCGTGTTGCGACGGTGGCCTGAGCACCAGCTAGAGCGGTTTTGCAATGAGGTTCAACCGTGCCTGGTGGTGGGCGACGAGAATCCGCTGCGCGAACCCGAGCTATGGCGCAAGGTGGCTGCCGAGCGTCTCCAGGTGCCGTTCTGGACTGTGGATGCCGACGTCATCGTGCCTTCCACCTTGCTCAAAAAGGAGCAGTATGCCGCACGCACCATCCGCCCGCGGATTCACGCCTTGCTCGATGAGTTTCTCACCCCGCCCGGTAATCCCCAGGCGCGAATACGCTGGCTGCAGTCAAAGCAGTTGGAATCCCTTTCTGTGAATGACGACCTGCTGGCGGGATTCCCCATCGATACCACGGTCCAGCCGGTTTCGAATTTCCAAGGGGGGAGCAGCGTGGCCCTAAGCTCTCTCACCCGCCTTGTGCGCGAACGCTTACAGAGTTACGCCACCGAGCGTAACCACCCCGACCGGGATGGCACCAGCCAGCTTTCGCCTTACCTGCATTTTGGCCACATCGGTCCTCATACGATCGCGCTGGCCGTTAAGGACTCTGGCGCGCCGCGCCCGGACCGTGAAGCATATCTTGAGCAACTCATCGTCAGGCGCGAACTGGCCATCAACTTCGTAAAATTCAACCCCCAATACGACCGGCTTCAGGGCGTT
>DATJVT010000135.1:0-8589 GCA_035501695.1 Terriglobia bacterium | reverse complement strand
TATAGCTTCCGGGGGGCAACTGGGTGATAGTAAAGTAACCAACGTCGGTAGTGGTGGCCTGTCGAATCAGGCCGGTGCCCTGGTTTTTGGCTTCGACGGTTGCGCCGGGCAGGACCGCCCCGCTGCTATCATTCACCACACCGTGGAAGCCGCCATTGATGGATTGCCCCAATGCCAGTGTCCCTATGGAAAGGAGGAACACCAGCAGGACACTGAGGCGAAAAGCATTGACTCGCAACCAATTCCCACGACTCATGATCTGCCTCCTCTGCCGTTTTCTAAAGATGGAACTTCCGGCTTGAACCGGGGACTCGTGCCCGCCGATTCGAACCGGCGAAGTTCTCCGCGATCTGTTACCCTTACTTGGGGTCCCAAACCCGACGTAGGAGGTCAGGCAGCCGCTCCAGTGAAATCCCCCCTGTGCTTACGGTGCGGCACAAATGGTTTTCTACGGACTAGTCGCGCTGCTAGACCCAAAATAGTGCGCAGAATTCAGTTGTTGCTTGGCCCTGGTGCAAGGCTTTGGTTAAGCTAGGTCTTGGAACAGTAAGGTGCGGACTACAAACCCTTGCAAATCTGGAATCCCATCACCATGCTGCGGAACTCTTGAAGCTCCCTAATTTATAACTAACCCCCGAGTCACTAAACCTAGCCAGAGTTAGATGCCCGCTCCACCCTGTCGGGTTGCAGGCTGTGACACATCAGTCATTCTTTGCGCCCCGTCTAGGACGAATACATCAAAAAGACCTATTTGTCAATTAGAGAAATGTTAAGGGAATCTCACCTACCCTACAAAATGTCAAAAACACTCGGGCCACACATTTCCTGGTAGAGAACTGTTGATGGAGGAGACCACACTTAAGACTTGGGGTGGGTGACGGGATTCGAACCCGCGACGTCCAGATCCACAGTCTGGCGCTCTACCAGCTGAGCTACACCCACCGTATCGGCGCTGGGCACTGAAAACAGCCTTATATCTTTTGTAACATCCCGTGCCAGAGGGTGTCAACCCAAGCGCGAGGGTGTGGCGGGGCTGCCGAAAAACTCGTAGCGGCGGGTTTATCCCGCCACCTGCGCCTTGCACACTGCCGCGGCGTGAGACCGCTTGAACGAGGTACCTCACAGGCGTAAGATGTCCGCACTCTCAAGGGCAGCCAGCCGGGATTTAGATTGCGGCGTAGTGGGGCGCGCGAGGAGCACGTTATGGCGAGATGGGTGGAAGAAGTCCGACAGACGGCACGACTGAGCAGGTGGCTTTTCGCCTTCCTGGTGCTGGGTGCGGCATTGGGTGCGCGGGGTGAGGAGCCTCGATTCTTTGCCATTGCCCATGCCCGCATCGTTCCGGTTTCGGGGCCGGAGATCAAGAGCGGCACCGTGATCGTGGCCAAGGGTTTGATCGCGGCCGTGGGCGAGAATGTGAACATACCACCGGAGGCCTGGTTAATCGAGGGCAAGGGGCTCACGGTGTACCCCGGATTCATCAACGCCCTGAGCGACCTGGGGTTGGGGCCAGCGGAGCCTGCCGCTCCGGGGGCGGGTCAGACCCGGGGCGCTCCTGGACCCCGGCAAGCGTCATCGCCCCCGCGCGGCCCCGAGGACCGGCCGGCTACCACCCCCTGGGTGAATGCCGCCGACGTTCTCAAACCTGACGACAAGCGGTTGGAGGCTTGGCGCATTGCCGGCTTTAACTCCACCCTGGCCGCGCCCATGAAGGGGATCTTCCCGGGCGAGGGCGCGCTGATCAACCTGGCGGGCGACCAGGCGGGAGAGATGGTAGTGGCCGCGCCTCGCGTCCTGCTTGTCAACCTCCAGCCCATGCCGGGGTTCGGCGCCTACCCCGATTCCCTGATGGGTGTTATCTCATACGTGCGCCAAGTCTTTCTGGACGCCCAGTGGTACGGCCAGGCGGAGGGCGTCTACGAGGCACACCCGAGCGGGTTGGAGCGCCCTGCCTATGATCGGACGGAAATCGCCGTGCACGACGCGCTAGCGGGGGGACTTCCGGTGCTGGTGCCGGGAAACACGGCGCAAGAAATTCACCGGGCGCTGGTGCTGGCGGACCGCCTGGGTGCGCGCGCTATTATCTACGGCGGCCAGGGAGGCTATGAGGCCGCCGCCGAGATTGCCGCTGCCAAGGTTCCGGTACTGGTGAACCTGAAGTGGCCGGAGAAGGGAAAAAACGCCGACCCGGAGGAGGAGGAACCGTTGCGCGTGCTCCGTTTCCGCGAACGAGCCCCCTCCTCTCCGGGGGTGCTTCAGAAGGCGGGCGTGAATTTCGCCTTCTATTTTGAAGGCTCAGGATCTGCCAAGGACGCTCTCAAAAACGTGAAGAAAGCCATGGACGCGGGTTTGCCGGCCGACGCCGCGCTGCGCGCACTCACCCTGAATGCCGCGCAGATTCTGGGTGTAGGCGACCGCCTGGGTTCTATCGAGCCCGGGAAAATCGCCAACCTGGTTGTGACCGATGGGGATCCCTTTGACGAGAAAACCAAAGTAAAAATGGTCTTTGTTGACGGCCGCCGCTACGTAGTGCGCGAACCGGGGCGACCCACCGCGCCTCCCACGGTGAAAATGACAGGTAATTGGAAGCTCGGCTCATCCGGCCCGCAGGGGCCCGAGGAGGCGACGGCGGCCCTCAACATGGCGCCCGATGGCACCCTTACGGGCACGCTGACAGGCGTTTCCGGATCCACCTTCGGGTCCATGGGGACCGTTTCGATTCGCGACGGCTGGGTAAGCGGCAACCAGTTCAGCTTCACGCTCAGCCTCACCGTTTCCGCCAATCCCACGGACCTGGTCTTCGGCGGGACACTGGAAGGCGAGCAGATTAAAGGCACGGCCACCGGGGGCGGCCTCTCGATCGACTTTACCGGCGCGCACCCAACCACTCCCGCTCCGGCAGCCATTCCTCACCAGGAGGTGGAGTAGATGAAACGCACATTCGGTTCGATAAGCATGGTTCTGGCGCTGTTCGTCCTGGCGGGCGGCGCCGTGCACGCAGGAGCCGCCGACGTCACCCTGCTCAAGTCCGGGACCATTTTGACGGTCACCCAGGGGACCATTGAAAAGGGCGACATCCTCATCCGAGACGGCAAGATCGCCGCCGTGGGGAAGGGCTTGGCGGCCCCGGAAGGCGCCAAGGTGATCGACGCAACTGGCCTGTTCGTGATGCCGGGGATTGTCGACTGCCACAACCACATCGCGGTGGCGGGGAGCGTGAACGAAGGCAGCCTCAGCGTCTCTTCCATGGTGAACATTGCCGACGTCCTGAATCCCGAGGATATCGACATATATCTGGACCTGGCGGGTGGCGTGACCACGGTGAACGTGTTGCACGGCAGCGCCAATGCCATCGGAGGCCAAACCCTAGTCATCAAGCTGCGGTGGGGAAAGCCGGCCAAGGATCTTCCGTTCGAAGGCGCGCTGCCCGGCATCAAGTTCGCCCTGGGCGAGAATCCCAAGCGCTCCAATTTTCCAACCGGAGGGTCGCCGCGCTACCCCTCCACGCGCATGGGTGTGACAGACGTTTACCGCCAGGCATTTTCCGAGGCGGTGGACTATAAGAAGGCATGGGGCGAATACAATCGCAAAAAGGCCGCGGGCGAGGCGAACCTGATTCCCCCGCGGCGCGACCTGAAGCTCGAACCGTTACTCGAGATCCTGGAGGGTAAGCGGCTGGTGCACATCCACTGTTATCGCGACGACGAGATCGTTCAAATGATCCGCGTGGCGGAGGAGTTCCACTTCAAGATCGCGACCTTCCAGCACGCGCTGGAAGGCTATAAGGTAATGGACGAAATTGCCCGGAGCGGCGCGGGCGTTTCCACGTTTTCCGATTGGTGGGCGTACAAAACGGAGGCCTACGATGCCATCCCATACAACGCGGCCATGATGACCCGGCACGGCATTATCGTGTCGATCAACTCCGATAGCGGGGAAGAGTCCCGGCACCTGAACCAGGAAGCGGCCAAAAGCATGAAGTGGGGCGGCCTTACGCACGACGAGGCGCTGAAGCTGGTGACCATCAACCCCGCCATCCAGTTGCAGATTGCTGACCGGGTGGGGTCGATTGAAGCGGGCAAGGACGCCGACCTGGCCATATACGACAAAGATCCACTCAGCGTCTATGCGGTGGTTCAGAAGGTTCTGATTGACGGCCAGGTTTACTTCGACCGCCAGCAGGACATTGCCCGCCGCCCGGCGTTGGAAAAAGAAAAGAAAGCATTGCTCGAAAAAGAAGCGAAGACGGCGGAGACTGCGAAGAAGGCCGGGCGACCCGGCGCGGTTACGTCCCGGCCGGCCCCCGGCGCCGCCGCTCCTGCGGCCCCCTCCAAACCTCCTGCGAAGCCCACGGAGGCGGAGGGGTAAGGCCCTGTCCAGTATGAACTGCCCTCTCCTCGAGGAGGGCGAGATCCACAGCGAGTTTCAGGGAAGGAGATCGACCCAGATGAGGCTGCAAAGAATTTTGTTGGCGCTCATGGCCGCAACATTGGCCGCATTTTTCCTTACGCCGTGGCTTGGACTGAATGCGGCGCCCGATGCGGCATCGCCCGCGCATGTTTACGCCCTGCGCGGCGCCAAGGTCTACACACTGGCAGGCCCTCCGGTCGAGAGCGGCACGGTGGTGATTCGCGACGGAAAAATCGCCGCCGTGGGCCTCAACGTGGACGTTCCCGCTGATGCTGAGGTGATCGACGTCAGGGGATTGGAGATTTATCCCGGCATCTTCGACCCGGTGACCACCTTGGGTTTGATCGAGATTGCCTACGTGCCGCCCACCGTGGACACTCCCGATGTGGGGAACTACAACCCGCAGTTGGTCGCCATGACCGCCGTTCACCCCCCCAGCGAGTTGATTCCGGTGGCGCGCGCCAATGGCATCACCCACGCCGTCGCGACTCCCCTCGGGGGCAGGGGCTTCTTTCGCGGCCTCGGCGGTGGCGAAGTGATTACCGGCCAGGCTTCCGCCATCCACCTGGCAGGATGGACGGTGGACGAGATGCTTATTCGCCCCTCTGTCGCTATGGTGGTCAACTGGCCTCGCCTGGAAACGCAGTCTTTTGATTCTTCCAACTTCAGTACCCGCGAGCGTCCCTATACGGAAGTCAAGCAGGAATACGACAAGAAAATCTTCGAGCTCACGGATTGGATGGAAAAGGCGCGCCACTACGCTCAGGCCCTGGAAAAAGGCTCGGTTCAGAACTACGATCGCGACCTGAAGCTGGAAGCCCTGGTCCCGGTCGTGCAAGGCAAGCTGCCGGTACTGGTGGTGGCCGACCAGAAGCACGCCATTCGCGACGCCGTGGAATTCTGCTCCCGGCAGAAACTGCGCATGATCCTGGCCGGTGGGGAGGAATCCTACAAACTCAGAGACCTGCTGGCCTCCCAGCATATTCCAGTGATTCTAGGGCCCACGCAGGTGCTGCTGGCCGACGAGGACGCGCCTTACGACCAGTCCTACGCGACGCCCGGTCAGCTCCAGGCGGCCGGCATCAAGATCGCCTTTGCCAGTTTTGATGACGCCTCTTTCGCGCGCCGCCTGCCTTACCAGGCGGCCAACGCGGTTGCCTACGGGCTCCCTTATGACGAAGCCCTGAAAGCTGTCACGCTCTATCCCGCCCAGATCCTCGGTCTCGACGACCAGTTGGGCACGCTCGAACCCGGGAAGTTGGCGGACCTCATCGTCACCGACGGCGATCCCCTGGCTATCCCCACCCAGATTCGCTATCTCTTCATCAAGGGCCGGTTGACCTCGACGGATAATAAGCAGTCGCAGTTGTATGAAAAGTACCGCCAGCGACCGTAAGGAGGATCCCACGGCCATCACGATCACACGGGGGCCATCGCCAAATTCCCAAGTGCACAGGGAATGGCGCTGGCCGCGGAAGTTGGTGTGGTGGAAGGGCGCTCTACGGTGGGCGCGCCCCTGCTGAGCCTCCGGCCCCCCAAGCCCACCGGCATCCGGCTGGCGCGGACCTTGCAGGATGGCGACGCCATCCCTCTGGGCCCATATCAGGTACGAGTCTTTGCCGTGCCGGGACACACGCCCGGCAGCGCTGCCTTCGCCATCGGAGCCAACCTGTTCATGGGAGATAGCGCCAACCAATGCCGTGACGGCCGGCTGAAATCGTCGCCGCCTTTGTTCTGCGCCAGCCCGGAGCAGAACCGCAAATCACTGGTCGCCCTCGCGCACCGCCTGACAGGAGACAACACCATCACTTGGGAACTGAAGAGATTCATGCGGTGTGGGCGACCGGGACTGATAACCAGGGAAGTGACCCCTCATCCGGCCCGCGATGGCTGGTGAAAACGCCTGTTGCGGTCCACCTTCTTCCCGGGGAGAAGGGAAAGAAAGTCTTTGCGCGCTTCCGCGCGTCTAGGAGGGCGCGCGCGCTCCCCAAAGCCGCCTTTTCCCTCTCCCCAGGGGAGAGGGTGGCTCGCGCCGCGCGTTCTCTCCAGCGGGCGCGAGACGGGTGAGGGGTCACTTTCTGGAATCCTCCACACTGTCCCGACCTGTCAGCGCGGCGCAACCGGCCGCAAATGGGGAACCGACGCGATCCGGAGCGTGTCGCGCGGGTCGATGGCCAGCCGGGCGCCGGGACGTTCGAAAAAGTAGGCATGGCGGGTGACCGGCCCGATGAGTTGCAGCGCCGTCGGGCCAGTGTATTCAAACAGCGGCGCATAGGACGCCGGAGGCGACGCCAGGCCCGGTGAAGCGGCGCGGGGCACCGCCTGACTGGGCCTAGCCCGGAGGGGATTCCCCATCGCTCTCCCGTGGGTTAGAGGGAGGGGACTCCCGCGCAGCATCAGTCGATTCTTCCCGCAGCACATGAGGATTCTCCGGTTCTTCAAAATAGACGGGCGGTGGCGGTTCTTCTTTCCCCGTCAGGCGTTCCAGCAGGATTGCCCCGGCGGACAGGGCCGGCCACAGGAGCAGCCGCTCTTTCCAGTCGCTCCCCAGCAGCCATGCGAAGGGCACGGCTACCCAGACGCTCAGGCAGTAAAAACAGTCGAGCAGCTTTCCCCAGAAGCCGGCTCCCATCCACTGCCGGGAGCGAGCCAGCAAATCCCACGGCCCATCTTCCGCGTTGAACAGGTGGGTGATGCGCCAGACGGCGAGGATGCCCAGCACCAGCCAATAGAATTTCATGCCCAATTACTATTTTAGCGCCTTCCGCCGGTCGATGTAGCGGCTGCTTTACGCCGCGACGTGGCGAGATAAACTCGCCGCTACGAAACTCCAGATTAGCGGCGGCTTTGCACCGCCACTTGGCAAGGTAAACTCGCCGCTACGAAATTCCAGCGGGGCCGGGCAGGCGGCCCCTAAGGGACCGCCGCCCGTCCGCCGGCCATTACGAAATAGTGGTGCAGTTGTTCTGAACGGTGAAGCTCCACTCACTGATGTTGTACTGGGCGTAATTGTTGAGCGATTCGCAGTCTACGATAGGACGCTTGTAGGCCACGAGTTGGAGCAGGTAAGCGCAGGTTACAGGCAACGCCGTCGAGGCGTTCACCTGCAACCGGAGGGCGCCGCCGGCCCAGACCGGCGAGGTGGCACCTTCGCCGAGGGCGCTCGCGTAGTCCGGACCCACCTGCAAGGCGGCTGGAGCCCAGGGCATCGTGACGACCCCGGACGTAATTCCGCCGCTGCCGGCCAGAGACACCAGGTTGCTGACCAGGTTGTCCCCGTAATAGGCATTCAGGGTGTATTCGTAGAGGAATGCATCCGGGTCATAAGCCACGAAATCTACCAGGAGGACATCGTCGCAGTTGATCGGCGCGTTGCCACAGGGGCTGAGCGGGGTAACCGTGCCGTCCTTGTGCAGGATCTGCACATCGAAGATGTCCGTAGTGGGTTGATTGGTGCAGGCATGGACCGTCCCGCCTCCGCAGGGTTGGCAGTAGCTCCCGGCCGTGGAGGGGCACCCCGCCGGATTGGAAGGCGTGGGATTGCCGCTGGGATCGGTGTTGCCTGGCGCCCGGTTGTCAATGGTGACCGCCCAGTAGTTTTCCACCGGGGGCTTGCTGGTGGCCGGACACACGGTGAGCACTCCGGGATCGGTTCCAAGGCTGGGGGACAAGTTCAGATTCCCCGCATACCCGGGTCGCGTATAGCCGACCAGACGGAGGTAGTAAGTTCCGTTGGCAAGGACTCCGTCCGTGAGTAGCGGCAGCAACAAATCGTGCGTGGCGCTGTCCCAGATCTGCGTCCCGTTGTTCGCCTCGTAATGGCTGATGGTCTCATAGACGAAGTGATTGACGCTGCTGCCATCGCTAATGGTGTTCACGGGGAATCCTACCGGCACCCAGGCGAAATCAACCGGTGGCGGGACGGTAACCAGCACCGACCGGGAGAATCCGCTGAGGGCCGCGGAAGGCAGTGGCGCCCAGGGGCCACCGACCCCCGTGGTGGAATACTGGAACTCGTAGTAGTCGACGTCGGCGCCCGTTCCGAAGAGGCCGAAGAAGTCCACCACGCTGGCGAAGGGACGGTCCTGGACACCGGGATTGTAGAGCCCCACCTGCTGAGGATTGGCCACCGCGGGAGCGCCGATGTTCCCGCCGATGGAGCCGACGTTGATGTCGCAG
>DATJVT010000134.1:0-9590 GCA_035501695.1 Terriglobia bacterium | reverse complement strand
CACGCAGGCGCAACCCAAGCCGTAGAGCCGAGCGGCGCCCGGCCGGGGCCGAATCCGCCCCGCGACTTATGGGATTGGGCTATTGACGATGGGATAACGAAGACTGCGGCAAAGCCCTAGTGGTGCCCGCCGCTGCTCCCGCCGGCGCTGGGACCCGCCGAGTGCATGCCGCTCCCATTCGATGGCCCCATGGATTGCATAGAGCTGCTCCCGCTGTTCATGCTGGGGCCGCCACGGGGCGCCATCGATCCCCCTCCGTTGGAGGGAGAACTCGAGGCCTGTTGCCCGTGGGGCAGCAGGGTTGGAGCTCCCCTGCCGGCGCCCCGCGAGAACTCCGGCTCTTGCATTCCCCCGGGAGTTCGCATCCCGTGCGACCCGGCGAAGGTGTCGCCACGAAATACGCCGACGGTCCCGCCCGCCGAATAGGTCCCGCCCAACGTGGTTCCCATGCGCATACGCAGCGGCTGGCGGCTGGAGTGCATTTGCAGCGCCTGCTCATTGGCGGCATTGGCGCCCATCAGAATCGAGGCGGGCGCTCTTGCCCCCCCCGTGAAAGCTCGCGCCGCGCCCGGCGTTTCCGCGCTGGCGGAAAGGCGCGTCCCGGAGAGCATCGCCCCCGCGCCGGGCTGGAAGGGCATTTCCTTGATCCGCTCGCCTGCTGAAGCCGGCACGCGGGTCAGGTTCTGCGAACTAACCGGAAGCCCGTTCTGCATGACGTTCAATGGGACCGTCGTCACCATGCCGGGTCCCATTCCGCCATAGAACCCCAGCGGAGTCCAGCCGATCCAGCCGGGGCCGGAATACCAACTGACCAAGGACGGGGACCACATATCCATGCTGCCCGGCATCCAGAACCAGCCGAAGCCGGGGGAAAAATTCCAGAGGCCGTAGTGATAAGGCAGCCAGCCCCAGGGCTCGCCGCCGATCCACGCGTAACCCATGCCGGGATAGAAACTCCACATCCCCATGCTGTAAGGAGCCCAGCCCGCTGCGGCATAAGGGGACCAGCCGTACCCGAAGCCCGGGAAATACCCCCATTCGCCGTAGGTGTTCAGGTCGCTCCAGCCATAGAGGGGACCATGCGTCCCAACGGCCTGGTCGTTCAAGGAGAGTTGCGCCTGCGAGTCCCGCGCCGAGGTCCACTTGTCCCAGGAATCCTTCGTAATTCCCTGCTGGACATTCATGGCCAATTCCGTTGCCCCCGGATCGAACTCCAGGACTTTGTCTTTGCCCAGCTTCACGCTCTTTTGGGAAGCCGCCAATTCGACCGACCCCGAGAACACTTCCACCCGCGCCTTGCCCGGCTCCAGGTCGGCGCGAAATTCACTCTTGCCGCCGGGAGTCAGAATGCTGGCGGCCATCTTCACGCTGTAGTCATCGTGATGTTCCGGCAGGATGTGAAAAGTCGCGTACCCCTTATCGAAGGTGAGGTGATTGAGCTTGTTGCCATCCGCGTCCATCGCCAGTTGGTCAAAAGTCAACTGGGAGAACTCCCCCAGCCGCGCCGTGGAGCCGTTTTCGAATTCCACCTCGGCATAGCTGCTGGCGGAGGTCAGAACCGAAAAACCCTCCTGAATCGGAGTGTTGGGTATGGCCTTGGCCCAATCCGCAGAAGCCGGCCGTTTCACGGCCACTGTGCCGCTCACGTAACTCAGCCGGACAACGCGCACGTGGGAAACGCCCTTCTGGGCAAATAGAATGGTGGGGAGGACGAGAATCCCGGCAACCAGCGGGAACCCGAAACGTAAGGCCTTACTTTGCATGGTTGGCCTCCTGCCTGAGACTGGCCTGATTATATGACATATTTACCTTCGATGCGCAATTAATGTTGCCGCCCCACCGCCGGGTGAGGAGGGAAGGCCCCCAAACACTTTGAGGGCAGCAGAGGTTACCGCGACACCTGGAACCGGGACCGACAATTAGATGCGCTTTCTCCGTTTCTTTGTTGCCTTCAAGTGGAAATCGTGGGACGCTTTGGAGCCACCCATGCCCGCAATTTCCCGCCGCCTGAAGTGCGGCTTGTGCCGGCACGTGGCTGCCGCCGAGCTATGGAATCCGCCCCGCCCACTCGCGTGCGTTGGCTCCTGACCGTTTGCATAACGCTGATCGTGGCAATTTTCTTCGTCGATCGCGTCAACATCTCCGTCTCCGGCCATTTCATCGCACGCGATTTTCACCTGACGGACGTCCAGCTTGGCAAGCTCTTCAGCGCCTTCTTTCTCGGCTACGCCATCTTTCAAATCCCCGCCGGCTGGGTGGTGGACCGCCTGGGACCGCGCCGCGTGCTGGCCATGGGAGCCTTGTGGTGGGCCATCTTCACAACCCTCACGGCCAGCCTCCCGGCCGGGCTTACTCAGGCATTTCTGATGATCTGGTCGGTCCGCTTCCTTTTGGGACTGGGAGAGGCCGTGGTCTTCCCCAGTTCGAACCGCTGGGTCGCCAATTGGATCCCCTCGGCTGAACGCGGCCTGGCCAATGGCCTGATCTTTGCCGGCGTGGGCGGCGGCTCAGCCCTTGCGCCACCCCTGGTCCGCTTCATCCTGGTCCGCCTGGGCTGGCGAGCTGCCTTCTGGGGATGCGGTGCGCTGGGACTGCTGGCCGCCGCGGGCTGGTACTGGATGGCGCGCGATGACCCGGACCGGCACCCTCGGGTGAATGAGGCGGAAAAGGACTGGATTCATCAAGGCATTCCCCAACCGCCGCCCACCGGAGCTCCCAAGCTCCCCTGGGGCGTCATGCTGGCGAGCAAAGACGTTTGGGCACTCACCGTCAGCTATTTCTGCTTCGGCTACTCGCCGGGGATTTACTTCACCTGGTTCTTCATTTACCTCACCCGGGTGCGCGGCCTGAATCTGCAAACCGCCAGCTACTACGCCATGCTTCCTTTTGCCGCCATGTCGCTGGGCTCGGCGGTGGGCGGCTGGCTGGCGGATGCCGTTTGCCGGCGCTTCGGACGCTGGTGGGGGCGCTGTGGCGTGGCCGCATTGGGCTTGGCGGGTTCCGGCCTGTGCCTGGCGGTGGCATTGCGCGTCTCCACTGCGACGACGGCCAGCGTTATCCTGGCGGCGGGCGCGGGGTCTCTCTACCTCGCGCAAAGCGCCTACTGGGCGCTCTCGGCGGATTTTGGGAGAGGTTCCGCCGGCTCGCTCTCCGGGTTCATGAACATGGGCTGCCAATTGGGCATCGCTCTCACCGCCGTCACCACGCCACTCATCGCGGCACGTTACGGCTGGGGAGCTTCCTTCCTTACCGCCGCTGCACTCTGCCTGTTAGGCTCGGCGCTTTGGCTGGCGATCAATCCCAACTGCTCCCTCGGCCACGAAGAGTGAATCCCGCGCGACGTGCTCGCACCCACCTAAAAGGGAATCCATACCTGGAGCCGAACGCTTACGTTCTCTCTGTGCCTCAGCGCCTCGGTGGCTTGCTCCCTGCCTAAACCACCGAGATACTGAGAAACTGAGGAATTCCTCGGGTTGACACTCGGCCCGGAGGGAACTAAGCTGCCTCGGTCGCCGATGGGTACCATCGCTCCGCAAAAGTGCAGGAGGGTGGGAACGGGAGACGAGGAGGGAAGCATGGGTCTCTGGAATCGCAGGCAATGGTTGCGGAACGCGGGCGCGGCGGTGATGGGAAGCCAGGTGGCGGCGGGGATCCACCCCGCAGCGGCAGGGCCAAACCCGGTAACCCCCCCGGGTCAATCCAAGAAGCCACTCGACCTCGGCGATTTCCAACCCAGAAGCATGTTGCATGTCACAGCGACGAAGGTGCTTCAAGCCAAGTTTCCCGTGATTGACGTCCACACTCACCTGTCCTTCCAGGTCCAACACCAGAATGGAGTGGGCCTAGGCGAAAAGATGATCTACCCGATGCCACCCGCCGAAGTCCTGGCGGTTATGGATCGCAAGAACATCCGCACCATGATTGACCTTACCGGCGGGCACGGCCAGGGACTGGAAGAGGTGGTCGAGAAGTGGCAGAAGGCGTATCCCGGCCGCTTCCTGGTGTTCACCGAACCCTGGTGGGAGCAATCGAACCAGCCCGGCTACCCTCAATTCCAGGCGGATGCCATCGAGCGGGCTCATAAATCAGGCGCCCGAGGTTTGAAGGTGGTAAAGACGCTGGGCCTCTACCTGCGGGAGAACGTCACCACAGGAAGCTTGATAAAGCTCGACGCCCCGCGCTTCGATCCCATGTGGGAGGCGTGTGGTGCGCTCAAGATGCCCGTGGCCATTCACACGGCCGACCCCGACGCGTTTTTCCTGCCCATTGACCGCTTCAACGAGCGCTTCGAGGAGCTGAACAACCACCCCGACTGGTCGTTTTACGGCCGCGACTTTCCGCCCAAGATGGATTTGCTTGAGGCGCGCAACCGTGTCTTCGCCCGTCACCCCAAGACGCAGTTTATTGCTCTGCACGTGGGCAACCGGGGAGAAGATTTGGGATATGTGGCGCAGTGCCTGGATCGCCTGCCCAACATGCACGTGGAGATGGGCGCGCGGCTTAACGAACTCGGCCGCCAGCCGCGCGCGGCCCGTAAATTCTTCGAGAAATACCAGGATCGCATCATGCTGGGGACGGACGCGGTCCCGCACGGGAAAGAAACCCCGCAGCAGATCTTCGGCGATGAGCTCTATGAGATCTATTACCGGTTCCTGGAGACGGAAGACGAATACTTTGACTACGCGCCGGCGCCCATCCCACCCCAGGGGCGATGGAGGATCTCGGGCTTGGGTCTGCCCGACCAGATCCTCCGCAAGGTGTACAACGAAAATGCTGCGCGGTTGCTGAATCTCGCTATGTAGGTTGAGCCGCGTTCGATCGTACGGGCGGCTCGCGAGCCGCCCCTACGGTCGGTGATATAGCTACCGTGGCAGTTTCTGCTCGCCGGTAATTTCCAGCGTTGCTTTCACGCCACTCGTCGTGTCGGAGGGCTGGGCGCCCCCCACGAAGACGGTGTACGTGCCCGGCGCCACCACGTGCTCTCCGCTTTCATTCACCATGCTCAGGTCACGCGGCTTCAGGTTGAAGCTCAAGTGCCTGGTTTCTCCTGGCGCCAGGTGGGCGCGAGTGAAACCCCGCAAGGCCCGTGCCGGGGCGCCGGGTGCGGAGGGAAACTCCAGGTAGAGTTCCGCCACCTCATCACCTGCAATCTTGGAACTGTTATGGACGTCCACTTGAACGCTCAGCGGTGCGCCTGCCTTAAGTTGCGGCGCGGAAAGCTTCAGGTTGCTGTACTCGAAGGTCGAAAAGCTCAATCCATAGCCGAAACCGTAGAGGGGCTTGCCCTGGAAGTAGCGGTAAGTTCGGTTCTGCATCGAGTAGTCTTCGAAAGGCGGTACTTGGTCAAGGGAAGCGTAAAACGTCACAGGTAGACGGCCGCCGGGATTATTTGAGCCGGCCAGAGTCTGGGCGAGTGCCGTGCCGCCCTCCTCACCGGGGTACCACGCTTCCAGGATCGCCGCGGCATGCTCCTGGGCCCAATTCACCGCCAGCGCGCTCCCGCTCATCAACACCACGACGAGCGGCTTGCCGGTGGCCGCCAGTGCCTCCAGCAGTTGTTGCTGCGCTTGTGGCAACCCGATGTCGGTCCGGTCGCCGCCATGAAAGCCTGGCACCTGGATGGGCATCTCCTCTCCCTCGAGATCGGGAGAGAGTCCGACGCAGGCTACGATCACATCCGCCTGCTGAGCCGCCTGCACGGCTTCATTACGAAGAACCTCAACCGGAGGTTTCCAGCTCAGCAAAGCTCCCGCGCCGAATGTGGGAGCATCGTGCACATACTCGAGCCGTAATGCGTGGGGCTGGGTGTCGTCGAAATGCGCCTGAAACGTGGTCTGCAAGTCCTTCTGGTCTGCCTCCGTCCACTTCTTGTGGGCGGGCAGGGTGGTGTCCAGGACGGACTTGCCATCCAGATAAATGTGGTAGGCCTCCCAGCCGCCGTCCGGGTGCCAGCCTTGAGTGGGGATATTGAATATATATTCCCCGGGTCCGGGCGGGGTGAGCGTGCCGGTCCAGCGCACAGAGAAAGCCTTCTTGGAAATGCCGGGGATGGGGGCTGCCGCATCCCAATCAAATTGAATCATCGCATCAACCCGGGTTGCCACTGGCTTGCCCTCGAGGGTGGTGTTGGAAAAGTACTCGCCCTTAAGGCCCTCGGCGTTTGATCCCTCGCCGGTATGAAAGACCGTGCGGGGAACCGGAAGAGGCAATTCCACCAGGTAGGGAGAGCCTTGCGAATAGAGAATCTTTGCCTTACCCGCGAACACCTTGCGGAAGCCATCCACGGGGTACACGGGGCGGGATGGCTGGCCGTTGTAGTTGCCTTCCAGGGCGGCCAGGGAGTCGGCATTGGGGCCGACGACCGCGATGGTTTTCACGGTCGATTGGAGAGGCAGAAAGCCATCCTGGTTCTTGAGCAGGACCATCGACTCTTGCGCCGCGCGCAGGGCCCATTGCCGGTGTTGAGCGGAGTCATCTTCCGAATAGGGAATCTGGTTGAAGGCCACCGCCTCGGGCGGATCGAACATGCCCATGCGAATGCGCGCCGTCATGAGGCGCCGCAACGAAGTATCGATTTCGCTCTCATTCAGCACGCCTTCGTGCACGGCCTTCACCAAGTGCACGTACTCGTCGCCGCAAGTGGTGTCGGTCCCGGCCTGGAGGGCGAGTGCCGCTCCGTGCACGTTGTCGGGGGCGAATTTGTGACCTTCGCTGATGTCGCCCACCGCGCCGCAATCGGAAGTCACGTAACCCTGGAATTTCCACGCGTCGCGGAGGGTGTCTTGCAGCAGGAACTTGCTCGCGCACGCCGGGGCGCCGTCCACGGCGTTGTAGGCGCACATGATGGAGTCCGCCTTGCCCTCCACAATCGTGGCGCGGAAGGCGGGCAGATAGGTGTCCTCGACGTCGTGGGGCGACGGCTGCACGTTGAACCGGTGGCGCTCCGTCTCCGGTCCGCTATGCACGGCATAGTGCTTGGGCGTGGCGATGGTCTTGAAGTACTTGGGATCGGTGCCCTGCAATCCGGTTACGAACGCTACCCCCAGTTTCGCGGTCAGGAAGGGATCTTCGCCGAGGGTTTCCTGCCCCCGCCCCCAACGCGGATCGCGAAAGATATTGATGTTGGGCGACCAGAAATCAAGCCCGAAGAAGATGCTGTGATTGTTCTCCCGCTGCGCCTGGTTGTATTTGGCGCGGGCCTCGGTGGCGATGGTCTCGCCTTCCAGGTGAATCAGGTTGAAGTCCCACGTTGCCGCCATGCCGATGGCCTGCGGAAACACCGTTGCATACCCCGAACGCGCCACGCCGTGCAACGCCTCGCTCCACCAGTCGTAAGAAGGGACGCCCAAGCGTGGTATGGCCGGCGCCGTGTGCTGCATCTGCCGGACCTTCTCCTCCAGGGTCATTCGGGACACAAGATCGTCAACCCGCTTTTCTATTGGCAATGAAGGATCACGGTAGGGAGGCGTGGAGCTTTGTGGTTTGTCCTGACCAAGTGCTCCACCGGTCACCAGGCAGAGGAAAACTCCAGCCACGACGGCCGCGGTCATGATGGGATTCCGGGATGATTTGTGATTCATGGTCCTGACTCCATGTGAAATGAATTCGCTCAACCGGGCTGAGATTATAGTCCATTCCACAGTTGAGTTGTTCGCGGTTTGGCTGATTCTTCCGGGGGGCCGGCACAATAACGCCGTTGAGTGTGACGTGGCAAATGGTAGAATCTGCGCCGGGGATTTCGAGATATATACCGTGAAACATCAGACTTCAGTGCTTAGACTCTGCTAGAACCGCCGGTTGAGCCGGGAGGATTGGATATGAATTGGATGAGGGTGTGTCTGCTTGTCTACTTAGCTGTTGTGCTCGCCACACCTCTGCGCGCGCAGAATTCTAACCGGTTGGATTTTCTCACCGACCTTCCTGACTACTCCAACCTGCGCAACATGCTGCGGGACTACCTGAACCGCGAGGCGATCTCCAAGCTGGACGAGCGCCGGAGGCAGATCCTCCAACTCTCCACGCCCGAAGAGGTGGCCAAGCGCCGCGCGTATTTGCGCGAGCAGATGGTCCACGACCTGGGCGGGTTCCCCGAAAGAACGCCCTTGAACGCCCGCGTGGTGGGCTCGCTGGATCGCGACGGGTACAGGATCGAAAAGGTCATCTTTGAAAGCCAGCCGCATTTCTACGTCACGGGCAATCTCTACCTGCCGAAGACAGGATCTCCGCCTTATCCTGGCGTGCTTTTCCCGCTTGGGCACGAAAGCGGCGGCAAGTCGAACGGGGACTGGCAGCAGACTCTGGCGGATTTTGCGCGCCGCGGTTACATCTGCTTCACCTGGGATCCCATCGGTCAGGGCGAGCGAGTGCAGCTCTACGATCCGGACCTGGAGGAAGGGAAGATTCGCGAGTCAACGTCCGAACACACCGTAGTCGGAATCCAATGCCTGCTGGTGGGCGATAACCTGGCCCGCTATACGATCTGGGACGGCATGCGAGCGCTCGATTATTTGCTCTCGCGGCCGGAGGTGGATTCGACGCGCATCGCCTGCACAGGGAACTCCGGGGGCGGAACCCATACCGCTTATCTCTCGGCGCTGGACGATCGCATCAAGGTGGCCATGCCGTCCTGCTACATCACCTCGTGGCGGCGCCTGCTGGAATCCATCGGGCCGCAGGACGCCGAACAGTGCATCCCGCCCTGGATCGCCCAAGGCTTGGACCATGGCGACTTCGTGCTGGCGTTCTCTCCCAAGCCCTTTTTGATCCTTTCGGCGATTCGCGATTTCTTTTCCATCAACGGCGCGCGCGAAACCTACCAGGAAGCGCAGCACGTTTACGCCGTCATGGGCGCGCCCGATCGGGTGAGCCAGTTCGCGGCTGACAACGGGCACGGATACCTGCAACCGCGCCGCGAAGCCGCCTACAAGTGGCTGGGCAGGTGGTTCAAGGGTCAGGACGATGTATCGCCGGAAGTTCCCGTGGCGTTCGCGTCGGAAGAAGAACTGCGCTGCACGGATTCCGGCCAAGTCAACGTCTCACTGGGAGGGGAGACGGTATTCAGCTTGAACCAGAAAAGGTACGCGCAAGTCAAACCCGTGCGGCCTGCCCTCGGCGACGCACAAGCCGTTGCCGCATTTCGCGACGAAGTCCGCGGCAAGGTACAGCAGTTGGCGGGCTACCCACACTCGGCATCCCCGCTGGATGTGAAGCCCTTCGGTGTGATTCACAATGAGGGTTATCACATCGAAAAGTTGACTTACGAGAGCGAGCCGGGAATTATCATCCCGAGCCTGCTCTTTGTCCCCGATGGAGGGGAGGCTCGCAAGCCCGGCGTGCTCTACGTAGATTCCCGGGGCAAGGCCAATTCTGCTGCGGAGGTTGAGCCGCTGGTCAAAAGCGGCTTCGTGGTCCTGTCCATCGACGCGCCTGGTTGGGGCGAGACTTTCCATGAATCTGACGACGACCCGCATCTTTGGAACGCGCTCTTCCCGAATTACAACAGCGCCATGACCGCCATGCTGTTGGGCACGTCGCTGGTCGCCATGCGCGCCCAGGACATTGCGCGCGGCGTCGACCTGCTCGAGGCTCGC
>DATJVT010000133.1:0-26372 GCA_035501695.1 Terriglobia bacterium | reverse complement strand
ACGGTTTCTGGTGGCTAACCTCCGTCGCCCTACGGGCTCCTCCGGTTAGCCACCAGAAACCGCGAAGCGGAACTTTCTACTTTGCTCAGATTAGGAACTTTCTACTTTGCCTTGACAGACCTCATCTTTTCTTATTGACCGAGCGAGGCGCCCGTTTGTCTTTGCCGATTATTGGATACCCTGGCCTGGACAGGTATAATGGCTCAAAGCCAGGCCTGTCGTATTTGGTTGCTCGCCATTGTTTTCAAAGGCTGTCTCCTCTTAGCAGGTGGGGAGCAGAACAACCAAAGGCTGATTGCTCTGCGGAGAGTGATTCATGGTCGTCTTTTGCAAACGTTGTGGCACACCTGTAAAACTCGATAATGCGCGGTTGAGTGACCCCGCATATGTCGTGAAATGCCAGCAATGCCAAAGAGCAGTGGCGTTTGAGGCGCCGCGGCCGGGGGCCACCAAGGGGGTATCCGTGTCCGGGGAGGAGCTAGCAGGTGGGGCCCACGCTGGCGAAGAGCATCCCCAGGCGCCTGACCGGACTCACTACCTGCAGAAGATCCGCCTGTTCAGCGGCCTACCTTATGAAGAGTGCCGGCTGATTGAGAGCCGCCTGCGTCCCTGCGAATTTGCCCCCCAGCAAACCATCGTTAAGGAGGGCGGGCCGGCCGACGCCATGTACTTCATCACCTCCGGCGCCGTGGAAGTACGCAAGAAGGATCCTCACACCGGAATCGACTTCCTGCTGTCCGGACTCAAATCCGGCTCCTGCTTCGGCGAAATGGCACTGCTCACCGGTAAGCCTCGCGCGGCGACGGTGGTGGCGGTGGAACCGACTTCCTGTTCGGTGCTCGGGCAATCTGCCTTTGACGAGGTGTTGTTAGCGAGCCCCAAACTTGGCTTGGCCATGAGCCGCGTGCTCGCCGAACGCCTGGAGGAAGCCGACCAGCAAACCGGAGTCGAATTCACCAGCCTCGCCAGGCTGAAGTTCGACCCGCGTGTAATCAAGCTCCTGCCCCCGCCAATGGTGCAACAGCACCATGTCCTACCCGTAGCCTTTGCCAACAATCGACTGACGCTGGCCATGGTGAATCCGAACAACCTGATGGCCCTGGACGATGTGCGGCGCGTGATCAAAGGCGTGATGATTGAACCGGTGGTGACGACCGAAGATGATTTCAAGCGCTTCGTGACGTCCACATATCCGGAACTCCTGCGCAGGGCGGAAGCAACGCTGGAGACGGGGTCGGCTTCAGCGGTCGCCAATCTGGAGGCGACTGAGAGAATCATTGCGTCGCTGCAATCGGAAGCGCAGGGACCGCCAGAAGGGGAAGAGGGCCAGTCGGCAGCCGAGAGCGTAACCGACCTCTCCCTATCGCCAGCCGACGCCCCCATCGTCCGCATCGCCAACAGCATTCTGGCCTTGGCCATCAAGAACGACGCGAGCGACATTCACCTCGAGCCGCAGGAAAAGGACCTCGCCGTGCGATTCCGTATTGACGGGGAGTTGTACGAAGTGCAGGTGTTACCCAAGAAGGTGCAAATGGGACTGATCTCGCGCCTGAAGGTTCTTTCCAAGCTCGACCCGGCGGAAAAGCGGCTGCCGCAGGACGGGACCTTTACGTTGCAGGTGGAGGACCGCTCGGTTGTCCTTGGCGTTTCCAGTATTCCGTGCAAGTGGGGTGAAAAGGTATGCCTACGGGTCCTCGACAAGTCCGACGTCCTGCCGGCTCTCGACAAGCTCATTTTTCAGCCGGAGGCTCTCGACCTGGTGCGTAAGATGATCCGGCAGCGGTCCGGAATAATCTATGCGACTGGCCCCGCGGGTTCCGGCAAGTCCACCTTGCTTCACAGCGCGTTGGCCGAGCTTAACGAACCCGGCGTGAACATCTGCACCGCGGAAGATGCTTGGGAGTACGACCTCCCGCGCGCAAACCAGGTGCAAACGAACCGGGAAATCGGCCTGGACTTCGCCCGCATCCTGCGTGCCATTCTTTCCCAGGACTCCGACGTCATCCTGGTGGGCGAAACCCGGGACAAAGAAACGGCTCGTCTGGCCATCGAAGCTGCTCTGACCGGTCGCCTGGTATTCACTACCCTCCCTGCCAGCGATGCCGCCAGTGCTTTTGCCTGCCTGGCAGAGTTGGGCGTTGACCCTTTCCTGATGTCACGGTCAACCATCGGAGTGATTGCGCAGCGCTTAGCGCGCCGCCTCTGCCCCGCCTGCAAGGAGACTTACACGCCGGATCCTGCCGCTCTCAAGCACCTGGGTTTTGCCCCCAGCAAGCCATCCCAGTTTTTCCGGCAGCGGGGCTGCGACAAATGTTCGGGGACGGGGTACCGCGGACGGGTGGGAGTCTATGAGGTCCTGCGCATCAACGACGCCTTGCGGCGCCTGGTGGCCGACGGGGCCAACACCAAAGCAATTTCCGCGCTGGCCATTGAGAACGGTATGAAGACGCTTAAGGACTACGCGGGCTGGCTGCTCCAGAACGGTTGGACCACCATGGACGAAATTCTTCAATTGGTGCCGGGGAAGGAATAACTTCTCAGCGTTCAACTCTCAGCCTTCAGCAGGAGGGCGAACGCTGACCGCTAATAGCTGAAAGCTTATGGCTTTTTTCCTGGGATTCGATGGTGGCGGCACGCGGACTGTGGCGTGCCTCACGGATGACGACGGCAAAGTCGTGGCGCGCGCCGAGACCGGACCCTCCAATCCGAACAAGGTGGGTTTGCGCGCGGCGAGCCGCGAAATCGTCAGGGCATACCGCGAATGCTGGCGGGGATCTGCCTTTGCTGCTGCGGGCGTGAAAGGTATGCGCGCCCCCAAGCTGCAGGCGCTCTGTGCCGGCATCTCCGGCGTGGGCCGGACGAGCGTTCACCGGCCGCTCCTCGCCATCCTGCGCCGGCACATCCCCGCGCGCCGTTACCTGCTAACGTCCGACGCTGTCATCGCGCTGGCCGCGGCCGTGCAGGACGGCGTGGGCATCATCGTCAACGCCGGCACGGGCTCGTTTGCTTTCGCTCGCGACGATGCGGGGAAGCTACTGCGCGCCGGGGGGTGGGGAGTGCCCTTTGACGACCGCGGTTCCGGCTACGAACTTGGCCGTGCGGCGGTGGCGGCGGGACTGGAAGCATTTGACGGGCGGGGACCGCAAACCCAGTTGACGGACCGGATCTCCCACTATCTGGGCCTTCGTGACATTACCGCAATCATAGCCCAGCAACTCCCACAACCGCAGATCGCGGCACTCTTTCCTCTGGTGATGGAGGCAGCGAGCGAAGGCGACCTGGCAGCCCGTCATTTATGCGACAAGGCGGCGCGCGACCTCGCGGCCCTGGCCATTGCGCTGTTGCAACGGGGCCGATGGACGCGCGGCGCGATTCCGGTGGTTACGACCGGCGGGGTGTTTCGGTCCAGTCCCCTCATTCGTCGCGCTTTCGCACGGTACCTGGGTCGCATCGCGCCCCAGGCTCGCGTGGAAATGCTTCAGCGACCGCCGGTAGAAGGAGCTTTGTGGTTGGCCCGTCACCGCGGAGCCAGAATGTCCTGAAAAGGAAGGAGCTGTATCATGCGAATATTCCGCAATTGGGCAGGGGTCCTGATTTTGGCCGCACTCGCCACGAGCGCTGCCGGGACTGCCGATGTCGCCCACCCCATAACCCCCGCCGACCTCATCGCGCCGCCGCAATTGAACAGTCAACTGGCGGCGGTAAAGGCAGGGAAGATCGTGCTCATCCAAGTCGGGTTCCACATGATGTACGTGATGGGGCATATTCCGGGATCCCAATATGCGGGCGCTGCCTCTAAGGCGGAAGGCCTGGCGGTGCTGAAGAATCTCGTCACCAAGCTTCCCCGCAACCAGGAGATCGTCATCTATTGTGGATGCTGCCCGTGGGACGATTGCCCCAATATCCGGCCCGCCTTTCAAGCCTTGAAAGAGATGGGGTTTACGAAGCTTAAAGTGCTCGACATTCCCGACCGGCTCGGCACTGACTGGAGCGCGAAGGGGTTCCCCATTGTGAAAGGTGAATAGGATAGTCTTATGCCACGAGTTCCCGCTCGTACTTGCAGCTTTCATTGGGGCAGTGGCGCGTGGTCATTCCCGATTTCTTGTTGAACTTGTCCACCAGGATGGGTGATCCGCAACTGGGACAGGCCTCGGCGACCGGCTTGTCCCACACGGTGAACTTACATTCCGGGTAACGGCTGCACCCGTAGAACGTCTTCTTAAAGCGCGTGCGGCGTACCACCAATTCGCCGGTGCAACCCTTTTCCGGGCAGTGAATTCCAAGAGTTTCGCGCTTCACATACTTGCAGTTGGGATAATTGCTGCACGCCGTGAACTGCCCGAAGCGCCCGTGCTTGATCACCAGGTGGTTGCCGCACTCGGGGCACTTCTCCTCCAGCGGCTGGTCCCCTACTGCCGTAGCGCTTCCTTCCTTCATGACAATCTTCTTGGTATTTCGGCACTCAGGATATCCCGTGCAGGCCAGAAAGTAGCCGAAGCGGCCGCGCTTCACGGCCATAGGCTTGCCGCACTTCTCGCAGTTCTCGGCGGGAAGTTCCGGGGCGGGCGGCGCTGCGCTGGAGTATTTGGCGGCCAGCTCGGGCGGCAAGTCGCTGGTGCCGTCGCACTCCGGGTAGCCGGTGCAGGCCAGGAACTGCCCGTTGCGGCCCAGGCGGATCACCATGGGCTTGCCGCACTTCTCGCACTTGACCTCGGTGGGAATACCCTCGCCCTTGATGTCCACCATCTCGCGTTCCGCCTGCCGCAGTTCCTTCTTGAACTTGGTATAGAACTCACCCAGCGCGTCGGTCCAGGAGAGCTTCCCGTCCTCGACCTCGTCCAATTCCTCTTCCATGCGGGCCGTATAGGCGACGTCGAAAATGTCGGTGAAATTCTTCACCAGCAGGTCGCTCACCAGCATGCCCAGCTCGGTAGGATAAAAGCGCCCCTGGTTTTTCTCCACGTACTCCCGATTCTGGATAACAGAGAGGATGCTGGCATAGGTGGAGGGCCGGCCGATGCCCTTCTCCTCCAGCGCCTTGACCAGGGTGGCTTCATTGAAGCGCGGCGGTGGCTCGGTGAAGTGCTGTTCGGGCAGAATGTTGTGCAGGGTCAGGCGCTCGCCCTCGGCCACCGTGGGGAGGCGGTGCTTCAATTCCTCGTCCTCTTCCATCTCCGCCTTCTCATCCTTGCCCTCTTCGTAGACGGCGCGAAAACCCTTGAACTTCTCGACGGAACCGGTGGCACGCAGCAGGTAATCGTCCGCGGCGATGTCAATCGTGGTCTGATCGAAGACCGCAGGGGTCATCTGGGAGGCGACAAAACGCTGCCAGATCAGCTTGTAGAGTTTGAATTCGTCAGGGCTGAGGGCCTTACGCAAGGATTCTGGCGTGCGCAGGATATCCGTGGGCCGAATCGCTTCGTGCGCGTCCTGCGCGTCCTTCTTGCTCCGGTAACGGATGGCCTCAGCAGGCAGATAATCGTTTCCATAGGTCTTCTGGATGTAGCCGCGCACGGCGGAGAGCGCGCTTTCCGCCACCCGGGTGGAATCGGTCCGCATGTAGGTAATGAGGCCGACCGAGCCTTCGTCCTTCAGCTCGATTCCTTCGTAGAGGTGCTGCGCCACCATCATAGTTTTCTTGGCGTAAAAATGCAGCTTGCGAGCCGCCTCCTGCTGCACTTTGCTGGTGATGAAGGGGGGGACGGGGTATTTACGTTTCTCCCGCGTGGTGACCGCCTGCACCACCAGGTTCGCTGCCTTGATTGCCGCGGTAATGCGGTCGGCCGTGGCCTGATCGGGGATTTCCAGGTCTTTCCCCCGGTATTTGGCCAGGCGCGCGTCAAACACCGGAGGGTTCTTGGCTCCCACGCTCGCGGTGATCGTCCAATATTCCTTTTTCTGGAAGGCCTGGATTTCACGTTCGCGTTCCACGATCAGGCGCAGGGCGACCGTCTGGACGCGCCCGGCGGAAATGCCTCGTTTGACTTTGTCCCAGAGCAGGGGACTGACCTGATATCCCACCAGCCGGTCCAGAATGCGTCGCGCCTGTTGCGCGTCCACAAGGTGGGCATCGATCTCCTTCGGGTGGTCGAAAGCCTCCCGTACGGCGTCGCGGGTAATCTCGTTGAAGAGAACTCGATAGAACTTCCGTTTGGAGGAATTCAGCAGATCATGGAGGTGCTGGCAAATCGCTTCGCCTTCGCGGTCCGGGTCGGCCGCCAGGTAAACCTCCTGGGCTTTGCTCGCCGCGGACTTGAGCTCGGCAATGATCTCCTTGCGGGCCGGGATCGGGTTGTAAGTCGGCCGGAAGCCGTGTTCGATGTCGACACCCAATTCCTTCTTGGGAAGATCCATGACGTGCCCCATGGAGGCCTTCACCAGGAAATCCGCCCCGAGATATTTGTTGATGGTTTTCGCCTTGGCGGGCGATTCCACGATGACCAGTGATTTGCTCATAACCCTCTACGCCTATGGATCACAGCCGACAGCTAACAGTCGACAGTTTACAGCAAACGGTGAACTGCTGGCCGCAAGCATGTGTTGGGAATTCCCCTTTCCCCCCTCGCGGCTGACAATTGACAGCAAACCCTAAGCTGTTGGCTGTCAGCTGTCAGCTTGTTTCGAGGATTCCCTGCCCTACAGTTTACGGACAAAATTCTTTCCCGGCAACTGCCGGATTAATCCGTTCATTTCCAATTCCAACAGCGCCCCCAAAACGCGGGGGTGGGGAATGCGCGCGGCGGTGGCGATATCATCCACGAAAAGCGCCTGGTCGGCGCGCAGAACCTCGAAGACCGCCTTCTGGTCCGGGCCCAGGGAAGATTCAAAGAGTGTGGCAGATTGCGCCCCCAGGACTTCTCCTTCCAGTGCTTGGTCAGGTGGTAAGAGTTGCATGCGAACCTCAGCCGGAAACTCGTCGACCACGTCCATCCACTGGTCTACCAGCTTCGCCCCCTGTTTGATGAGATGATTGGGGCCGAAGCTTTGGGCGGAGGTGATGTTGCCCGGTACCGCATAAACCTCGCGGTTCTGCTCGAGAGCCAGTCGCGCGGTAATCAAGGATCCGCTGTACTCAGCCGCCTCTACGATTACGACTCCTAGAGAGAGGCCGCTGATAATTCGGTTGCGGATCGGGAAGTTCTCCGGGGTCGGCCCCGTGCCGAGCGGGAATTCTGAAATCACCGCGCCGGACGCAGCGATTTCATCTGCCAGTCGCTTATTCTCGCGCGGATAGATTACATTGATGCCGGACCCCAGCACGGCAACGGTCTTTCCCTTGGCTTCGAGCGCCCCGCGATGCGCGGCGGAATCCACCCCGCGGGCCAACCCACTGACCACCACCAGCCGGCGCTCTGCCAAATCGTGAGCCAGACGGTGCGCCACAGAACTGCCGTAAGCGCTGGGGCGCCGCGTTCCCACGATGGCCACCGCGTATTGCGCGACGACATTCACGTCACCCCGCACATAGAGCAATAAAGGCGCGTCGGGAATCTGCTTCAGCAAGGGCGGGTATTCCCCGCTATCGAATGCAACGATATGGCACTCCGCCTTCGCTGCCTCCTCGACCTCCTTTTCCGCCTCCTTGAGAGCTGATTGGGCAAAGATCGCCTGGGCCACCCGGGCGGGAATTCCGCAACTCTCCAACTCTGTTAACGAGGCCATATACGCAGCTTGCGGCGAGCCGAAATGTTCAATGACCTTGTGACACCCGCGAACCCCCAAGCCCTCGATCCGCGTCAGTGCCAGCCAGAAAGGCAACGTGTCATTCATGGCTTTGCCTCTGTTCTCCTACCAATCTCCGCCAACAAGCTTCCCGCGCTTTCATCAGTCCGGCTTCCTTCGATTCCATGAGGCTTATCGCCGGTATTCTGCCCTTATTCTTCGCATCGCCTCCCGTCGTGGACCGCTTCCGAGCTACCGACATGAACATCTCTACAGACCACATTTGGCGGGGAAATCGAATCCGGTAAATATACTGATCGCAAGTAACCACGTCAACATAACAAAAGGCCTATACAGCCTGTCCGTGGCTTAAGGCGACGTATTGGACAGGAGGTCCCCCGCGAATTGTGACGAGCCCGAATAAGGGGGGGGACAATGTGTCCACCTCGCGGATAATTCCAGAGATATTACTTTTGGTCCATTGCAAGTTTTGCGCGTAGGTCGGAGAATGCAGTCCGATTGGTTGCCGCATCGACCAGTTCGTGCAGGTTGGAGAGCTCTAAGATTCCGCTGCCTGGTTCATGATGTTCAAGAAGGCAAGTGCAATCACCCGAATTAATGCAGGTCATATCGGAGGTTGGGACCGGATGATGATCACGGAGAGGGGGAGGAAGGTCGCGAAACTTTTGATCCTGGTCCTGCTGACGGGGGTTGCGAGCATGGCATCGCAAAAAGCCGCACGGCAAAGCGCCAAACCCGAAGCCAGTTCCAACGACAACGACCGCCCGCAACTGCTGAATGCCGATACCGATCCCACCCTGCGGTTCCCCATTGCCCGCATGGGGCACATGAACGGCACTCTATCCTTCGGCTGGCTGGATATTTCCCGCAGCATGATCCGTTACCGCGTGGAACAGCCGGCGGATAAATCCCCGGATTCGTTTGAAGTCTCCCACGCGCAGGTTCGCATTATTGGTTTTCAAGGCCTTTTCCTGGAGTTCTCAAATCCGAAGTACAACCGGATTTTTTATCTTCCTCCGGGTGAGTGGGATTCGTTTCGCGGCGGGTTCAGTATTGTCTCCGCCGCCCAGGGCGGCTCCGGCGGAACGGGGTCCATAATGCGGGCCATGCAGAGTTTTGACTTCGCCCTTTCCCTGGCCAAGCCTGCCGCGCCTGAAACTCCCGCCGTGGTCGCAAATCCCCCAACTCCCGCGGCGCCATCGCCTCAGCCCGCCGCCCCGGCGGCCGCCCCCAACCTCGTGTTGATAAACCCGGAGGGCGCGGGCGGCGGGCAAGCCGTGGAATGCGATACATCTCCGCTGGTCGTACGCGGCGCGGTGATGGATGCGAGCGGCATTCCCGCCGTGACGATCAACGGAACGCCTGCCAACCTGCGGCCGCAAAGCAGTCAGACGGCGGAATTCTGGTCGGAGCCGTTGCCCCTTCAGCCGGGAGAGAACAAGTTCCCGATCTCTGCTGTTAATACTGCGCATCTCGAAGCGCGGCTTGTAGTGCTGATCCACTATGCCCCGAAGACAGGGCCTGCAAACCCGCGAGCGCTGGATCGGCAGAAAATTATCGATTTGTTGCATGGCGGCGTCCCCCCCGCGCACATCGCCGAGGTCGTCAAACAGCGGGGCATCAGCTTCCGTCCCACACCGGATGACCTCAACGTCATTCGCGCGGAAGGAGGAAGCGAAGAACTGATTCAAACAATCCAGATGGAGGCAGATCACCAATGAGCCGTGCCCTGAATGTCATGCGAATGGAACGCATCATCATTTTATCTTTCATGATCCTTGCCGTAACATCTGTCGCGGGCGCACAGGCAAGGGCGAAGAAGGGTTCCCGTCTCGCCACCCCGTCCACCTCGAACGCTGGTGTCGAACCCCAACTCATAAATGCCGACACCAACCCCACCCTGCGCTTTCCGATTGCCCGAGGGTCGATTACCGTTTCGAGTATTTCCTATGGTTGGTTCGATATTTCACGCGGAAGGATTCAATACACGCCCGAGGCCCCCTCCAAGAAGCTGGAGGATGGTTTCAGCGCCGCCACCGCGGATATCCGCGACCTCAAATTTGACGCCCGCAGCAACTCCATAGGATTCCGGGCCGGGGACAAGAGGGAAATCATTATTTATGTTCCCCAGGAAGAATGGGTCGTTATGCACGGGGCCCATGATTTCTTCGGCCGGGCGGCAGAAGGGGAGTCCGGTACGCAGTCAATCTATAGGACCATGCTGGATTTTGATGCGGAGTTGGCATTGGTAAAGTCGACGGCTGCTCCCGCCGCGCCGGTCGTTGCGGCTCCCGTGGCGACGCCGACCCCACCCCCTACCCCTGCTGCGCCGGCCGCTCCTCCCTCCATTGTGGTGGCGGCGCCCTCCGGCGTAGCGGCGAATCAGACAATCGAAGTCAGCGAGTCCACGGTGGTCATCCGGGGAGTCGCGATGGACACGACGGGCATGCCGGTAGTCCGCATTGGTGGAGCGGCCGCCAACATGCGCCCGCAGAATCCCCAAGCGGAAGAGTTCTGGTCAGATCCGTTGCAGCTCAAGCCGGGAGATAATCCCGTCCAGATTGAGGCGACGAACTCCGCCAACGCCAGGACCACCTTTGCCTTCACCCTTCACTACACTCCCAAGGCGGCGCCCGTGAACCCGAAGGCATTGGACAAAGCGGAGATCGTATCCTTGCTTCAGGGCTCCGTTCCCTCGGACCACGTTTCCGAACTCGTCCAGGAGCGCGGCCTCAAATTCAACCCCACTGCCGAGGATCTAAATGAAATCCGTTCCGCAGGTGGATCGGACGAACTTATCCGGGCCATCCAAGGGGCGACTTCGCATCCTTAGAAGGGCACGTGGGAGGGCGGGAGCCTGGCATGCGCAAGGCTGCATATTCCAACCCGGGCTCCCCGCACGATGGGCACAACTTTCAATGCGTAGTTGTTCTATGATCCGGAAAGTCCTCTCCGTCCGCTTGGGCGCTATGGCGGGGTTCGCAATCTGGCTGAGCCTCACGGGTTACGTTCTAGTGCAAGGATTGCCACAACTCCATGCAGCAAAGCAACCCTCCGCCGTCGCTCCTTCCAACCCTTTCCCCGATGACGTGGATCTGGTCGACGCTGATACCGATCCGACCCTGCGTATTCCAATTTCCCAGTTCACCCTGACCACGGCGGGGCCATTCGGCCATCTGCGGGGTGGCTATGGCTGGCTCGATATCAGCCGCAAGGTGCTGCGTTATACGGCGATAGAACCGTTACATGTGGGACACTATGGAGGCGCCACGCAGGAGACCACCCTCACCTTTGAGTATGCGCGGTCCGAGGTCCTTGAACCGAAGTTGGTACACAAGTCGAATTTCTATCCCGCTCCCGACTATCGGGTGGAAGCACATATCGACAAGAGCACCCATTTCTTCGGTTACTACGCCAAGGACCACTGGGCTTTGGATCGCAAAGGCATGGAGTTAATGCAGAAGGTCGATGCCATGTACACTCCGCTGATTCTGCGAGCGCTTCTGGATTTTGACGGTGTGGTGGCAGACTTCAAACTGAGACATCCCGACGAATCAGCGCATCACGGCGTAGCAGAGCCCCGCGCGGAGCCTGAACCCAGGCCGGCCCCGCCACCTCCGCCCATAATGGCTCTTACCACTCCCGAGGGGGTGAGTGACAAAGGAAGCGTCGTAGTCGCTGAGTCGCCACTGACGATTCGCGGTGTGGCTGCTGATAAATCGGGCCCGGCCATGGTTACCATCAATGGTGCGCCTGCTGCAGTCCGGCCCAAGGACGCGCATGCGGTCGAATTCTGGTCAGATCCTATGCCGTTGAAACCAGGAGATAATCCAGTCCAGATTGAGGCCACGAACTCCGCCAACGCCAAGGCCAGCATCACCTTCGTCATTCGTTACACACCCAAGGCAGCGTCCGTAAATCCAAAGGCGTTGGACAAGGCGGAGATCATTTCTTTGTTGCAAGGCGCCGTCCCTCCGGCTCGCATCGTCGAGCTCGTCCAGGAGCGCGGCATCAAGTTCAACCCCACCGCTGAGGATCTGAATGATATCGGTAACGCGGGTGGGACGGATGCTCTACTGGCGGCAATCCAGAAGGCCGCTCCACATTCGTAGGCGTGTGCCTTGGCATTGGGGGGTGAATTGGAAGCGTGCAGTTCCATGCGGGAAAGGAGTTGCAGGCAGGCCAAGCCTCCTCTTGATACGTAGATGAAAACGGTCTCACTTACTCTTGCATTTCTTGTCCTGGTTATCAATTCACCCTTGGCGCGCGCCCAAGTTGGAGGCCAGTTTACAGGGATAAGCCAGTGTTTCGTAAATGGCGCTTGGGTTACCGTCCAGGGAGATTGCCCCTCCGCCGGCGCCAGGAGCACCTCATCCCCCAGCCCTGTTTCCTCCCCTTCCTCTACCGGGACACCGGAAGGCGTTCAGCTCCTCAACGTGGACACGGACCCTACCCTGCGCATCCCGGTAGACCATGTTAGTGACACTCCCAAGAACAAGTTTGTTCGTGCCCTCAGCGGGTCACATGGATGGCTCGAGATCAGCAGGAAGGCCATTCGGTATCAGCCGGCTGCGCGAGGACGGTTCGGCTCGGACCTCGGTTTTGAGGGCAACCGTTCGGATGTTATTGATGTTGAGATGTTCCCCAACTCCCAAGGGTTTATCCGAAACCAAATGGTGAAGTTTCACATCCGCGACATTACGCACTACTACAGTTACTCAGCCCCCAGCCATTGGCAGTCACATGAAAAGGAGATCATCAGAGCCGATGATGTGTACAGTCCGCTGATCCTGCGCGCCTTACAGAACTTCGAAGGCGTCGCCGAGGAATATGGAGCCAAGCCGCCTGCCGCCCCAACTCTTCCCGCTCCGGTGGCACCCCCTGTGGCGTCCGATCCTAAGCCGGCGCCCCCTTCCGCTCCTCCCGTCGTAATGGTTTTGTATCCAACTGGCGCCAGCGACAAAGGGACAGTGGAAGTGATCGAGTCACCTCTTACCATTCGCGGCGTCGCCATGGACAGCTCGGGTATGCCGATGGTGACGATAGACGGTGCGCCCGCCGCCCTCCGGCCTAAGGACGCACATGCGGTTGAGTTCTGGTCCGACCCGTTGTTGCTGAAGCCGGGGGAGCGCCTTATCCATATCACTGCCTCCAACCCTGCCAACGCGAAGACAGGCCTTACCTTCACGATTCGCTACGCCCCCCCGCCGCGCCCTGTTAACCCCAAGGCGCTGGACAAGGCGGAAATCATCGCGCTGTTGCAAGGCGGAGTCTCCGCGGCGCGCGCGGCCGAACTCATCAAGGAGAACGGTCTAAAGTTCAATCCCACGGAGGATGATCTGAAGGACCTGCGGACCGCCGGGGGAGATGAGAGCCTGATACAAGTCATTCAGCAGGCGGCGCGTCCCAGGTGAGGCCTGGGCAGATCTAGAACCAAATCGTACGGGGCTGGAATTGTACTCGCGAGAGGATTAGAATCGAGCCGGTGGTTAGGCCGTTGCCTTTTCGTAATTGTGTATGGATCGCAAGTGCAGGAGGCGGTGCAGAGTGGAGGTTGGTCTCCGATGAATCTTAATCCTCGGTGGCGGTGGGTGTGGCGCGCAGGGGCGGTACTTCTGATTTTGTTCCTCAGCCAATCGGCACCGGGAGCTTCAAAGACCAAAGGCGCGAAGGGGGGCGGAGGTTCTGATCTCAGCTACATCATCCGCCCGGAGTTGGTGAACGCCCAGACGAATCCCACCCTGCGGTTTCCCATCATGAGCGCCGGAGGATCGGTCTTCAGTATTACCTATGGGTTTTTGGACATCAGCGAGAGCACCGTTCGGTACACCGTAGTGCAGCCTGGCAGTAAGTCCAGCCACTCTTTCCAGGCGCCAAGAAACTCACTCAACAATATCCGATTCGGTCGCGAGTGGCTGACCTTCAAAGCACCCAAACAGACTAAGACGCTGATCTACCTCCCTCAGGATCGTTGGGGATCGGTGCACACCGGTCCCGGGATGGGTGCAGCCGCCAGCCGCGAGAGTTTGGGCACGTCATCGATCTATAAGACGCTGCTGAATTTTGAGGGAGTGCTGGCGCTGGTGAAGCCTCCCCCGCCGCCTGCCCCGGTGGTCGCGCCGCCCGTTGCGCCTGCGCCAACGCCCAAACCTCCGCCGCCTTCTCCCCCCGCCCTTGTGCTCTCCTCCCCTCCCGCCGCAGGGACAAACCAGCCCGTGGAAGTGGAGGAGCCCACCGTGACCATTCGCGGCGTGGCCATGGATAGGACCGGCATCCCGGTAGTGAAGATCAACGGATCACCTGTCAGCATGCGGCCCCAGACCTCGGAGGCAGCGGAATTCTGGTCAGAGCCGATACGGTTGCAATCCGGGGATAACCCCATTCACGTTGTCGCCTCCAACTCCGCCCAGATGGAAACCAGGCTCGACCTGGTTGTTCGTTACAAGCCCAAGGCAGTGCCGGTAAATCCTCAGGCTCTCGGCAAGGAGGACATCCTTTCACTTCTTCAGGGGGGAGTTCCCCCGACGCACATTGCAGATGTGATCAAACAACGTGGCATTAAGTTCTCACCCAGCGCAGACGATGTGAAAGTGATTCGCGAAGCGGGAGGGACCGACGAACTGATTGACGCCATCCAGCAGGCGGCCCCGCATCCGTGAGATTGCCCAAGTGGGGCTTGCCGCACGCGCTACGCCTCGCCCTCCAGGGGCATCGCGCTGGATGCGAAGAAAAGCCAAAGGATTGAGAGTACTACCGTATGGCCCGGCACCAATATTTCAATTCCTTCTGCCTGCTAACAGCTCTTTTAATCGGGTTGGGAATCGCCGGCAAACATGAAGCGCGGGCCCTGTCTCCCCAAGAAGGGCGTGCCCGGGCCGTACCGCAGGTACAGCCGAATTACGCCCCTTCTACAGATCTTCCCGACGAGGTGCAACTGGTCAAGGCGGATACGAATCCCGCCATACGGATTCCGGTCAGCCATTCCAGCTTGAACTGGACTCTGATTAAGCCCCGGATCAGGGCATCGTACGGTTGGCTTGAAATTGATCGCGTGACTGTCCGGTTTACGGTCGTCCGGCCATCCCGCATGACCAAGGAACCGGATCAAGGGTTCGACATCCCCCGATCGGAAGTCCTCGACCTGAAGACCGAATACAACGCAGCGGCATTCCGCGCCCGTGGCCTGCGGCACTGGGTTGGCTTCTCCCCACCCAACCACTGGGACGCGGCAGATTCCCCGGATGCCTCGCTGAACAGCATCAACAAGACAGATTCTCTCCACACGCCACTGATCCTGCGAGCGCTCCAGAGTTTTGACAGCGTTGTGGCGGATCTTAAACTCAGACAGGAGCAGCCAGTCTCCCCGCCGCCCGCGCCGGTCCAACCTACCGAATCAGTTATGCCCAAGCCGGCGGCACTGCCCCCTCCTCCCACGCTCGTCCTCATGGCCCCGTCGGGAGCATCGGAGAATCAGACGATCGAGGTCAACGAATCCTCACTCGCCATCCGGGGAGCGGCCATGGACAACGGCGGTCTGCCGACGGTTACGATCAATGGGACAGCGGCAGCGCTGCGGCCAAGCGGCGAGAACGCCGCCGAGTTTTGGTCGGATCCCATCACCCTGAAACCCGGCGACACCCCCATTGATATCGTGGCCACCAGCCCGGCGAAGGCGACCTCCCGCCTCCATTTCGTCATCCGCTTTGCGCCCAAGGCTGCTCCCGTGAATCCCCGAGCCCTGGGAAAGGACGAAATCATCTCGCTTCTTCAGGGCAGCGTCCCCACCTCGCGCCTGGTAGAACTGGTCAGGGATCGCGGGATCAAATTTACCCCTACCCACGCCGACTTGGAGGATCTACGGAGCGCGGGGGCCGATGATTCCCTGCTCGAAGCGATCCGGCAGGCAGCCCCCTCGGGTAAGTGATCCGGGGTGACATTTGACAGCCCTTCAGGCTGAGTTAAAATCAATAGTTCTGGTTCCCATTCCTTATGCCCCCTTTGCGCCTGTCGGTCGTCAAATATCTCAATACCGTTCCCCTCATCTGGGGCATGTTGTACGGCGAACAACGCGGCAAGTTCGATTTGCAATTGACCGTCCCCAGCGGGTGCGCCGACGCGGTGGCCGAGGGGCGTGCGGACGTAGGCATCGTTCCTTCCATTGAATACCAACGGTTATGTGACACGATGATTCTCCCCGGCATGTCGATCGCCTCTAAGCACGAGGTCAAGAGCGTGCTGCTGCTCAGTAAAATGCCCCTGGCTGGGGTGCGGACCGTGGCCCTGGATGAATCCTCGCGCACCTCGGCGGCGCTGGTACGAATCCTGATGGAGAAGTTCTACGGGCGCCGCCCCGAATACCTCCCGGCTGCGCCGGATCCGGCCGAGATGCTGAGTCGCGCCGACGCCGCGCTGCTGATCGGCGATCCCGCGCTGACTTACGGCGGGCCGGGGGAGATCTACGACCTCGCGCGCGAGTGGAGAGGGTTCACCGGCCTCCCCTTCGTCTTCGCGCTATGGATGGGCAAAGCTAATCTCTCCCGCCACGTTGCGGATTTCGCCGCCTCGCTCGATTTCGGCCTTGCCCACATCGATGATATCGCCGCTGAATACGCCCCCAGGCTCGGTATGGCGCCTGAGGCCGTGACGGTTTACTTGACCCGGAATATCGACTATTCTCTGGATGAGGAGAATCAAAAGGGGCTCAGGCTCTTCTTCCAACTGGCGCATGAGGTGGGCCTTGTTCCCGCCAGCAGAGAGTTGCTTTTCGCCTGAATCGAACCGAAATTGCCGTTTGTCGACAGTGGCTGGCCCTTTGACTTCGGACTTCGGACCCCGGACTTGTCTCATGAGCATCACCAAAACACAAGCTCTCGACATGTTGCGCTCCGATGACTTGCTGGGTCTCGGCATGGAGGCGGACGCGGTTCGCAAACGCCTTCACCCCGGCAACGTGGTCACCTACCAGATCGACCGCAACATCAACTACACGAACATCTGCACCGAGTACTGCTCTTTCTGCGCTTTTTACCGCCCGGTGGGATCTCCGGAAGGGTATATCCAGCCGCTCGAATCGATGTATCAGAAGATCGAGGAGACAATTGCGTTGGGCGGTACCGGCGTGCTGATGCAAGGGGGCCTGCACCCCGACCTCAAGATCGATTACTACGAAGACCTCATGCGTAATATCAAGCGGCGCTTCCCCCAGATTCACCTGCACTGTTTTTCCGCGCCGGAGGTTCTGAATATTGCCGAAGTCTCCGGTCTCACCCTGCGCGACACCATTGTGCGCCTGATGGACGCCGGGCTGGATTCCATTCCCGGCGGCGGGGCGGAAATTCTGGACGACGAAGTGCGGCGCCGCATTGCGCGCCTGAAGTGCACCACCGATGAGTGGCTGCTGATGCACCGCACCGCACACCAATTGGGCATGCGGACCACCGCCACTATGATGTTCGGGTGCGGCGAAACACTGGAGCATCGCGTCAATCACTTTGAGCGCGTCCGCCGATTGCAGGAGGAGACGGGCGGCTTCACGGCCTTCATTCCCTGGTTCTTTCAGCGCGCTTACACTTCGCTCGGCAATTTCATCAAGGAGGAAGTGACGGCGGTGGATTACCTCAAGACATTGGCCGTCGCCCGCGTCTATCTCGATAACATTGAGAACGTGCAAGCATCGTGGCTCACCCCGGGTCACAAGATCTGCCAGATCGCCCTGCGCTTCGGCGGCAATGATGTGGGATCCATCCTGATCGAGGAAAATGTCGTCCGCGCCGCGGGTGTCACCCGCACCACCAGCGAGGAGCAACTTCGGCTGATGATCCGCGACGCCGGCTTCCGTCCCGTCAAGCGCGATACCCTCTACCGCAATTACTTCCTGAATTGACCTGCGATGTTTTTCACCACGGATTGGCGCCCGGAAACACTGGGAACAAAGAAGTGGGAATCATGTGTGACTTGCGCTACCCTACTGCGTTCTGAAGCGGCAGTGAACCTGCCTGTATGAAACCTCCGCCCCAAGGTAACCCACAATGAACCCCTATTCGCAAAAAGTCCCTATTCTCTTGTTGGCCGAAAGCCTCCTGATTTTCAGTTCCGTCTTTGGCGCCGGCCGCTCCGCCGTCCCGGCGATCATTCCCAAGCCCGCACAAATGGACGTGAAGGGCGCGGCCTACCGCCTGGACTCGACAACGCAGGTATTCGTGATGACCGGCGATGCCACTGCCGCCTGGGTGGGCGAGTACCTTGCCAAAATGCTCTCGGACGCGCTGGGAAAACCTGTCCAGACGCATTTCAATCCGCACGCCACGGGGGATCACGGCGCCATCGTCCTGGCGCTCCAGACATCTGAAACGCCGGGGCCCGAGGGTTATGAATTGACCGTAACGCCGGATAACATCCGCATCGAGGCGCCCAAACCCGCTGGGTTGTTCTACGGTGTCCAGACGCTGCGCCAGATGTTGCCCCCGGAGATCGAATCCGGAATTTCGGTAAGGGGGCCGATCGAAATCCCCGGCGTGCACCTTCAGGACCGGCCGCGCTATGCCTGGCGCGGCCTGATGCTGGATTGCAGCCGCACCTTTCTTCCCATCCCTTATTTGCGCCGCACGATTGACCGCATGGCGCTCTACAAGCTCAACACGCTTCACCTGCACCTGACCGACGATCAGGGCTGGCGGTTGGAGATTAGGAAGTATCCGGAACTCACCACGGTGGGCGCTCACTATGCCCCGGCCTACGGCGGGGGCGGAGGATTTTACACGCAGCAGGAGATGCACGATCTCATCGTGTATGCCGCACAACGCAACATCACGATAGTCCCCGAGATCGAAATGCCGGGCCACTCCACCGAAGTCCTGGCCACTTACCCGGAACTCGCCTGCGACCTGCCCAATCCTCACAAGTTCGAGGTACATCCCTTCTGGGAGGGCGACGTGGAGCTGACACAGCCGATGTGCGCGGGGAATGACAAAGTCTATGCCATGTACCAGGACATCCTGGGGGAAGTCATGGACCTCTTCCCTTCACCCTTCATTCACGTGGGCGGCGACGAGGTCCCCAAAGACGCCTGGAAAAAGTGCCCGCGCTGCCAGGCCCGCATCAAGGCAGAAGGGCTAAAGGATGAAGAGGGACTGCAAAGCTATTTCGTGCAGCGCATGGAGAAGTTAGTGGACGCCCGGGGACGACGGCTAATTGGATGGGACGAGATCCTGGAGGGCGGCCTGTCACCCGGCGCTACGGTGATGTCCTGGCGCGGCACCAAAGGTGGCCTGGCGGCGGCAAAGATGGGTCACGACGTGGTGATGACGCCCAATCCCTACACCTACTTTGACTACACCTATCAAACCACGCCCACGGAGAAAGTCTACTCCTATGACCCGGCGGCGACCGAATTCACCCCCGCCTTGGCACAGCACATCCTGGGAGTTCAGGCCAGCATGTGGACGCACATTGCGGTGACGGAAGACGCCATCGATTACCAGATCTATCCCCGCCTGCTGGCTCTGGCCGAGGTGGGATGGACTGCGCAATCGCTGCGCGACTGGAGCGATTTCAGGCCCCGGCTGCAGGCTCACTACGTGCGGCTCCAGTCACTCAACATCAAGTACTGCAATGTCGCGGCCCACGCCGACAGGCTGGGCGCGTGGCAGGCTTCTGACCTGGCGGGCGGCACTCCGCGCCAGTTCACCTTTGATGCCACCGAAATCCTTCCAGGTTCCGGGGAAGTTGAAGTGCAACTTCGGCGCGACGCGGGTGAGAAGTGGACCTATATCCCATCGGTCGAGCTGCTCGAAGACGGGAAACAGCTATGCCAAATCAGTTTTCCAGGGCCTCTGGATGGGGACAACGGCGTGAACGTCGGCTGGCTGCAAATCGGTCAACGCCAAGCTGGCGCGCGCTATGCCGTGCGGATCACCGTTCAGGGCTCAAAGGATGGCGCCGTATCCGGCAGCGTTTGGATCATGCGGCCATCATCGAAGTAGGTGACGACTCTGTCCCGCCTTGGTTGCGACAGGCGCATGGGGTATGAGTTCTGGTGCCAGTTCACTTGTTCGGAGGCTTGTCCCTCGCGAGTCACCCGATCATTTGCTTCTGTTCATGCGCGTGGTAGGAGCTGCGGACCAGCGGGCCGGATTCGACGTGCCGGATCCCGACGCTCTCGCCGTGTTGTTTAAGGGAGGCGAACTCTTCCGGGGTGTAGAAGCGCGCCACGGGCAACTGCTCGCCCGAGGGTCGCAGGTATTGGCCGACGGTGACAATCTGGACTCCCGCCGTTGCCAGGTCCCCCAGCACCATGCAGGTTTCCTCAAAGGTCTCGCCAAGGCCCACCATCAGGCCGGATTTGGTGGGAATCCCGGGAGCAATCTCACTCGAGCGGCGCAGCAGGCGCAGGGAGCGTTCGTAGCCTGATCCGCGGCGCGCCACCGGGTAGAGGCGGGGAACGGTTTCAATGTTGTGATTCAGGATGTCGGGCCGGGCGTGCAGCACGATTTCCAGCGCTTCGTCGGACCCCCGGAAGTCCGGGATCAGCACTTCCACCTGGCAGGCGGGAATCCGCTCGCGCAACGCCTCAATTGTGCGGGCAAAGATCGTCGAGCCGCCGTCTTCCAGATCGTCGCGGTCCACGGATGTCACGACCACGTATTTCAATCCCATGCCTGCAGCCGCTTCCGCCACGCGCGCCGGTTCTACCCAGTCTACCTGGCCGGCGGGTTTGCCTTTGGGCACCGCGCAGAAGCCGCACCGCCGCGTGCAGAGTTCGCCCAGGATCATGAAGGTTGCCGTGCGATGCTTCCAGCACTCGCCGATATTCGGGCAACGGGCGCTCTCGCACACGGTATGGAGACCCAGACCCCGCATTAAGCGCTTCAGGTCAAAATAGTTATCGCCGGCGGGCAGGCGCACCTTCAGCCACTCTGGCCGGCGGGCAGCCGACATTGGCAGACCGATTTGCACCAGATCGCCCATGGTGTTCATTGTAGCCCGCCCGGCCCGGGGAGACAACCACCCTATCGGGGCATTCGTGCATCGAATGGAGGGGCGTGTTATACTGTTAACAATCAGGGCCATGGAAGCCCCGGGTGAAGGAGCAGTCCCAGCATGACAAACCGCATTCGCATCAGTTTGATTTCGATATCCCTTGTGCTCATGTCCTACGTTGTTGTGGGGGGACTGCTGGGGAAGACGGAATCGACCTCGGAGAAGACCTACCGCGACCTGGGTGTCTATAGCGAAGTCCTGAATCGCATCAAGCAGGAATACGTAACCGATCCCGACCTTAAGAAGGTTACGGACGGGGCCATTCGCGGACTTCTGGAATCGCTGGACCCCTACAGCACTTACATGACTCCCGCCCAGTACAAGGATTATCTGGACCATCCCGATCCGGGGCCGGCAGATGTTGGGGTCTTCCTCTCCAAGCGCCTGGGATATGTCACGGTCGTCGCGGTGCTTCCGGGCGGTCCCGCGGACAAGGCCGGCATCAAACCCGGCGATCTGATCGACGAAGTCGACGGTGTACCATCCCGCCAGTACTCGGTGACGCAGCTTGAGCGCCTGATGGCGGGCGAGGCCGGTTCCAGCATCAAGCTGACCGTGGTGCGGGACGGGCGGACCGATCCCCAAAGCCTTACGATCACGCGCGCTGCTCTCAACTACCCTCCCGTCATCTCCAAGATGGTGGAGGACGGAACCGGCTACATGCGCGTTGCGACCTTCAACAAGGGGAAGGCCCGCGAAATTGCGGCCAAAATCAAGGAACTGGAATCGCAAGGCGCCCGCAAGATTGTATTGGACCTCCGCAACTGCGCGGGAGGCGATGTGCAGGAGGCGGTGGATACCGTCAGTCTGTTCGTAGATAAGGGCCTGGTGACCTACATCGCCGGGCAGCGCTTCCCTCGCCAGGACTTGGAAGTACATCCCAGCGGCCCTGTCTGTAAGTTGCCCCTGGCCGTCCTCATCAACCAGTCCACCGCCGGCCCGGCGGAACTGGTTGCCTCCGCCACCCTGGGAAACAAGCGCGGCGAGGTAGTGGGCGTGCGCAGTTTTGGCGTGGGTGTGTATCAGAAGCCCATCCCGGTCGGTGATGGCTCCGCCCTGCTGCTTGCCGTGGCCAAGTATTACGGGTCAGATGGCAAAGCCATCAGCGAAAACGGGGTAACTCCCAGCGTGGTTCAGGCCCCGGCCGGCGAAAATGAAAGCGCGGATGAAGAGAACCAGCCCGAAGGACCGGAACAATTCGGCGGCAAGGACGACCTGCAACTAAACAAGGCCATTGAGATTCTCAGCCAACCTGCTGCACCGGCCAAGGCCGCTTGATTACTGTCATACCTCAGAGGCGAAACTCGAAACTGGAAGTTCGAAACTCGACAGGGGATACTCTTCCGAGCCGAGGCGCGTTTCGATGCTCGAGTTTCCATTCTCCCTTGCCCCACATTCTGCGGGGATTGTCCCTTCTAATCCTGGTCCTGGCGGCCGGCGCCTGCAATCGGTCTCAACCACAACCGCGGCGCGAATCCAACCGCCGCGAACTGGCGGCGCGATTCAAGAACGTCGTCGTCGATGCCGGAGGCGCCCAGGTCTGGATCAGGAATCCGAACAAGCTGAACCATGGGCAAAGGCCTGATACCTCGCTCCAGGTGCTTGCCACTCCTGCGGCCTATCGTGCTGTCCTGGCGGCGGTACGGCAGGAGTCAGAGAGCAAGAAACTGACCTTAGGGACATCAGTAGCGAGTGCAGGAAGCGAACATCGGGCGACTTCCCTGAAGGTCACGCAGGGCGGGCAGCGAATTATCCAGATCGACCTGCGGGAAGTACCCCGGCTTTTGCGTGCCGCAATCGTAATCGACGACATGGGACGGGATATGGAGGTGGCGCACAAGCTGCTGGCACTCGGATATCCCCTCACCTTTTCGGTGCTGCCCTACCTGCGCTACACCCAGATGACCGCGCAGGAAGCGCACCGTAACGGGCTGGAGGTCATGTTGCACCTACCCATGGAACCGCAGGCCGCCTCGCACGAGTCGCCCGGTGAAGGGGCCATTCTGGTGGGCATGAGCGCGGAGGAAGTCCACAAGGTAGTGCTGAAAGACCTGGCAACCGCCCCCTACGCGGCGGGCGTGAACAACCACATGGGATCGCGTGCCACCATGGACCCGGTCCTGATGGCCAGCGTCATGAGGGTTCTGGCGGACCATCGGCTCTATTTCATCGACAGCCGTACCACGGGGGCCAGTGTGGCGCTGGACGCGGCGCGCCGCCAGGGTTTGCCGGCGTTCTACCGCGCCGTGTTCCTGGACAACACAGAGTCGGTTCCTTACACGCTGGGGCAATTGCAAAAGTTCCGTCAGGCCGTGGAACAGGAGGGCGTGGCGCTGGCGATCGGCCATCCGCACCCCAGCACCATTGCCGCGCTGGCCAAATTCCTCCCGGAACTCGACCGGGCGGACATTGCCTTGGTGGCGCCTTCGCAAATCGTCAGCCTGCCCGAAGTCGCGCACTTGCATCCCCCGGCAGGTCCCAACTGAAACCCTGCCGCTGCCCCCCACCGGCCGCCCCTTTTGTAAAACTTATTGTCCTCCGCCGAGAATCTTCTTCCACCGGGCCCAGGCTTCGTCGCGAGCCCGGCGATTCGCGTCGCTCGCATCGGGAGCCTCCCCGGCGCGCATGAAGCCGTGGCCGGCGCCCTCGTAGGTGACGGGGTCAAAAGTCTTCCCTGCCGCCTTCATCTGCTCGCGCGTGTCGGGAAGAGTGGCGTCAATGCGCGCGTCGTTGCCCGCATAGAAGCCGTAGACGGGGGCGGTGATATTCGCCATGGCTTCCTTGGGGGGCGGCGGCCCATAGAAAACAAAGGCAGCGGCAAGGCCGGTGCGATGCGTGGCAAAGCGAAAGCTCTGCCCCCCGCCCCAGCAGTAGCCGGTGACAAAAAGCTTTCCGTTGGAGGCGGGAATCTTGCCGGCGTAGTCCGCGACGGCAGTGAGATCGGCGGTGACCTGGTCGGGATTCAGGTGGCTTACCGCTTCCACCGCCGGGCTGCTCATGCCTTGCCCCGGGGGAAAGGCGCTGCTTCGGCCGCCATTGGGACCCATGCCGGAGAGGAGGTCCGGAGCTACCGCGATGTAGCCGGCTTCAGCTACCTGGTCGGCCAGGTCCTGCACCCAGTCGGTCATCCCGAAGATCTCGTGAATGATCAGGACCACGGGAGTCTTGTCCTTGGACTCGGGGTAGACGACGAAAGTCTCCACGGCGCGGCCATCGTGCTTCACCGTGACCCACTCGCGATGCCGGGGGGATTTTTCCACCCGCTCGCGCGCCCAATCCTGGGCCCAAGCAGTTGATGCGCAAAGAAAAAGAAGCAAGCCCATCATAATGGATCGCATGTTTTTCTCCTGGTTGTCAGTTTGCTAAAGCCCTGCTTCCATCCGGTCTGCAATTCCGGGTGAAGACCCTGAAATCATACATGCCTTAAATGCACCCTAGCAAGCCCCCGATTGTCCGAAATAAGGCAGGAAAGCGCTGCAGGGGGAGTGGCACGGGCATCCTGCCCGTGAAGGGGTATGGCCGGAACGACCATGGCAAGGGCATGCGGCGGGCGCTTGCGCCCGCGTTCCTGCACGGCCAGGATGGCCGTGCCCTGGAGTTTCTATATTTTGCGATGACAGTTCCGCGTGAAGGCTACTTATCCTCAACTGACCGCCCCGTTTACTTCCGGGTGGCCGACGATACACCCGCGAGCCGTCGAGTCCCACATCCGAAAACCCGGGTGGCGCATACATCGATTTTTATGTATGCGGCACTTTCCCCTTGCGCTAAACTGCGCCGATGCCGCGTCTGAGGCACTTCTACGGGGAGGGTCACTACCACTACCTGACCGAAAACATTTATCGGCGGGCGCGCATTTTTGACTCCGACCGCTTCAAGCGCAAATTCGTCCAAACCCTCGACGATCTCCGCACGGAACTGGGTTTCAAAATCTTCGCGTATATGCTGATGCCCGAGCACTGCCACCTACTCATCGGGCCGAGCCCGGCGGCCAACCCCTCCCAAATCATGCAGAAGCTTTCGGAGCGCACGGCGAACTTCATCCTCCGCAACCTGCGCCAGAATCTGTCGTATCCCTGGTGCCAAAAGCCCGTAGCGCGGATCACCGCCGCTGTGGTGCGCGGCACTTCAGTCGAAACCTCGGTGGTTATTGTTGTTCGGCAAGGTGACCGTGGCACGAGCGTAAGAGACGCGGACCGCAGCGTCGGCGGTCCGCGCTACCTGCTCAGCCCCAAAGGGGCGAAATAACGAAGCCCAGGCCAGCGGCCCATAGGCGTTAACCTAAGGCGAAAAGGTCGGCCCCGAAGAGGGCCTACCGTGAATAGCCGCAGGTTTTAACCTGCGGATAGCGGTTTTTTTGTTCCTCCAACCCTGGAAGGGTTGACCGTGCTTAAAGTCGGCCCCTCCAGGGCCGGATCTCTTCTCCCTTCCGATTCCGTGGGTTTCACCCACGGCTATTCAAGGTCTCCCGCTTCGCGGGAGAGAGCCATAACGATGAGGGATTAGTCCGTAGGTTAACGCTTATGGGCTGAAGGCCTGGGTTAAGTTAAGATTATCCCCCAATTCTACCGATAGCCCTGAAAGGGCGAGATAGGTGTCCTCCATGCCGCAATCGCTTTCGCAACTCTACGCTCACATGATCTTCAGCACCAAACATCGCGAGCCGACGTTATTGTTGCCGGTGCGAGAAGACCTCCATGCCTATCTGGCGGCGGTTCTCAATAACCAGGACTCCCCGGCGCTGAAAGTCGGAGGCATGGGCGACCACGTTCATGCGCTGTTTCGATTGTCGAAGAACCTGGCGCTGGCAAAAATCGTGGAGGAGGTGAAGACCAGTTCTTCGAAATGGCTCAAGACGCAAGGGCGCTGCTTGGCGAATTTCCATTGGCAGAGCGGCTACGGCGCGTTTTCGGTGAGCGCGGCGGATGTGGAAGAAGTTGTGGAATACATCGCGCAACAAGAAATCCATCACCGCGTGGCCAGCTTTCAGGACGAATTCCGGAAGCTCTTACACGCGCATGGAATGGCCTTCGACGAGCGGTACGTGTGGGATTGAAAACGATTGTCCCGCCCCTTCAGGGCTCGGGTGTCAGTTGGGGTACCGCTGACCCAGGCCGTTGGCCTGGGCTTTGTTAGATCGCCCCCTTGGGGCTCAAGGACGGTGGCCGAAACCGGAAATATCGTGCCCGGTTTACTACATCCACAACAATCCGGTGGTGCGCGGGTTGGTGGCCCACCCCGGCGACTGGCCCTGGTCAAGTTGGAGATTTTACTACCGCGACGACAGCTCCATCCTGGCAATGGATCGTGGACGCTGAGGAAACCGTTTCCGGTTCGCGGCGCGAAGGATCGGGACGCATACATACACTGCGATGTATGCGCCACCCACGTACCTTAGAGTACGATAATCACAGCGGCATTGCAAGTAATTTCGTACGTGATGGTAACTAATATCGAAGGGCGCGCCCGAAGACGTCCAAAAGGCTTTATCCCCGACGAAGCACTCCACGGCGACCGGCGCTCCTTCAGGACAACGCGCCCAACGGTGCTGGGTAAGACAAGTCGACGCCGGAGACCTTGACGACGGCCTGCCAGGCGGCTTCTTGGTTCGCGCGATCGTGCAAGTGCGGGTGACGCTGCGCCTCAATTGG
>DATJVT010000132.1:0-6080 GCA_035501695.1 Terriglobia bacterium | reverse complement strand
CATACCGCCTGGGACTGAAGTCCGTGCGCATTATTCATGGACGCGGCATCGGCGTGCAAAGAGAGATCGTACGCGCGGTACTGGGCCGGACACCATTCGTTATCGCCTTTTCCGATGGGCCCCCCGAAGCCGGCGGTTGGGGCGCCACGATTGCCAGGTTACGATAGCCCCCGGGACGACCGAATCAGCGTTAACCTAACGATTGCGTTTCTTGGGCGACGGCGAAATCACTTCGCCCATGAGAACCTTCTTTAAGAACGAGGAGTTTGAGAACTGGAAGGGCGATATCCTGCTGGGCGACCGTGTCTATGCGGCGCCCCCCGGCGTGGCCCATGTGCTCGCGGGTGGCGGAGACGTCATCGTCCGCCTCAACCGGATGGCCCTGCCTTTGTTTGATGACCATCATGGGCGGATCGATTTGGCGGCTCAGATGCGAACCCTAAAAGGCCACTCGCCGGCAGAGTTTTCGTCCTGGATTGAAGATTCGCAAGGCGGTTGGATTGCGGGGCGCATGGTGGACATGGCGGCTTCGTTTTTCCCCTGGGGCTACCCCGTGGCAGCCCCGGCGCAGCCGATGGCGGGAAATTGATTTCATGTATCGTCAAGTGGGCAGGCACTGCTCCTACCGCAAAGGCTGGCTATAGCGATCGATCAATGGCCGGTAATCAGCAAGCTTCTCGCCGCGACCCCGCGCGAGCGCAAACGATTTGAATGGCGTTCTTAGGTTAACGCTTATTCGGTACGACCGCCGGCAGGGTCATTCCGGAACCAGGCCCCTCCCCATCAGTTTGAGTCAGTTCAAGGGTCGGAATTCCTGCTAAATTGAGAATAGGGACGAGGGGAAAGATCCCAGGAATTCATGGAGCTCGTGCCTTGTTGAACGGCAAAAGGGTTTTTGTTGTCATGCCCGCTTTTAATGCCGCCCGCACTCTGCGGCAGACCTGCGCGGAACTGCCGCGGGAGATCGTGGACGAGGTTCTGTTGGTGGATGACCACAGCACCGACGCCACTGTAGAGTTGGCGCGAGAGTTACACCTGACCACCTTTGTCCACCATCACAATTTGGGGTACGGACGGAATCAGAAGACCTGCTATCGTGAGGCTCTGCGCCGGGGGGCCGACATCGTTGTGATGCTGCACCCCGACTACCAGTACTCCCCCCGGCTGGTCGCGGCCCTGGCCAGCATGATCGCCTATGGCGAATATGACCTTGTGCTGGGATCGCGGATTTTGGGCGCCGGGGCTCTGCGCAGAGGGATGCCGCTGTACAAATACATTTCCAATCGTTTTTTGACCTTCGTTCAGAACATCCTCTTTGACTACAAGATATCGGAGTATCACACGGGGTACCGCGCTTATGCGCGAGAGGTTCTGACCAACCTTCCCTTGGAAGAGAATTCCGACGACTTTATTTTTGACAATGAGGTCCTGGCTCAAGCTATTCATCTCGGTTACCGCCTTGGGGAAATTTCCTGCCCGGCTCACTACTTTCCCGAGGCGTCCTCGCTTACTTTTTCACGCAGCTTGCGATACGGGTTGCAGGTTCTAGTGCTCTCGCTGAAGTACTGGCTTCAAAAGCGGGGGCTGGGACGCTTCCGATTGCTGAACCCGCAGGGACGCAAGCTCTCCGAGGACTACTACACAGAGATCGCTGAGGTTCCCCCGCCAGAGAATCGGCCATAGCTAACCCGAAAGGTTGCCCCCCTCCTGGGCAGTCGTTGCAGGCTGGCCCGAGTCCAACACCGGAAGCGAGCTTCCGGCTGTGAAAGCGGCAGCGAACTGCCGCACTCCAAAGCGCCTGCTGCGGGTAGCTGGAAATCCCCGTGATACCCGGATAGAATACCGCTCCCGTAAGAAGGACCTGAACGATGGGGAAGCAACGGAGCGGAGGCTGCCATGAGGAAGTGTCAAGGGTTCACGCTGAGTCCTCGCCGGTCGGTGGGGAAAATGGCCGGGCTGTGTCTCGTGCTGGCGGTCGTGACCGGCGGGACTGGACAGGCACGGCCGGGGGACGCGCGGAAGTCCGAAAGCGCAACGCGCCGGGCGCAGGCCGGCTTGAAGATTCGGCACAGCGCCGTCCCGGAAACACGCGCCGGCAGCGAACCGGGCGGCGTTCCCCGCCAGCAAGCAGACCGAGGCAATTATGATGCGGGTCCAATTCGCAAGCACCCGGATAACCCGCACTATTTTGCCTACAGGGGAAAACCGCTGGTGCTGATCACTACGGATGAACACTACGGCGCCGTGATCAACCGGGACTTTGATTATGTTCCCTTTCTCGACCGCCTGCACGAGTACGGAATGAATCTCACGCGCATCTACCCAGGCGGTTATGTGGAGATGAAAGACCAGTATGTGAAAGGCAATCCCGTGGGGCCAGCCCCCGGCCGTTATCTTCTGCCCTGGAAAAGATCCACGGTCCCCGGAGCGAACCCCAACCTGGGCGAATACAAATACGATCTGGACGCGTGGGACGATGAGTATTTCAAACGGCTTAAAGACTACGTCCACCAGGCGTCCCTTCGGGACATTATTGTGGAAATCGCCTTCTTCAATGGCATGTATGACGACCGCTGGGCGGTGCAGCCCTTGTACCACACCAATAACATACAGGGAGTAGGGACATGCGAGTTCGACCAGTTCACCACCCTTGCCGACAAAGCCCTGGTGGAAGCGCAGATCCAGTACGTCAAGAAAGTCGCCTCCGAGCTGGCAGAGTTTGACAATGTCATTTTCGACATCTCCGATGAACCCGAGATGCACCACCAGAATTCCTGGCCCTGGAATAGCGCCCTGCTGGATGCCCTGATCAGCGTGGATCATTACCGGCATTTGTATGGCGAAACCGCCCACAGCGCCACGCCCGATTTTACCAAGGATCGCCGCATTTCCTGGCTGCCTACGGAATACATTTCGCCCATGGAACAAACCTTGGACAGCGACTACAATGATGACAAGCCCATCATCGATGTCGAAACCGTTTACTACCCCTTCGAGTACGCCCACCCGGTGGAAGAGACCCGCGCCGAAGGGTGGTATGGCATGGTCGGTGGGCTTGCCGGACTGATCCATTTGAACAGTGAGTTCTCCACCTTCAATCCATCCGCCCAGGGGACCAGCACGGAGAAGGAGATTCTGCCGCAAAAACGGGTGTTGGCGGACTTCATGCGGAGCCTCGATTTTGTCAGGATGACGAAGTTTACGGGATTTCAGAGGACCGACTCCACGGCAATCGCCAGAGGGATTGCGGAACCCGGAAAGCAATACGCGCTTTACTTCTTTCATGGAACAAGAAAATGGGAAGCTTGGCCGCAGGGCGCGACCGCCAACCGCTTCAACGTCGATCGGAATTGGTTCACCGACACGGTGCACCTCTATGTCCCGCATGGAACCTATAAGATCGACTGGATCAACCCGGCCACGGGCGCGGTGATGGAATCGGGCTCGCGGGATTGCCAGGGCGACGATTTAGTCCTTCAGACCCCGCGCTACTACACAGACATCGCTTTGAGAATGACGCGCTTGCCTTAGGCGTGCTCCCTAACCTGCAGCACGCGGCGTCCTTCACTCGCTTGCTCAGTCCGGGTCGAGCCCACTGCCGCCATGCGAAGGTTCTATAATACGAACTGCTCCTCCGCCCCAAGGTGTTCGCCGAACTCTCGGACGGCGCGTTCGCCGATGGTGAGCAGCACGCTGGGATCGCCCGATAACTGGTAAGAGGCCATCTGCCTCTCAAACTTGTCCAGGTCGATCCCCAGGCGTTCATGGGCGGCGCGGAATGCCTGGAGTTTCGCCGGCGCGTCCGGCCCGGCCGCCAGGTTGTGTAGAAATCCATTCTCTTCGCGGCGGCAATGGTCCATGGCAAAGGTCTTGAAAAAGTAGAGAGTCATACGCAGGGCGGCGAGGGCCGCTTGCCGCTCCGTGATGTCTTCTCCGGGATGCATGACCAATCCCGCCAGGATGGCCTGCCAATCCTGCAAGGCGGCGCGGATTTTCGCGTGCTCTTCCCGCCATTTCGCCACGTCCGGCGAGATTGCTTTAGAAGGGGGTTCGGGCGCCGGCGGCGGTGTTTCCGCTTCCAGATACAACACCTTGAGACCGCGCGCCGCAATCGTTTCGGCCACCTCCCGCCGCGAAGGGAATCCATGCGTGGAAAACTGCCCCGGGGTGTTGGCGCGAAGGTAGCCGCCCGGAAAGGTGTCGCAGTCCACGGTAAAGAGATCGCCCGCCGCCACCATGGAGATGTTCATTTCGTAATTCTCGCGGGTGTTGAAGAACAACCGTGAGCGCGGGAAGGCAAGATGATAGAGGCTCAGGATGAAACGGTAATCATCGTCGGAGACAGTGAAGCGCGAGGCCTTCTGCGATGCCAGCACCCCGCGCGCCGGCTTGAGGCGCGGAATGCCGATGGCGTGCGGCTCCAGACCGTAAGTGCGGCGCAGGTAGTTGCATTGCTCGATGGTGGCCAGGGCGTCGAAGCGCCAGTCGTATAGACCCAAGAGCGCTCCGAGAGCGATCTTCTTGATGCCCGCACCGATGACGCGGTCCCATAAATCCAAACGATGCTCGAAGTCCCGCTTGGGCGAACCCGTGACGTGCCAGCGGTCGAAGTGCGGCTGGTGATAGGTTTCCTGCCACTCCACCACCCATTCCAGGCCCGCCTGTCTCAGCCGCACGTAGTCGGCACTCTCATACACCGGCGAGCAAAGACCCACCACGCCGCCGCCCACCCGATCGAGCTTGCGGCGCGTCATCTCCACATAACGGGCCACCACCTCGGGGCCAAATTCGGGGTCTTCCGAGAGCACCAGTTCAATCTGCCGGTGGCCCCAGGAAAGAATCAGGTCGAGTTCACGGTTGAATTCCTCCAGGCTCAACCGCACACGCTCGGCCAGCGCGTTGCTTTCGCGATACCCGCAGTAAAGGCACTCATTTTCGCAGAAGCTGGTGAGGTAAACGGGGATGACAAACTCCACCGTGTGCAAAGCCACCTGGTTGCGAATCCGCCGCGCCGCTGCATGGATCTGCTCCCGCCGCTCGACGTCGCGTCCCCAGGCAATCAGCGAAGCCGCGTCTTCCACGTGGAGCCCGGGGGTTCTTTCTGCAACTTCGCAAATGGCTGCGAGAGACCGAGCGGGTTCGGGCAATGCCGCCAGTGATTCAATGCGGGCGCTCGATACTTGAAAGACTTCGCTGAACGTGGACACTAGGCTCTTACCTCCTCAGGCAAGCAAATTGGATCCCGATGGGTCCCAGAGAAATACATTGTAATACCACTTCCATTAGAGATCGCTGCTACTTCGCCCCCAAATCACGACGAAAATCGCTGATTTTCGTCGAAAAAGCCGGGGTTTTCGATGCACATTTTGTCGCCTGGGGCTGTGTTTTCATGAAGATAGTCGGTTCATCCTCCATTTTTAACATCTTTTTTGTGCGCGGCCTCCTTTTCCACCTTCCAACTAAATGTCTTTTTTTCAATAGCTTGAAGCCTTGCACCCTCGGACTTATTGCCCGACTTTTCCCGTATCCCATTGTCTTTTCATCAACATATTCGGATCGCGCCACGTATGGACACACCCTTTCCCCGGAGCTGGCGGTCGAGCGCTTGCGCCCCGACTTACTTTGGGCAAGAGCGGACCTTTCCCTCTTGCGACTTGCCCATTGCACGATGCACATAAGCTCAGGCTAGTACAGAGCCCAGGATACTTGTCAAGCGAATTCTGTCGATTTTTCCTACCGGTAGGAAAAGATTTTACAAATCAAGCCGCAAATTTCCTACCGGTAGGAAAGCCTGTTTTCGGATCGCCGGCCAGACGGACAAAAGGTCCGGCTCGTGTCGAAACGAGAGGGTGGTGTAACGCGTCGTTGCGAAGCTCTGGAGTGCGGCCGCGCACCTGCCGCTTTTTGCAGCCGGAAGCTCGCTTCCGGTAATTGTGGAACGGCCTTCCGGGCCGTGTCTCCTTCACGGGCAGGAGGCCCGTGCCACGTTGCCATGGCCATCCGGGCCGTGTGGGCGTGATGGCGAGAGTCTGCTACCTTGCTCTCCCTGTCCCGATCCGCCGGCTGCCTCCCCATCAGTG
>DATJVT010000131.1:0-4534 GCA_035501695.1 Terriglobia bacterium | reverse complement strand
AAGGCTGCGGCGCGACTGTTTGCCGAGCATGGTTTTGATCATGTGAGTGTCCGTGATATATGCAGGGAGGCGGATTCGAATGTGGCATCTGTCAATTATCACTTCGGTGACAAGCTCGGCCTTTATCGTGAGTTAATCGCTTCTGTCGCGGAGGGGATGAACCAAGCCAAAGCCAAGGCGTTCCCGAATGCAACTGGAGAATCGGCTGAAGAGCAAATACGCGCCTACATCCACGGCTTTATGCACCAACTGCTGGACCATGACCCGGAAGAAACGTCCTGGTTGGAGAAGCTCATCGCACGCGAAACCACAGAACCGTCTCCGGCCTTGGACTTGATCATTGAGAAGGGCATTAAACCTGCCGGTGAGCGACTCAGCAAGCTGGTCAGTGAGATGGCCGGTTTGCCGCCCGACGACTCTCGGGTCATGCAGAGCGCTGGGGCCATCCAAGGCCTTTGCATTTGGTATCGATCCACGCGCCCGGTGGCTGAACGCATGTTTCCGGAACTCCAGTTCACCCCAGAGCGTATTGATAGGATGGCGGAGTTTGTCGCGGACTTCTGTCTGGCCGGGATCCGCGCCATAGGTCAATCCAAGGATAGCAGCGAAGTAGCCTGGAAGGCAGAAGCGGCCGGGTAACTTCACCACTCAGGGCGGGGTATTCTTGTAACACGCAGGGTATGGGGGGCATCGAATCTATATGCCAGTCGCCAATTTATCTTCGCTGAAAATTGATGACGCCCACCGGTCGGGCGGTTCGGGAGGAAAGATCCTGCGGATTCTTTCGGCTTCGCTGGGCGTGCTGGTCTTGCTCACTGGGGCCCTTTTCGCCCTGCGCTCGCGGGAGCCGGTGGTGGAGATCGCCGCGGCGCGGCCGGCAAACACCCTGGAGGCCGAGACCCTGCTCAACGCCAGCGGCTACGTGACCCCCCGGCGGCGGGCCACGGTGGCTGCCAAGATTACCGGCCGCGTCACCAGCGTCTTGTTTGACGAAGGCATGAACGTCACGGAAGGCCAACTCCTCGCCACACTCGACAATTCCGATGCCAAGCGCGCCCTGGATGCGGCGGTGGCCGACCGCAAAGCCGCGCAGGCCGTTATTGCCGACTACGAAGTGCAACTAAGGTATGCGGAGATCGCCCTTCGGCGCACCCAGGAGCTGCACGCGGCACAAATTCAAAGCCAGGATACCCTGGACATTGCCCGCACCAACGTGGACAGCCTGCAAGCCAAGATTGCGCTGGCCAAGGAGCAGGTTGAGGCCTCCGGCACCCGCATCGAGGAGGCGCAACAGAATGTTGACAACTGTGTAATACGCGCGCCCTTCAACGGCATTATCGTCTCCAAGGACGCCCAGGTGGGTGAAATGGTCTCGCCCCTTTCCGCGGGTGGAGGTTTCACCCGTACCGGCATTGCCACCCTGGTGGATATGAATTCGAATGAAATCGAAGTGGACGTGAACGAGGCCTATATCGCCCGAGTGCAGCCTGGGCAGAAGGTCACGTCCACCCTTGACGCCTATCCCGACTGGCAGATTCCCTCCCACGTGCGCACCATTATCCCCACTGCCGATCGCCAGAAGGCCACCGTGAAGGTTCGGATTTCCTTCGACCGGCTCGACCCCAGGATTCTGCCGGACATGGGCGTGAAGGTGGCCTTCCTGAGTGAGGACCCTGCCCGCAAGAAGGCCAAAAGCAAGGACCATGCGCCTGCGGCCAAGGCCCTCATCCCCAAGAGTGCCGTGCATGGGCAGGGTGACGCCTCCTATGTCTTCACGGTGCGCGATGGGAAACTGGAACGCCGCGCCGTCAGCTTGGGGCGCGGGGTCGCCACTGACGTCGAAGTCATGGCCGGGGTGAATCCCGGGGACGAATTGGTAGTGAACGGTCCCCCCAACTTGCAAGACAGCCAGAAGGTCGCCACGCGGGCCTATGAAGAGGCCAGTAGGCAGTAAGCAAAGACGAAGAGCAAGTCAAAAGGCAAAAGGCAAAAGTGGTAATGCTGGTGGCCGTGGTCGGCGCCCCTCTGACCGCGGTTAGCAGCTATGCCTTTTGACTTGCCCTTTGAAATAGAGGAGCAAAAATGGTCACCGTCAACACCAGCGGCGTTTCTTCGGCCCTCATCCAGGTCCGCGGCCTTAACAAAACCTACCGCCGCGGTGGCGAGCAGATCCAGGTTCTGCAAGGCCTGAATCTGGACGTGGATAAGGGCGACTTCGTGGCGTTCATGGGTCCGAGCGGCTCGGGAAAGACCACGCTCCTCAATCTTCTAGGCGGCCTCGACGTGCCCACCTCCGGGACAGTTTCCGTGGCGGGGGACGAGATCACCCACATGTCGTCCGGCAAGCTCACGGCATGGCGCGCCCGTCACGTCGGGTTCGTCTTTCAGATGTACAACCTCGTGCCGGTGTTGACGGCATTTCAAAACGTCGAACTTCCTCTCCTGCTCACCAAGCTCTCCCGGTCCCAACGCCGCGAGCACGTGGAGACGGCCCTGGCCATCGTGGGGTTGCACGACCGCGTCCGCCATTATCCCCGGCAGCTTTCCGGCGGACAGGAGCAGCGCGTTGCCATTGCCCGCGCAATTGTTTCCGACCCGGCTTTCCTGCTCTGCGACGAGCCCACCGGTGATCTGGACCGCAAGAGCGCGGACGAGATCATGGAGCTTATCGAGGAACTGGTGAGCAAACACGGCAAGACGGTTCTGATGGTCACGCACGACCCGGTGGTGGCCGCCCGCGCCCACATGGTGCTTCACCTGGAGAAAGGGGTCCTGGTGGAGGCCAAGTCTCGCGGCGGCGTGCTGGCAGGGGGGGTGGCATGAAATACCGGGCGCTGATCCTGTCAAACCTTTTTCGCAAGAAGGTGCGTCTCTTTCTCACCCTGGGCTCCTTCGCGGTGGCGCTGTTTCTCTTTGCCTTCCTGGCCGTGGTGAGAGACGCCTTCAATCGCGGGGGGGCCGTGGCCAGCGCCAACCGGCTGGTCAGCATCAATCGCGTGTCCATCATCCAGACCATACCCCTTTCTTACCGCGACAAGATTCTGCGTATCCCGGGCGTCCAAAGCGTGACCCACGACAACTGGTTCGGCGGGGTCTACCAGGAAGAGAAGAACTTTTTCCCGCAGTTTGCGATTGACCCGGAAAACCAGCGCAAGGTTTTCTCCGAGTTGATCGTTCCCGACGACCAGTGGAACGCCTTTTTGAAGGATCGCCAGGGCGCCATCGCGGGCGCCGCCACCGCCAAGCGCTTTGGCTGGAAGATCGGGGACCGCATCCCCATCAAGTCGACCATCGCGGGCCCCAATGACGCCTGGGAATTCAACCTCGACGGCATCTATCACGGCAAGACCAGGCAGGACGATGAGACGCAGTTCTGGTTTCAGTGGGACTACTTTGAAGAGCGCGTTCCGGAGCGCTACAAAGGACAGGTGGGATGGTATACCGTCAAACTCGATTCGCCCGATGACGCCGTGCGTATCGCCAAAGCCATCGACGATGAGTTTGCAAATTCTCCCTACGAGACCAAAACCCAGACCGAATCCGCCTTCGCGGCAAGCTGGGTGAAGCAGTTCGGCAACATCGAACTCCTCATTGTGTCGATCGGGAGCGTCGTGTTCTTTACCTTGCTCCTGGTCACCGGAAACACCATGGCGATTTCGGTGCGCGAGCGTACGGGTGAGCTGGCGGTGCTGAAGGCCATCGGCTTCAAGGATGGCTCGGTGCTTGGCTTCGTTCTGGCCGAGGCGCTTGCCATCGCGTTGTTCGGAGGAATCCTGGGCCTGGGGCTGGCCATTCTGGCGGTTCCCGTCCTCGCTACGGCACTGAACGGCATGTTGCCAAACCTGATTCTGACCAAATCCGTGCTGCTGGCAGGCCTTGGTTTCGCGCTGATCGTGGGCGCATGCAGCGGCATCCTGCCGGGAATCGGCGCCATGCGGCTAAGGGTGGTGGACGCTTTCAGGAGAATCTGAGAAAGGCAGTGGCCAGAGAAAGGCAGTTGCTAGTGGAGAGTGGTTGGTGGCTAGAAGGTATTCACCAACCACTTGCCACTATCCACCAGCCACTAGTATTTCATCATGGCTATTCCTGTAATTTACAACCTCCGCAGTGTAAAGGCCCGCTGGACTTCGGCCATCGTAGCCGTGCTCGGGATCGCCGGGACGGTGGGCGTGTTTGTCGCCATGCTCTCCCTGGCCCGCGGGTTCCGCGCCACCCTGGTTTCGTCCGGGTCCTATGACAATGCCATCGTGTTGCGGTCTGGCGCCACGGCCGAAATCATGAGTGGCGTCACGCTGGACACGGTCAAGATCCTACAGGATGCTCCGGGAGTGGCGCGGGTGAACGGTGCGCCGCTGGTGACGTCCGAAGTGGTCGTAGTAGCGCCCTTCCCCTTGCGGTCCACCGGCACAGACGCCAATGTGCAAGTCCGTGGAGTCTCTCCCAACGCGCTTTCCATACGCCGGAACGTCAGAATCGTCCAGGGCCGCATGTTCCAGCCGGGGCTTTCTGAGCTCGTTGTGGGGCGCAATGCCAC
>DATJVT010000130.1:0-14118 GCA_035501695.1 Terriglobia bacterium | reverse complement strand
ATTCGCAGGGTTCAATGTTCAAGGGCCTGGTGGGAGGCTTTTTCTTTGATATCGGGGTTTCCCTGATATTTGGAGTGGTGGCCGGAGTGCTGTGGTCCCGCCTGATGCCGCTCCTTTCCGATCAGCGCTTCTGGCAGACCTTGACCTTCGCCGCCGTGCTGCTTCTGTACGCAGCCACATCGGCCGTCAATGCCAGCGGGTTGTTCGCCGTGCTGGTCTTCGGTCTGGTGCTCGCCAACCTGCCCAAGATGAAAGAGCACCTCAGATTCGACGAAATGGGCATCGATCTGCCGGACCAGGGCTCTCATAGCCAGATTCTCAGCTTTCACTCGGAACTGGCTTTCCTGATCCGAACCTTCTTCTTCGTGATGATCGGCGCCGTGGTGCAATTCTCGGGACTCGGGTTGTACGCCATTCCCATTTTGGGGTTCATGGGAGCCATCCTGGCGGCACGCTGGCTGGCCGTGAATCTCAGTAGTTGGACGTGGAAGGAAATCTCATCGCAGGAAAAGGAATTGATGGTTCTACTGCTTCCCCGCGGACTGATTACCGCCGTGCTGGCCATCCAGGTGATTGAAGCGCAGGGGACCGAGTTTGGGTTCTTGCGCGATGTGGCCTTTGCCACAATCCTCTTTACCAATCTGCTGGTCGTATTGGGGAGCGTTCGAGCCAGGCGCGCAAGCCCCCCTCCGGCAGCTGCCGGACAAATCAGTCCCCAAGCCGCGGGGGATTGATCAACTCCACCCCCGCTTATCCCCCGGGGCCATCATTGGAAAGATATTGATCCAGGGAATGGAGTTCGCGCGCCAGTTCGTCCACTCGTCGCTCCAACAGGTTCCGGATGGAGAGCATGCCGGCGAGCTGGCCGCTGGCCCTGACGATCGGCAGATGGCGCACGTGTCGCTCCACCATGTGCACCAGCGCGTCTTCTTCGGAGGTCTGCTCTGTGATCGTCTCCGCCGGAGATGTCATGACGTCACCTACACGCGTGTCCCTGGGGTGACGGTGACGCAGGACAACGCGCAGCATCACGTCGCGCTCCGTAAAGATTCCGATTAACTGGCCGTCATCGATCACCGCCACCGCGCCCACACCATGCTCCGCCATCACTTCCACCGCTTCCAGAACTGTGGCGTGGGGAGCGACCACCGCAGGAGGAACACTCGCAATTTTAAGGAGATTCATCCCGGCCTCCGGGAAAATAGAAGTTTAGAAACTATGCTGAACGGATATCGATTAGCCCTGCGAACCTAAGAGTAAGGCGAGGAGAGGCGGATGTCAAGTTCTCCAATTCACGACCACCTTGACCACCCCGGCTTCGCGGTGCAGCCAGGCGGGAAAGCGTTGGGGCATGATGCCGGGGGAGGCGAACTCGGTGGGCCAGCCGCTCACATCGACCTGTCCACTTTCCATGGCTTCGAGCACACGATGGTGCTCGGCCGGGACGCTGTTGCGGCTGGACAGAATGGTGGCCTCGCGCCGGTGGAGATCCGGGTCGAATAAGGAGACATGATCGTTGATCAGTCCCACAAAGATCAACTTGCCGCCCTGCTGGAGCAGGTTCAGGGATTGCTCCATGGAGCCGCGGTCGCCGGTGCAGTCGAACACCAGCATGGATGGTTCTTCCTGCCTGGCTTCGTCGTGAGAGGGGTAGTGACGCTTCAAGCCAAAGCGCTGGGCCGCGAAAGCAAGGCGCTCCGGCATCCTCTCCACCACCGCCAAGTCGGCACCGGTCAGGCGAAGGAATTCCAGCACCGAAAGCCCAATGGGGCCGGCGCCCAGGACGATGGTCCGCTCGCCCGGTTGCGGAGCCGCGCGCCCTACGGCATGGCAACCCACGGCCAGGGTTTCCACCAGGGGAATTTGCTCCGGCGGCAGCTTGCGGCACGGATACACCTGACTCGCCGGCAGCAGGATGCGGTCGCGCATGCCGCCATCGGAGTGGACCCCGATCACGCGCATCTGGGCGCAGCAGTTCGACCGGCCGCGCACGCACGCCGCGCACTTTCCGCACGTCATGTAAGGGTTCACCGCGCAGCGGTCGCCCGGCCGTAGGCCGCTGACGCCCTCGCCGGTCGCCGCCACCTCCACCCCGAGTTCATGCCCGAGAATCCGTGGGTAGGCAAAAAACGGTTGCGTGCCTTCGAAGGCGTGGAGATCGGTGCCGCAGATCCCGACGGTCAGGACCTTGACCAGTACTTCACCCGGGCCGGGCGGCCCCGGCGCCGCGGTGTCGGCCCGTGCGAACCGGCCCGGTTGTTCGAGAACTAGAGCTTTCAAAGCCTACACCTCTTCCGGCACGACGTAAGGCGGGCGGTAGCCGCGGTCGCCGTCGCGCATCAGGCGGGTAGCTTCTTCGTCGCCGATAATTTCCATTCGCTCCGGATCGTATTGCAAGGCGCGGCCCACCCGATACGAGGCATTGCCAAGGTGCAGCAGCGTGCAGGAGATCAGGCCTTCCTCGATGGGAGCCTTCAGGTCTTCCTTCTTACGGCTGCGCACGCAGGCGATGAAGTTGGCCCAATTGTTGCCCCCGGCGGCGGCGTGGATCCCGGGTTCCTGCTCCTCGCCCATCCACGTCTTGTAGCTGTCGTACCCGTTCATGGCCAGGTAGCCCTTGGAGCCGTAAAAGATGTTGCCGACGGTGTTCTGCGGGCCCTTCCTTTTTCCTTTCGCCTCGGCGGCGTTGCCGAGCGCGGCGGGGACTTCGCCTCCGCCGAAGGCGGGCAGGCCGATGTCCGCCTCGTGGTTGGTCATCCAGTGGCGGACTTCAAATTCCAGCAACCGCTTCCTGCCGTCCGGCATGTCGAACTCGTAGGCGACGTTGAGCACGTTGGGGGTGGTCTGGTCGTCGTCAAACATCACGTGCGCGCCGATGGCCGCGACGCGGTTGGGGTATTTGACTCCCAGTCCCCAGCGCGCCACGTCGAGCTCGTGGATGCCCTGGTTGCCGAAGTCGCCGTTCCCCGTGTCCCAGACCCAGTGCCAGTTGTAGTGATAGCGATTCTTCGTAAAGGGCTTCATGGGCGCAGGGCCGGTCCAGAGGTCGAAGTTGAAGCCGGCGGGCACGGGTTCCTCCGCGGCGTGGCCGATCGATTTGCGCCACTTGTAGCAAAGTCCGCGCGACAGGTAAACCTCGCCGATCAATCCGTCGTTCATCTTCTGCACGCCCTCGATGATGGCTGCGCCGGAGCGGCTGTTAGTGCCGTGCTGCACGATGCGGTTGTACTTCTGGGCGGCGCGCACCAATTGGCGGCCTTCCCAGGCATTGTGGCACATGGGTTTCTCGACGTACACGTCCTTGCCCGCCTGGCAGCCCCAGATCGCTTGCAGGGAGTGCCAGTGGTTGGGCGTGGCAATGGAAATCGCATCGATGGACTTGTCCTCCAGGAGCTTCCGCAAGTCGACAAAGGTGGCGGGCTTCTTCAATTTCATCTGGTTGACCATCTGGTCCACTCGCCCGCTCATGACGTTTTCGTCTACGTCGCAGACCGCGGCGATTTCAACGTCCGGCATCTCGGAGTATTCGTGGACGTGCGACCACCCCTGGCCGTGCAGTCCGACCACGGCAATGCGCACCCGGTCGTTGGCCCCGAAAACCCTCTCCGGTTTCGCGAAAAAGCTGATCCCCCCCAGCGCCGCCAGGCCGGCCCCGGTGCGCGCCGTCGTTTTCATGAAATCGCGGCGATTGATCTCAGCGTCTTTGGACATGAACAGAGCTCCTCTCAAAGTATTAGGGGGGAGATTATACCTTTGCCGGCCCTTAAAGGCCAAAGGGAGTGTGGGAATTTTGGATTTTGGATTTTCGATTTTCGATCTTTTGCCGGGATTTTGGGTTTTCGATTGTCGATCTTCGATCTTGGACTCTGGGTTTTGTATTTTCGTTTTCCATTTTGAATCTTGAATTTTGAATTAGGGTAGCCCAAAGAACGACGACCCCAGAACGGCCTTTCCTGCCGGTAGGAAATTCGACGCAAGCGGCCACGATAATTCGCCGGCCGGCGGAAAATCCGCCCGCGCGTCTCTAGCCTATGGCCGCCGAGGTGCGGGAAGAGGGAGGGGAGGATGGTGTCGAGGTGAAATCGCGCACCATCGCGAGGTGCCGGAAGCTCGGGGTCAGGGGGCGGGAACCCGGCATTGGACCGAAAGCGGATCGCCAACGGCTGAACGCCGGATGGCCACTACCGACTCACCACCCTCTCAACCAACCTCTGAGCTTTGGAGGCATCCATGTCTTTAACGCCAAAACGGAAGATGACGGAGAAGAACTTGGCCGCGCATCGGTCGAACGGCCCTAAATCGCGGGGCGCCGTGACGCCCGAAGGCAGGGCGCGCGCGGCTGCGGCCAACCTGCGGCACGGCTTGTATTCCAAGGCGCAGAAACAAGTGTTGATCGCCTTAGGGGAAGACCCGCGCGAGTACGCCCGGCTCATGAATTCCCTCGAAGACAATTTGACCGAGGGACTGGAACGCGAGTTGGTCGCTCGGATCGGGCGCGCCCTGTGGCGGATGCGGCGTGCCGAACGCATCCAAGACGGCTTGGCCGCCAAACGCGTGCAGAAGGGGACGAGATTGGAAGACCTGGTGCTCGGCCCAAGACTCGTGCGATGCCAAGAAACCTATGAGCGCCTGGCCGCTCTGGGCAAGGAGCTAAAGAGCCCCGATTTCACCCCCTCGGCGTCGGACATTCAATCCTTTGAGTCTGGCTTCGGGGATACCCCTTCCGACGAAATCCAAAAACTCTTCCCTCTGCTCCGTTCGTACGCCAAGGCAGCGGCGAAGGTACCGAGGTCGGCAGGCGAGAACTCCGGCGTCGAACCCAACTCTGTCTCAGCCGGGGAGCGAGAAAGGGAATCGGCTCGCAAAGCGCTTGATGACGAGGTGCTTGAGGCAATGATTCATTATGGAAGGACCCTGGAATTGGTGATGGCCGAATCAAATAAGACCCGTTCACCAGAGAACATGGCCGCGATGATGGCCCCCCGCGAGGAAAGCAGCCTGCTAATGCAAAGAATGGAGGAATCCAGCCTCCGACAGTTATACCGGCTCACCAATGTCCTGATCAAGGTGCGAAATGGAGCATTGACAAAAAAAGATGTTAAAAATGGAGGTTGCTCCGGAAATGTGTATGAAAACAAAGGGGCGGATGACAAAATGCCTTCCGATTGATGGCCCTTTTTCGACCTAATTCGGCGATTTAAGGTGTGAAAGTTTCTCCTTGCGCGCCCCCTGCCCGGAACCCATAATTGAACGTTGGGCATTGGCGTTCGCAATTTAATCTGAAGGGAGCATTTTATGGCTACAGGGACAGTTGTCGGGCCCCTGGGTAAGCACGCAAGCGGAAACACCAGCCGGGTGCGCGAGATTCTGAGCTGGTACGAAAGCGACAATCCAGGTGTCAAAACCAACCTGGCTCGACTGCTGAACGCAGGCCGGTTGGGAGGGACGGGGAAGTTCGTTATTCTACCCGTGGATCAGGGCTTTGAGCACGGGCCGGCGCGGAGTTTTGCGGTCAACCCGCCCGCCTACGATCCCAACTATCACTTTGAACTGGCGCTGGCGGCGGGGTGCAACGCCTACGCCGCTCCCCTGGGCTTTATTGAGTCCGCGGCGGCGCGGCACGCGGGTGAAATCCCCCTGATCCTGAAGATGAACAATCACGACCTCCTGCACGATGAAAAGGACCCCATTCCCGCCGTGACCGCCAGCGTGGCGGACGCGCTGCGCCTGGGGTGCGTGGCCATCGGGTTCACCCTCTATCCGGGCTCCGCCCACGCCCAGACCATGTACGAACAACTGCGCGAGGCGGCGGAAGAAGCCAAGGCCTGCGGGCTGGCCGTGGTAGTTTGGTCGTACCCGCGCGGTTCCGACCTCTCCAAGCAGGGCGAGACAGCGTTGGACGTGTGCGCCTACGCCGCCCACATCGCCGCCGAACTGGGCGCGCATGTGATCAAGGTGAAACTGCCCACCGAGTTCCTCGAGCAACCTGAGGCCAGGAAGGCCTATGAAAAAGCCAACGTGCCCCGTGCCACCCTGGCGGAGCGCGTCCGGCACGTGGTGCAGGCCGCCTTCGACGGCCATCGCATCCTCATCTTTTCCGGCGGGCCCAAGAAGGACGACGACGAGGCAGTGTTCGACGAAGCCCGCGCCATCCGCGACGGCGGCGGCTTCGGCTCGATTATCGGCCGGAATTCCTTCCAGCGGCCCCGGGAACACGCGCTGAAGTTTCTGGACACGATCATGAAGATATACGCGGGAGAAATGTCATAGTTTTCAGTTATCAGTTGTCAGTTATCCGTATTCGAGAGTTATCGGCGATTGGTGGCCCATACGCTCGTCGCTCCTACTGACAACTAATAACTGAGGTCTGAAAACTGTCCTCCGGTTCTCACCCATGCCCACCCTGCTCATCGTCGAAGACGAAGCCAAAATGCGGCGCCTGCTGGAACTGAACCTGGCGGAGGATGGTTACACCATCCTCACCGCGGGCGATGCCGAAGCCGGCCTGAACACTCTGCGCCAGGAATCGATCGACCTGGTGGTTACCGACCTCAAGCTGCCCGGGATGAACGGCCTGGAGTTTCTGCATGCGGTCAAGCGCGCCAATGCCGCGCTCCCGGTGGTGGTGATGACCGCCTACGGCACGGTCGAAACGGCCGTCGAGGCCATGAAGGCGGGAGCCAGCGACTACGTGCTTAAGCCCTTCGGCATGGAGGAAATCAAGCTCATCCTGCGCAAGGAACTGGACGTCCATCGCCTGCGCGAGGAGAACCGGTCGCTGCGCGAGGCGCTGGGCCAGCGCTATCAGTTTCGCAACATCGTTGCCTACAGCCCCAAGATGCAGGAGGTGCTGGCCACCGTCGAGCGTGTGGCCCCCACCAACTCCACCGTCCTGCTGGGCGGTGAAAGCGGGGTGGGCAAGGACCTGATCGCGCGCGCCATCCACGAGCACTCGCGCCGCGCGGCGGAACCTTTCGTCAAGGTCAATTGCACCGCCATCCCGGAAAACCTGCTGGAAAGCGAACTCTTCGGTTACGAAAAGGGGGCCTTTACCGGCGCCCACAACACCAAGCCCGGGAGGTTCGAACTGGCGGACAAGGGCACCATCTTCCTCGATGAGATCGGGGACGTGCCCGGCTCGATCCAGGTCAAACTATTGCACGTCCTGCAGGACCGCCAGTTCGAGCGGCTGGGAGGAACCAAGACCCTCAAGGTGGATGTGCGCGTGCTGGCCGCCACCAATCAGGACCTCCGTGCGGCGCTGGAGCAAGGGACCTTCCGGCAGGATCTCTACTACCGTTTGAACGTGGTGCCCATCAGCATCCCGCCTTTGCGCGAGCGCAAGGAGGAGATTCCCTACCTGGTCGACTACTTCATCGCCCGCTTCGCCCAGGAGTCCGGCAAGCCTTTGAACGGCATTACTCCTGCGGCGCTGCGGATCCTGACGGACTTCCACTGGCCCGGCAACGTGCGGGAACTTGAGAACATCATTGAGCGCGCCGTGGCCTTGACTTCCGCCACCGTCATCGACGTGGCGGACATCCGCCTGGACGTGGCGCGCCCGGGTCCCGCCGCCGTGGCCGCGAACGGTTCGGCCCCCTTTCCGCCCGCCGGTATGACGCTGGAACAGTTCGAGGATGAGATTATCCGCGAAGCCCTGCGCCGCGCCAACGGGAACAAAAGCCAGGCCGCCCGCCTGCTGGGATTGTCGCGCAACGCCCTCCGCTACCGCCTGGGCAAGATCGGTGTGCCGGATGAGGAGGAAGGCGGTAGGCAGTAGGCAGGGCGTCTTGCCGGCGGTCTTCGAGAATCAGCAAGATGACTTCGCGCAGACTGGCCCGGGCTTCGTCCTTGGTTTTGCCTTGTCCATTGGCGCCGGGAATCGCAGGACAGTAAGCAATGAACCATTCTCCACCGCGCTCAAAGACCGCGGTATATACGTTGGCTCCAGGACCTCCCGTGCTTCATACGCCGATTAGTATTATATCCCGGTTTTACGGGCGGGAAGTGCCTTGAGAACGGAGTCGAGAATCCCATTGACGAACTCGACGGACCCCTCGCCGGAGAAGCGGCGGGCGATTTCCAGCGCCTCGTCGATCACGGCGCGGGGCGGGGTCTCGGGAAGGTTAACTAATTCATAAACAGCCAGACGCAGGATGTTGCGATCGACGGCCGCCATGCGCTCCAGGCGCCAGTTCTCCGCGTGGCCGCGAATCATGGGGTCGAGCTTCGCGATGTCGTCAACGGCGCCGCGAAAGAGCTGCCGGGCGAAGGTCTCCACCTCGTGTACCGCCGGGCGCTCAGCGAAGAAGGAAGCGGCAACTTGCTCGGGCGTGTTGCCCCCCAGATCCCACTGGTAGAGCATTTGCATGGCGTATTCGCGAGACTTTCTACGTGACGGCATCGTCCTTAGTCCCTTGTTCCTGGTCCTTGGTTCCGGCCCGGCAGATCAACGCTTCAGCAAGCTGACGCTGAACGCCGATTCTAACAGGTACGCAGGCTATCTTGGAATCCCAATAACCTGAGATAGGTGGCGGGCAAGGGACATAGGACGAAGGACAAATGACAAGGGACAAGGGCTAGCGCCCCGTAAATCGGGCAGGTCGCTTTTCGAGAAACGCTCCAGTTCCTTCCTTCATGTCGGCAGTCGAGCAGCACAGGCCGAAGAGCGTTGCCTCCAGGAATTGCCCTTCGGCCGCCGTCATCTCCATTCCATGGTTCACGGCTTCCAGCGCGAACTTGATGGCCAGCGGGGCATTGGCAATAATCTTTTGCGCCAGTTTCTCCGCGGCCGGAAGCAATTCCGCCGCCGGCACAACCTGGTTCACCAGGCCGGCGCGATGGGCCTCCGGCGCCGTGATGGGCTCTCCCGTCAAGATCAGCTCGAGCGCCCGGCACTTGCCCACCAGCCGCGGCAGGCGCTGCGATCCGCCGTAGCCGGGGATGAGCCCCAGCTTGACCTCCGGCTGTCCCAGGCGGGCGGTTTCAGCGGCGATGCGGAGCGTGCAGGCCATGGCCAATTCACAGCCTCCCCCCAGGGCAAAGCCATTGATCGCCGCGATCACAGGTTTGCCCAGGTTCTCAATCAAATCGAGCGCCCGCTGGCCGAACCGGGATGTCTCCTTCCCCTCGACGGGAGTTCGCAGAGCCAATTCACCGATGTCCGCCCCCGCCGCAAAGGCCTTCTCACCGCTTCCGGTGAGAATCACCACCCGGACCACATCGTCCTTCTGGAGGTCTTGAAAGCAATCGAACAACTCCTCCATCACCGCGCGGTTCAAGGCGTTGAGCTTCTCCGGGCGGTGGATCGTGACAAACGCAATGGCATTGCGCTTTTCGCAGAGCAGCGTTTCGTAGATCATGCTCGTGACTTCCTTGGCGCTCGGATGTCCGGGTGGTTAAGCCCTCTTGGACAAGCTCAGCCGGTAAACTTGGAGATCAGGATGCGCTTACCGCCTTCCTTGTGCGCGCGGTCCAGCGAGGCTTCCAGCCGGTTGATCACCTCGGTCACGCTGTCGACGGCATCGAAGTTGGGTCCCAGGGGAACGTCACAAATCGCCGCGCAGAAGTTGGCGATCTCCTTGCCGTTTACCCTGACTTGCGACAGTGCGCGGCGCGCCTTCTCCACCGTCAGCCCGGCCTGCGGCAGGGGGGTATCGGGAAGCACCACGACTACGGACAGGGGGCTGTAACGAATCGAAATGTCGTTCTGGCGCAGGGCGGGAGTGAGAGTTTTCCCCACTTGCAGGATGAACCGCTGCACTCCGGCCTCCCCCAGCGATTTCATCAAAGCCTGTGGGTTATCGGGCTCCAGCACGCACACGGAGAGTGCCTGCGATTGGTCCTTCGAGCGCTGGGCCTCGGCAAGTAAGCAGTCCAGATATGCGCTGCGGGGAAGCAGACCGGTCTCCGGATCCGTACCGGACAGCGAACGTACCATCCGCCGCAGCCTGGTATTGTTGATTGCAATCACCATCTGGGTGGCGGTGGACTTGAGCAGCAGGCTTTCACCGGGGGACCAGGTGCGCGGGCTTTCGCATTGTTCCAGAACCAGCAACCCGGCGGCGGCATCCTTGTCCATCAGGGGCAACGCCTGGAGGGAACAAATTCCCAGCTTCCGAATCTCGGCGCTGACCGGCAGGAGCAACGGAGCCTGACCGGCGCTCGGGAGGGACCACCCTTCGGGGTTGGAGGTCGCTTGTCCCATCAGGAAGCCAAAGACCTTGAGTGCCGCCGCGGGGTCGGAGGGCGACGCCAAGGGCGAACAGTATTCCGCCGTGAGCACGGGAGGCCGGTCCGGAGTCCCCATCGCCCCCCAACAGCGGCTGGCGTTCAGCGCCCGTCCAATCTCTTTGACGGCGACCTGGAGCACGCCTTGCGGAGTTGCTTCCCGATAGATGTTGGCAGTGATCTCAGAGATCTTGCGAAGGTCTTCGAGAGGTTGGGCACCGGGGGAATCACTCCCCGCCCGGGAAGCAGCATCGGCGGCAACCGGAGCCTTGAACTTGGGAGTGTAACCCGCGGCGTCGTAGAGCTCACGGAGCCTTTGGTTCTTCTCGTCTGTCCCGGGGAACATCCGGTCGATCTTCGCCAGCGTCTCCGCCAGTTTGGCGGAGAGTTGGTACTGATGGTACATCTCCCCTTCCACCAGGAGGTCTTCCAGGGACTCTTCTCTCTCCGCGGCAGCGGCCGCCGCCTTCGCGGCCGGAGAGGTCTGCGCGGACGATGGAGGATGCAGCCGTTGCTGGATATTGTTGTACCAGACCGAGTCGATATGCCCTTCCAGATTCACCAGTCGGTCGTTGTGGCCCTCGCCATACGGATCAACGTCAACGATGCGCTCCAGCGTATCGGCCGCCTTCGTGTAATTCTCCCCGGCCAGGTGGAGGCTGAAGAGGCGGGAAAGGGAACGGCGCAGTCCATCCTCTTTGTTCAGGTCGTTGTACAAATTGGCGAGGCTCTCCAGAACTTCCAGGTTGGATTCGTCTGCCTCGTACACTTTCTCCATGATCCCGAGGAACTCATTTCGCTTCCCTTGCCGGAAAAGGCGCTCTTTGAGCTCGTCGATCGACGCGAGTACAGGCTGGAGCGCCCCCTTCTGGATCAGACCTTCCATGAGCCGGAGGATCAGGTCCGCCCGCGCGGGGTTGGCGCGATAGAGCTTCCAGCAGAGCGGTTGCGCCTGGACGAAGTACCCGACCCCAAGGAAAGCCCTGCAGGCGAACTCCACCACTTGCAGGTCCTCGGCTCGCTTGGCCAGCACCGGCTCAATCAGCTTGGTGGCTTCGGCAGTATTGCCGCGTTTCAAGTTGAGTTCGGTGGCGGCGATGGAGGCGGCTTCATCGGCGGGGTCCAGGGCGTGTGCCCGATCCACGAGGGTTTCCCAGCGGCTTTCGTCCCCGGCGAGCCGGGCGAGTTGCGCCGCCCGCAGGAATGCCGGCACCGCAACCTTGGACTGATGGGCACGGCTGGCCAGTTCGGCGAACTCCAACTGGTCCTCCATTCTGTCGGGGGACAGTTTGACAATGTGAGTCACGCAGTCAAGCGCCAGCTTATCCGCGCCGGCACGGCGGTAGAGTTCCAAGCCTTGGCGATAGACCTCAAGGGCCTCGGCGGTCTTCTGGCTCTTTTCCAGCAGGGTTGCCAGCTTCATCACCGTGGCGGCATCCTGAGGCGCGAGCTTCAACACTTTTCGGCAGGCGGCGATCGCCTTGGGATTGTCATTACGCTTGCCATAGTAATCGACGAGCTGAACCTGGTAGCGCAACGCATCGGCGCTGCGATTCAACTTGAGGCTGAGATCCCCCAGGTTGACGAGGGCTTCCTCGTCGTTGGGGTCATAACGGAGGATTTCCTGATAGGTCTCGACTGCGGCTTCGAACTTTTGCCGCTGGAGATACTTGTCGGCCTTTTCGTAGAGCTTGTCGAGGTCTGTCATGGACTCGTGCGAGGGCAGGCGGCCCTCGGCAGAACTTTCTAATGACGGGCGTGTCCCACTTTCGGGGGCAGTACCTCCCTCAAGGGCGGCATGACATCCCAATCAGGACACTCCCCCACCGACTCCCGGTTTGACAGGATAGCTCCCTTTTGTTAGATTTTCAAAGGGTTAGAAAACCGTCTCGCGGTTGGCAAGGGCCTGCTCCCCCCACTCGCACCACGCGGTGAATCACTCCTTGGTTCGCATACGGCGCGGAACCGGCAAGTCGAAGGTTTCATGACGGACGCTCGCTCAATTCGCAACTTCTCGATTGTCGCCCACATCGATCACGGCAAGTCCACGCTGGCGGACCGCCTGTTGGAACTTACGGGGGCGCTCTCTAAGCGGGAAATGTCGGAGCAGGTTTTGGACTCGATGGACTTGGAACGAGAGCGAGGCATCACCATCAAGGCGCACGCCGTCCGGTTGCACTATTCGGCGCGCGATGGCAACGAATACCAGCTCAATATCATCGACACTCCGGGGCACGTGGATTTCTCCTACGAAGTCTCCCGCAGCCTTTCCGCCTGCGAAGGAGCCGTCCTGGTGATCGATGCCTCGCAAGGGGTGGAAGCTCAGACGCTGGCCAACGCGCAGCTGGCCATGAACAATCACCTGGCCATTGTGCCGGTCATCAACAAGATCGACCTTCCCGGTGCCGATATCGAGGCCACCAAGCAACAGATCGAACATGCCCTGGTTCTCGACCCCTCGGAAGCGCTGCTCATCAGCGCCAAGGCAGGTTCCGGGGTAGATGAGGTGCTGGAAGCGATCGTGGCGCGCATTCCTCCACCCGCGGGGTCTCCGGACGCGCCCCTCCAGGCCCTGATCTTCGATTCCTGGTTCGATCCCTACCGGGGAGTGGTGGTTCTCGCGCGCGTTGTCCAAGGTGCTCTGAACACCGGAATGCGCATCAAGCTCTGGTCGAATAACCAACTGTACAACGTCGAAGAGCTGGGAGTGCTTACCCCCAAACCGGTTCGCGTGGATCAACTGGCGGCCGGCGAAGTGGGGTTCGTCATCGCCAACATCAAGCGCATCTCGGAGTCGCGCATCGGCGATACCATTACTGACGACGCGCGCCCGGCGTCCGGCCCCCTGCCGGGATTCGAAGAGATCAAATCGATGGTCTTCGCCGGGCTCTACCCGGTTGATTCCAGCGGCTACGAGAATCTTCGCGACGCCATTGAAAAGCTCCGCCTGAATGACGCTTCGCTCGTCTACGAACCGGAGAATTCCGAGGCCCTCGGTTTCGGATTCCGCTGCGGCTTCCTGGGCTTGCTGCACATGGAGATCGTGCAGGAACGGCTGGAACGGGAATTCGACATCGACCTCATTACCACCGCGCCCAGCGTCCGCTACCGGATCACCACCAAGGTGGGAGAGGTCCTGGAAGTCCACACCCCCACCAAGTTTCCCGCCGCGGGCGATATCGAGAAAGTGGAGGAACCCATCATCCGCGCCCAGATCTTTACACAGGATGAGTACCTGGGCGGAATCCTGGCGCTGCTCGAGGAAAAGCGCGGGGTGCAGAAGGGCTTCGAGTATGTCTCCGGCAAGCGCGTCCTGCTGACTTACGAGCTACCCTTGAATGAGATCGTGCTCGACTTCTATGACCGGCTCAAGTCCGTGTCGCGCGGATATGCCTCCCTCGATTATCACTTCGCCGGCTACTGGGTCTCCGACCTGGTGAAGGTGGACTTTCTGGTTGCCGGCGAGCCCGTGGACGCGCTCAGTTTCATCTGCCACCGTGATGCCGCCTTCGCGCGGGGGCGGGCGCTCTGCACCCGCATGCGCAAGCTGATTCCCCGCCAGATGTTTGAGGTTGCCCTGCAAGCCTCCATCGGCTCGCGCGTCATTGCCCGGGAAAACGTGGCAGCCATTCGCAAGAATGTCCTGGCCAAGTGCTACGGCGGCGACATCACGCGTAAACGCAAGCTGCTGGAAAAACAGAAAGAGGGGAAGAAGCGCATGAAGCGCGTGGGGCGCGTCGATATTCCCCAGGAAGCGTTCCTGGCGGTCCTGAAGGTGTCAGAGGAGTAGGTAGGGCATCAGGGTCCTTATCCTGTTGGAGCAATGAGTCGACCCATCCGGAATGACCACCATGCTACAATGAACGCGCTGGCATGGAAACAGACTCT
>DATJVT010000129.1:0-4821 GCA_035501695.1 Terriglobia bacterium | reverse complement strand
ACCCCAGAGTCATCGAACCGGTTGAACCGCTGGGTCGAAAACGGATGATACTCGCAGTCGTGGCAGCCTTGATCTTTGCCCTCACCTTTCTTCCTGCCCCATTCAGAATGCAATGAGAGGAAGAAGCCAGGAGTCAGGAGAAAGACCACTCCATTCTGGCTCCTGACTCCTGGCTTCTACATGATGTTCACCGGGTCCATGTCAATCATCAGGGAGCGTGGTGGGATGCCCTGCTCGTCAGCGCGATCGGCCAAACGTCTCAGAATGGTATTGAGGCGGGCCCGCGATGTGCACTTCAGCAAAAACTGGATACGGTAGCGGCCCTCCAGCTTCGCCAGCGGCGCGGGGGTGGGGCCAAGAATCTTCAATCCCGTAGTGCGCGCCTCCAGCGGGATCAGGAAGTCGCCCACTTGTCTCGCCACCTCCGCAGCCTGTTCGAGCTTGGATCCCTGGGCGACCACGTTGGCCAAGGCGGTCAAAGGCGGGTAGTGCATCATGCGGCGAAAGCGCATCTCCTTGTGGAAGAATGCTTCATAGTTTTGTTCCGCCGCCATGCGAATGGCGTAGTGGTCGGGGTAAAAAGTCTGCACCAGCACTCGCCCGGGAGTCTCGCCGCGCCCCGCGCGCCCCGCCGCCTGGGTGAGCAATTGAAAGGTTCGCTCGGCGGACCGAAAATCCGGCAACCCCAGACCGATATCCGCGGAAACCACTCCCACCAGGGTCACCCCGGGAAAATCATGCCCCTTGGCAATCATCTGGGTGCCGACCAGGATGTCAAGCTTGCCGCGCCGGAACTCGTCCAGGATGTGCTGGAACTGCCCGTGCCGGCGCGCCACGTCCCGGTCCAGCCGCGCCACCCGGGCGTCCGGAAAGAGCTCCGCGAATTTCTTCTCCACCTTCTCCGTCCCCTCGCCCACGTAGTAGAGGTGCTGGCTGTCGCAGTTCGGGCAACGCGCTGGCACCGGGGCAGAATATCCACAGTAATGACAAATCAGGCGATGCTCGCGGCGATGATACGTAAGTGAGATGGAACAGTTCTCGCAGCGTTGCGCCTGGCCGCAACTGCGGCACAGCAGAAACCAGGAATACCCCCTCCGGTTCAGGAGGATCATGGTCTGCTGCCGGCTGGCGATCTGGGCCTCGATCTCCTGGCGCAGGCGGCGGGAGACGGGAATCTGCGTGTGGGTTTCCCGAAACTCCTGGCGCATGTCGACGATTTCCACCTCCGCCAGCTTCCGCCCTTCTACCCGGTCGGGAATGGTCGCCAGCCGGTATTTGCCCTCGCGCGCGTTCCAGTAGGACTCAAGAGAAGGAGTTGCGGACCCCAGCACGGCCAGCGCACCGGCCAGCCGCGCGCGCACCACGGCCACGTCGCGCCCGTGGTAACGCGGGGTTTCCTCCTGCTTGTAGCTGGTGTCGTGTTCCTCGTCGACGATCACCACTCCCAATTTCGAGAGGGGAGCGAAAACCGCCGAGCGGGTCCCCAGCACCACCCGCGCCTCGCCGCGGCGGATTCGCCACCATTCTTCATGGCGCTCGTTTTCCGACAATGCACTGTGAAGAAGGGCGATCTTTGAGCCAAACCGGGCCAGAAACAGTGCCTGCGCGGAGGGCGTGAGGGCAATTTCAGGAACCAGCATCAGTGCCGTGCGGCCAAATTCGAGGCAACGGGCAATCAACCGGAGGTAAATCTCCGTCTTGCCGCTGCCGGTCACTCCATGCAGAACCACCGTCTGGAATTGTCCGGACTCGAGTTGGCGGCCGAGATCATCGAGTGCCACTTTTTGCGCTGGTGTCAGAACCAAGGAAGAATCGGATTCAGCCCGGGGGGCATCGGCTTGGGGGGACGAGCTGTGTTCGGTCTTTCCAGCTTCAAGATCGATCAGCCCTGCGGCGCTCAGCTTTTTGAGTGCGGCGAGATTGGCGCGAGCGGCGCGGAGAACCTCGCGGTGGTCGCCTGCGGGGCCTTGCATTTGCAGCGCTGCGATGATGCGCTGGGCGACGGGCGAAAGGCGCGGCGCTTTCTCCGGTAGCGGGCCGGAAAGTCGTACGGCGTAAATCTCGCGCGCCGTCCGCTCCCGTTCGACCTCATCCACCACAAGCCATTTCTTCTTCAGCGCCTGGAGAAATGCGCCAGGGAATTTCTGCCGGAGCACCTGCATCGAAACGCTACCGCGCGTAGCAAGGTAGGTAAGCAGGGCGGTGATCTCCTGCGTCGTGGCGCCGCACTTTCGGGCGGCACGTGCCGGGCTAAAGCCCGGCGCTACATCAGCAACTGGCGGGCTAAAGCCCGGCGCTACGTCGGCATCTGCCGGGTTTAAGACTGGCGGTACAGCCGATTGCATCTCCTCACTGAGTTTGCTGCGGCCTGATTCGCTTAAGCGAACCACGCGTGAGCGCCAGATGGCGGAGCGCAGGGGCAGCATGGCCCGAAAGACCTCGCCCAGGGGCGCGATGTAGTAGTCGGCAATCCAGGATCCCAGTTCCAGCAACTCCGGCGTGAGCACCGGCTCCGCATCCAGCACGCGAAGAATGGGACGGGCCTGAATGCCCGGGGGGAGGACGCTGCCCTCCCGCAAAACGATGCCCGTGGCTTTTCGCGTGGCGAGAGGAACCTGCACGCGCTGTCCCGGCTGCACGGCGAGGGAATCAGGCACCAGATAGGTGAGCGTATTGCGCATCGCCGCCATCACGGCGACCTCCACCAGCTTCGCCTGGCGGTTCTGAGCATCGGATTTAGCCGGGGAGGGAGTGCTGTCCACAATCCTACCCTCCCGCCGAGCGCGCTGCCACCAGGCTGGCGTAAAGGTTCCCCAGCCGGTCGAGCATGGTGAGTGACGGGCCAAAGTTCCGGCGGGTGATGTGTTCGATGTTCAGACCGATGGGAGGCGGATCGGGAGGAAGGTTGTCAAACACGTCCATGAGAATTCGCTGAGCGAGATTGATGGATCGCTCCAGGCAGGTCTCGGCCGGAGCGGTTTCACCGTGTTCGGACCCCACCAGGAAGCGGTCGAGGTCCCGCGGGACGTCAACCCCCAACCAGCGTAGGAAATCCAGGTCCCGGCGATGGCTGACCGGCGCAAAGCTGATGAAGATGCGAGCCTCGACTCCGTTGAGGCGTTGGATCAACCACACCAGGTCGTTCGAGTCAAACATGACCTGCGAGGTGAAAAACTCCAGCCCCTGGGCGTGCTTCTTGCGAATTCGATCCGGCTCGTTCACCCGGCTGGGAATGGTGATTCCGCCGAGTGACACCGGCAGGCCCAGTGACTTGACCCGGCGGGCCGCCTCATTGGGGTTGGGACCGGGGTAGCGAACCTCCTTCGATTCGCCTCCTACCAGAATCCAGTTGCCGATGTCCCACGTTCCGCTGGTTTCGCGGAACCATCGCTCCGGTTCCGCATCGTGTACGGTGACGCGATTGATGACCACGTCAATTCCCAGCTCGCGTTTGATCCGCGAGCCGAGCAGGCGGGGTTCGACGCGCTCGATGAATTTGCTGGTGCGCTCCCCCGGACGGTCCTCGTCGTGTATTTCGGGGATGTTGATGGCGTCCACGCGCCCGCGCAACTGGCGCAGCTCGTGCAGCGAGGCTTCCACGGCTTCGGGTTTGGCCGCCGCGGGTGGGACCACCTCAAACAATGTCACCGGAACGGCTGGATGCAGGAGTGCTTCGCGAAAGCCCATGGGAACTCCATCCGGAGATTGCCCGGACTTCCCAGAATAAGGAAGGCGGAGACACTAAGCAAGAAGTGGCAGATTATCGCAAAAAGTGGCCCGAAATCGCTGTGAAAAATGCATTTTCACGCATGACATTATGTCGATCGACCCTGTGTTTTCATAGACATATCCGGATCATCCTTCATTTTTAACATCTTTTTCCGTCCGCGCCGCCTCTTTCCCCTCATTCTAACTTGCTTGTTTTCAATTTGTTGAAGCCAAGCATTCTCGGGCTTATTGCCCGATCATTCAAGTATATCATTGTGTTTTCATCAACATAATCGGATCGCTCCAACCGTGCCCGCCGGTGGGATCCTTCCACAACCGTCCAGAATAATGGTGTAACATGGTCACCACACGCTTGGCATCCATACTTTCAGGCTAGTACAGAGCCCAGGCTACTTGTCAAGTGAATTCTTTGCGTTTTTCCTACCGGTAGGAAAAAATTTTACAAATTCGGCCACAAATTTCCTGCCGGTAGGAAAGCCAGTTTCCGGATCGCCGGCCAGGGCGACAAGAAGTCCGGTTTGGGGTACAGCGCAGACTCTCGCCGTCCAGAGAGTCTGCGTCTTTCCGTTTGGTTCGATGGCCCCGGGGCGACAAGCCCACGTGCTACCTTGAGCTCAGGAACTCCCGGATCTTCTCGAAGTCCTCGCGCAGGATCTTCTCTTCCCGGGGATTGCGCAGGACGTAGGCGGGGTGGACGGTGGCCAGGGCCTTGGCGGAGCCGAAAGTGTAAAACTGGCCGCGGATCTTGGTAATGCCTTCCTTGATGCCCAGCACGGTGCGGACGGCGGGCGCTCCCAGGCAGCAGATCAGGCGGGGTTTGATGGCTTCAATTTGACGATAGAGGAAGGGCGAGCAGGCATCCACTTCGTCCTTCTCCGGCGTTCGATTCATGGGGGGACGGCACTTGACGACGTTGCAGATGTAAACGTCCTGGCGCTTCAGACCCACAGCTTCCATCATGCGGTTCAGGAGCTTCCCGGCGCGACCGACAAAGGGAAGACCTTGCTCGTCTTCATCGGCGCCCGGGCCTTCGCCGATGAATACCAGTTCAGCGTGGGGATTCCCCTCGCCAAACACGATAGTCTTGCGCGT
>DATJVT010000128.1:0-8777 GCA_035501695.1 Terriglobia bacterium | reverse complement strand
TTGGCCGAGGGGGCAAAGAGGACACAAGCGGAGCTTCCCCGCGAGGAAAAGCACCTTCGCATCATGGATTGGCAGGACCACGAGGGATGGAATGAGTAGCAAGTGAGCCATTGAATCATTATCATCATCGGTTCATGGTGAGCCTGTGAGAGTTCTCCTCGACACCTGCGTGCTTTCAGAACTGCGTCGTACCGATACGCCACGGCCTTCACGTCATGACCAGGAACACCACCGATTTCGAGCCCACCGGAGTTTTGCTTCTTAACCCATGGGCGGGTTGAGTGTGACTTGGGCCTTAGTTACGCCGCCTGTGGTTTGCCTCTGTAGATCGGCGCAGTGGACATTTCCGGAAAGGGCTTTCCTACCGGTAGGAATTTCAGGTGCCAAACCTCGAATATTCGACCCTCCGATGGACATTTCGTCCATGCTCGCGCTCATCCCGGATGGTTTATTGCTCGGTTGTTATATGAAATTCTAAATTGGGGTGGATTCGCGCAGCAAGGCCGGGTGTCAGATGACAGGTGTGTGGGGGCGGGGCTGGGGGGCCAAAATTGTCGATGGACGATGGACGATTTGCGATTGCTTACCGCTGGGCACCGATGAGCCAATCCGCACGATCCACGGCTCATTACGCCTGAAAGGTTTCGACCGTCGAATCCCAGAATCCCGGCACTGCGCAAAAGATGTTAAAAATGAAGGTTGCTCTGGATGAGTTATTGAAAAGAAAGGGGCAAAAAAAAGTGCTCTGGATGAGTTGATGAAAACAAGCAAGTTAGCTAGATTTAACGATGAGTAATTGAAAGGAAAGAAGATGGATAAGAAATCGGCACACCGTTCATCGACTCATCGGGCCATCGACAACCAATTCCATGCTTGACAGATGGATCGGCGAGCCGATGGGCCGATACCGCGATCCCCAACGGTCCCGTCAGAAGATTTGAGACAATTTGTCGCAGTAATTCGGACTATGATTCCGTTTTTTTCTGCCAATTTGCCTGATTCTGCGCCTCCGGCCGCCCCTCGGAATTTGAATTGCCGGACTTTCCTGTTGCACTCGGCCTTAGCGCGTTTTAACCCGAACGAAACGAGAGGCGCCCGGGAGCACGCCAAGAACCTCTCGTGGCGGATTCAAGCTAAATTATAGGTGTTCGGATAGTCCTGATACCTGGCACCTGCCCTTATGAGCATCAACATCGGTTTAGACATCGGCGCAGTAAGCTTGAAACTCGCGGCCATTGGTGGGCCGGACGACGGACCGCGTTTTCGCACCCTCGCGGACAAATCCGAGACCTTTTATGCGTCTTCCTTCCCGGATTCCAGCCCGTTTGCCGGACGTTCACTGGTGCTCTCGCGCTACCGGCGCCTCCAAGGAAGCCCCATCCAATCCACCTTTGACCTGCTGAAGGAGCTTTACGACTTCCTTCCGGAAGAGGACGTGGAAGGCGTCCGCGTGACGGGGTCGGGCAGCCAGTTGATCGCCAAGGTCCTGGGCATCTACTTTGAAAACGAGTTTCGCGCCATTGCCAAGGGCTTGCGGATGTTCTATCCGCAGGTGCGCACGGTTTTTGAGATGGGAGGCGAGGCGTCCAAGTACCTGCGTCTTGACCCCAACGTCACGGGCAAGCACCTGGGCATTGTGGATTACCAGACCAGCGGCGAGTGCGCGGCGGGCACCGGATCGTTCATCGACCAGCAGGCCACGCGGCTCCTCTACTCGATTGAGCAGGTGGGACCCGCGGCCTGCGCCGCCAGTTGCGCAGCACGAATTGCCGGCCGCTGCTCCGTGTTCGCCAAGACGGACATGATCCACGCCCAGCAGAAGGGCTACTCCACGGACCAGATTCTGCGCGGACTGTGCGACGCCGTGGCGCGCAACTACAAATCGAGCCTGGTGAAGGGGAGGGCTGTGGTGCCACCCGTGGCGTTCATCGGGGGAGTGGCGATGAACGAGGGAGTGCGCAACGCCCTGCGCGGGGCTTTCAAGCTGAAGGAAGACGACCTCATCATCCCCGAACATTACGCGTGGTTGGGTGCGGTGGGCGCGGCGATGCTCGAATCGGAAGAATTCCGCAAGCGGTCGTTCAAGCGCATCCACCAATTGCGCCAACACGAGGCCACGCGCAAGAATTTCGCCTGCACCGATCCCCTGTCCATGGCGAATGTGCTGCTGCTGCGGGACCGTAAAAAGAGAACAGGTTACAGGAGACAGATTACAGTAGACGAACAGGTGCCAGGTGCCAGGTTTGAGGTATCAGGGGCGAACGCAACTCGGGATGAATCCGTCGTTCACAGTTCCCAGCCCCCAGCCCCCAGCCCCCAGCCCCCAGTCGAATCCTACCTCGGCATCGACATCGGCTCAGTCTCCACCAACCTGGTGGTGATCGACGCGGACGGGAACCTGCTGAAGGAAATCTACCTGCGCACTCAGGGGCGGCCCATCGAGGTGGTGGACCGCGGGCTGAAGGAAATCGAAGCGGAGCTGGGCGCGGTTCTTGACATCCGCGGCGTGGGCACCACCGGCTCCGGGCGCGAACTGATCGGCGAATTGGTTGGTGCGGACACGGTAAACGATGAAATTACCGCGCACAAGACCGGTTCCATGCATGTGTGCCAGCAGATGGGTATGGACCCCGTGGACACGATCTTCGAGATTGGCGGACAGGACTCCAAGTTCATCCGCATTGACAAAGGCGTGGTGGTGGACTTCACCATGAACGAGGCGTGCGCCGCGGGCACGGGTTCCTTCCTGGAAGAACAGGCGGAGAAGCTGGGAATCTCCATCAAGGAGGAATTCGCCCGGCTGGCTTTGGAGTCCTCCAGCCCGGCACGCCTGGGCGAGCGCTGCACGGTGTTCATGGAGCGCGATGTGACCGGCCTAATGCACAAGGGCGCGGAAGTCGGCGACCTGGCGGCGGGCCTGGCGTATTCGGTGGCGCTCAATTATCTGAACCGGGTGGTGCGCGGGCGCAAGATTGGCAAGGTGATCTTCTTCCAGGGCGGCACGGCTTACAATGATGCCGTGGCGGCGGCCTTTTCGCAGATCCTGGGCAAGCAGATCATTGTCCCTCCGCACAATGGCGTAATCGGAGCCATCGGCATGGCGCTGATCGCCCGCGACCGGAAGAAGGACGCCGGGCAGCCTAGCCGTTTCCGCGGTTACGATTTGAGCCGCGTGGACTTCACCACGCGCGAGTTCGTTTGCCAGGCCTGCTCCAACTTCTGCGACATGAAGGAATTCACCATCGAGGGACAGCGCACCTATTGGGGCGACAAGTGCTCTGACAAGTTCCGCAAGCGCGCGCGCACCGACCGGCAGCCGGTGATCGAGGACTTGATCGAGTGGCGGGAAAAGCTGCTGGAAGAAGTCCAGCTCCCCACGCGAGGCGGCAGCCGCACGGTGGGAATCCCGCGCACCATGTATTACTACGACCGCTTCCCCTTCTGGTGCGCTTACTTCCAGGAACTGGGATTCGACGTGGTGGTCTCTCCTCCCACCGACCGCAAGATTTCCATGGCGGGCGAAGAGTTGACTATCGCGCAGCCCTGCTTCCCCGTGAAGGTGGCGCATGGACACGTCAACGATCTGCTCGAAAAGGGCGTGGATTACGTTCTGCTCCCCAATGCGGTCAATGCGGAGGCGCCGGATGGCGAGGTGGATTCGCACCTCTGCCCCTGGAACCAGACGTTGCCCTTCGTGATTCGCGCCGCACCCCAACTGGACACCGCCGCGTCCAAGTATCTTGCTCCCACCGTGCACTTCCGGTACGGTCGCCACCACGTGGAGAAGCAACTGGCGGAGTTCGCCCGCACGCTGGGGGTGAAACCGCGCGTCAATGGGGACGCCGTGCGGGCCGCTTACGCCGCGCAGGAAGCCTTTAGCGATGCTCTTCTGGCGGCCGGAGCGGAGGCCCTGGCCAAGCTGGAGGAGACAGGCGAGCCCGCCCTGGTGCTGGTCGGGCGGCCCTACAACCTCTTCGACCGAAGCGTGAATTGTGATATTCCCCGCAAGTTGCGGGCCCTTTACGGAGTTAACGTCCTGCCCATGGAGGTCCTGCCCCTGGATGAGGAGGACATCGCGGACGTTAATCCCAACATGTACTGGAACTCGGGCCGCCGCATTCTGGCCGCGGCGCGCCTGACCCGGCGCTATCCCAACCTGCACTTAGTCTATGTTTCCAACTTCAAGTGCGGGCCGGATTCCTACATCAAGTCATTCATCGATGAAGCCGCGGGCAAGCCCTCACTGGTGCTCCAATTCGACGGCCACGGCAATGACGCTGGCTTCATCACGCGATGCGAAGCGTATCTCGACAGCAAAGGATTTTTGCGATGCCCCTCTTCGGCCACCGCCACTCCCGCCGCCAAATAAGTCCCGGCAATCCCCTGAGCGGGCGTACGGTCTACATCCCCACCATGGGGGAGGGCAGCCCGGAAGCCTTTGCCGCGGCCTTTCGCTGGCTGGGGGTGAACGCCCGGCCCACGCCCCTTTCCGACGAGCGCACCCGAGAATTGGGCGCTAAGTACACCAGTGGCGACGAATGCTACCCTGCCAAAGTCACGGTAGGCGACTTTCTGCGCGTTACCGAGCAGCCTGACTTCGACCCGGAAAGAACCTCCTTTTTTATGCCGACCGCGGACGGGCCCTGCCGTTTCGGCCAGTACGCGCCCTTCCTGCGCAAGGTCCTCAATGAGGCAGGCTACGAGCGCGTGCAGGTGCTTTCCCCCACCAGCCAGAACGGCTATGCCGACCTGGGGGCCGAAATCGCCACGCCTTTCCTGCGCGCGGCGTGGAGGGCGCTGGTGTGCGCGGATACCCTGCACCGCGCCCTGCTGAAGACGCGCCCCTACGAGACTTCACCGGGCGCGGCCGACCGGGCCTTTCAGGAGTCGCTCCAGGATGTGTGCGCAACGGTGGAAAATAGCTGCGCCGATGCCGCCTGCCAACTCGAGTCATTGGTGGAGGCGATGACCCGGTCCCGCGACCGCTTCCGGCGCGTCCCCGCGCTCTACGACCCGGAGATCCCCCTGATCGGCGTGGTGGGAGAAATATTCTGCCGCCTGAATACCTTTTCCAACGAAGATTTGATCCGCAAGCTGGAAGGGTACGGCGCGGAGTGCTGTCTGAGCCATATCGGGGAGTGGGTGTCTTACACCAACGCGGAAGCAAAACGGAAGCTGCGTTTGCGGGGACGCAAGATTTCCTGGGAAATGGCCAAGACCTACATTCGCTCGCACATCCAGCATGCCGATGAAGAGGCCCTGATTGAGCCATTCGAACACGATTTCGCGGGCTACGAAGAGCCTCCTATCGAGGAAATCCTGGACTTGGCCTGGCCCTACCTCCCTACCGGCGGAGCTCTGGGTGAAATGGTGTTGAGCGTGGGGAAGGCCGCATACCTTGCGAAGCACGGCGCCGACGGCATTATCGACATCAGCCCCTTCACCTGCATGAATGGCATCGTGAGCGAGGCCATCTACCCCAAATTGTCCAAGGCCTGCGGAACCATCCCCATTCGCAACTTCTATTTCGACGGCACCCAGGCCGACCTCGATCGCGACCTGGGAATCTACATGGAACTCGCCCGGTCGTACCGCGAGAAGAAACCTTACAAGAGGCGCTTCCCGGCCTATTTCGCGCAGCCGGTAGGATGATGTCTTGAGAGTTGAACCTACAGTTTCCCCAAATCAGTCCACAGATTACGCTGATTTCGCAGATAAAGACTTTGCGCAATGCGGGCAATCTGCGGAATCTGTGTAATCTGTGGATGGGTACCCGCGCCGTGCTAGATTGCTCCGCGAATGAGGGACCAATATGGAAATGACATCCGGCGATTTTAGCCGTGGAGTTTTGGGCCGCACGGGTCTGCGCGTCGGGCGGCTGGGAATCAGCGCGAGCTACGGCGTTCCGGGTGAGGCCTTGGAGCGAGCGTTCGAGAACGGCGTGAATTACATCTACTGGGGCAGCCGTCGGCTCGCCTCCTTCGGCGGGGGGCTAAAACGCCTGCACTCGCACCGCGACCGCATCGTGCTGGTCATTCAATCCTACACACGGGTTGCGGGAATGATGGCCGGAAGCCTGGAGCGCGCCCTGCGGGCTCTGAGCTATGACCATGCGGACATCCTGCTGCTGGGCATGTGGAACAAGCCCGTGCCCCCGCGAATTCTGGACGCCGCGAAACAACTAAAGCAACGCGGCCTGGTGCGATTCCTGGCGGTTTCCACCCATCAACGCAAACTGGTCCCCCAGATTGCCGCCGCGAAAGACTTTGACGTCGTGCACTTCCGCTATAACGCCGCACATCCCGGAGCCGAAAAGGAGATCTTCCCCCACCTCCCCCCCGAAAGCCGCCCCGGCCTGGTTGCTTTCACTGCCACGAGTTGGGGACAGCTACTCGGCAAGGCAGGGCTGCAAAGCTTCTTCATGCGCACGCGCCCGCTTCCCCCAGGCGAGCGCGCCCCTACCGCCGCAGATTGCTATCGCTATGTCCTCACGCGGCCGGAGGTGGATGTCTGCATGACCGGCCCGGCCAACGCGGCAGAAATGGATCAGGCACTCGAGGCTCTGGGACGGGGTCCCATGACGGAAAGCGAACTGGCATGGATGGCGCGCGTCGGCCGCGCCGTGGCAGGGAAATGATCGCCTCATCGCGCACAGGGTTCGCGCATGAGCTTCTCCATTTCCTGTGCTGTCTTGACGTGTTCCGGAAAATTGGTGATGCGGATGTCGAAGGAATAGCGATGGCTGACGCCCATGGCTTCGTTCAGCCCGTCGGCCACGCGGACGGCGACGCGGCGCGCCAGGTTTGCCGCGGTATCGGGCAGCAGGATGCCGAATACTCCCGAAGTGAACTGGTAGATCGAATCTTCTCCGCGCAACCGGTGCATCATGGCCTTCACGGCCTCGCCAAAGGCCGCATAGATGTCCTCGCTGTCAGTCAAATCCGGTGAAACCTCCAGCGAAATGGTGAGCCCGGAGAGCGGCAGGTTCTTCTTGGTTGCGCGTTCCAGATCCAGGGCAAGCCGGTCGCAAAATTGGCCGGGGCCGAACAGCGTCCGCAACAGCTCCCGGTTTCCCTGGCTGCGCAGTTCCAAGTTGTGCTTCTTCTCGTCTTCCAATTCCCTGCGCAAGTGCGCAATTACCACTTGGCGGTCGATCAAGTAACCGACAAATAGCAGCGCCAGGAGGCAGAATCCGATAATTCCTTGCAAGATGCCCCGTTGGCTCAACGAGCTACCCGGCAGGGAGGCCAGGGTATACATGTGCAACGCCAGCCCCCCGGCGAGTATGAGAATCATGGCGATCGCCAGGACCCACAACTGCATGTTGCGGCGGTCGATATCCTGGAGACGTACCCGATCGAAAATCAGCATTCGCATACACTTCCCGCGTCCGAGAGGCTGCCACAAACTAGATTGATTTGCAAGGAGGGAGTCTTGCCGTGTCAAGGGCTGCCCGCGTTTGGCAGACCCTGAGGGTCGGCCTTTCCGCGCGGCCATTCCCCAATGGCAACTCGATGCAGCAAAGTGCGTTGCCGGCTGCTTAATCAGTTCATCCCGACATTTCTTATGGGGCCTTTCTCATTTCGACCGCCAGGGGATCTTGGGCCGGAAGCTTGTCGAGTCTCATCACCAACCCCGTGGCCATGGCGGATCCGTGGTTGTACAGCCCACCCAGCGCCGTTCGGCGCACCAGCAGGGGCTTGGTCGCATCAGCGACAATCTTATAGAGTGTTTCGGCGGCGCGGTCGGTAGGCACAGCCCCCAAAGCGATAACGGCCTTTTCCAGCACGCCGGTTTTATATTCCCCCTGGCCCCCGAACAAAGCTTCCAAGTACTGCACGCTGGCCGGGTCTTTCAACACCGTTAACTCCTCGAGCGCCAACTCCAGCACTCCCGCCTGCAGATGCGGAAGGGCTTCGGCCAGGATCTCTCCACGGCCAGCGGCATTACTCTTCAGGAGAGCCGTGACGGCAGCCTGTTGCACCCGGATTTCAGGATGGCGAACGGCACCACGCAATTGTGAGGGTAGTTCCGGGTCGCCCAAGTCTCCCAGAATATAGGCGGCATTGCGGACCACATACCAGCGCTCGTCGGAGAGGCGCTTGCGCGCGGCCTCAATGGCGGCAGGCCCCAAGCCTCGAATCAGACGGATCAAAGGGAGGCGGTTGGAGGCCGCGGGTTCTTCCTCCAGGCGCCGAAAGGCAACTTCGGCACCAAGGGACCCCATCATGGTCAGCAGAGAGGTAGCGGTGCGCACCCAAACCGTGTCGCTGCGCCTTTGCAGGAACGATTCGATAAGGCGTTCCAAGGCCTCGGAAGTGAGCAAGCCGGCCAGGGCCTTGCCGCAGCAGTCAGCGTGCTGGGGAGGGTTGCGGGACAGTGAGCGCTTAAGATCCGTGGCGACCTTGTAAACAAAATCGAAATCTTCGAAGCGTCCGGCATTCTGTGCCACGATCGAAAGGCAATGCGTGGCCTCGAGGTGACAGGGCCAATGCAGGCGAGTCTCCTCCAGTATCTCCGCGATCAGCGATTCCGCCACCGTGTGCAGCAAGGGCAGAGTTTGCATGCTGGCCAGAACCCGCACCAGTTCCGGCGCGCGTTTCAGTTCCTCGGCGCGAGTGGCCGAAGAGGCCTTCTGCAGAACAGAGAAATAATGCTCGGCGGCTTCGGAGGCCTCCGAGGTCCTGCCCTCGGTCATTGCCTCCTGAACGTATTGCACGAAGCGGGAGAATTCCTGGGGCGTGTACCGGTCCTGGTTGAGAAGTTGGGCGAGCTTC
>DATJVT010000127.1:0-17740 GCA_035501695.1 Terriglobia bacterium | reverse complement strand
CGCGGGACCGGGGGATCGAGTAATCGGGTGATCGGGTGACCCGCCGGGGGGTTGACCGGGAACCACGCCTCTATTGTCGGGCATGCCTTCCTCCACTCTAATATCCACGCCATTCGTTCACCCGGTGGTCCGATAGTACGCCGGGTAGTCCGAGGTCAGGAGGTGAAGAGGGGGCTCATCCTCTTCAATCGCAGGGAATCGGCCAACCGCCTTGAAGAAACGATTGTCGTTCTGGTCGTCGTTCACCAGGGACACCTCGCCCACCAGTGCCCGCTCCTCCGCTCCCCAGAACTCATGGTAGAGGCGCGGCGTCAGGGTGATGCTCTCGCCGGGCGCCAGACACACAACGTCGCCGGCCTTTACCTCGCGTTTCACTCCGTCGAGGCTGGCGACCACGGCCGAGTCCGCCAGGCGATCGTCCTCAGTGGCGTTGTACAGCCGGATCTCCAGCTTCCCGCCTCCCCGGTTGATGATGTCCTCGACTTTGTTCCAGTGGAAGTGCATGGGTGTAACCTGGCCGACCTCCACCACCATCAGCTTTTCGCAATAGAGCTTCCCGCGCCGGGCCTTCATTTCCGCCTGGCTGCCATTACGGACCGTGAAGAGGAACAGACCCACCTTGCCGAATTGGCCGCTTCCAAAATCGGTGATATCCCAACCCAGTTGGTTCTCCACGATTTCGCGGGCTTCATCGCCCTTACTCTTCCAGTTTTCAGGGGTCCAATAGGCAAAGGGGGGAAGATGGAATCCACGCTGGCGGATGAAGTTGTCCGCCTCGCGCATGATGGTGTTTATCTCGGATCGCTTCATGCGTCTCCTCCTTTCTGGCAGCGGGATCGTGCCGGCGATTATTCCGCCGGCGTACCCCTTTCCAGCAAAGGGCGACATATTATCACAATGACTGTGACGGGAGGAGAACCCTCTGTGTGAGTATTCTTTTTATGAGCTTTGAACTGGGCCCGATGTAAAGGTTCGCGAGGGAAGGGGAGTGGGTGCGGCAAGAGCCTGTTCTCGACTGAGTAGGGTTAGGGCAGTCTTTTCAGGTCGGATTCGAGCCGGATCAGCAACGGTGGGAAGATCGCCACGTAGCCGTTTTGTGTTCTCTTTTCTTTTCGCCTCAGGAGGGCGCGTTTTTGCACAGGCATGTCTGATAATATTTCAATCGATTTGGCTTGGTTAACATAATTCGTTATCCACATAGGGCACCGGGTTTTCAACACGATCTAAACAAAGACTTCCTATGTAAGCTCTAACTCTTTCACACGTAGTCGCTTAATTGGCTTAATGCTCAAAAGGTTCGGGTCCGGCGGGCGTACCTCCCAATCGCCGCACGCATGCAAGGGGGGCCGCAGAGGTCGACTCCCGGAATCCGGTGGGGTCCCGGTGGATCGCAACCTCCGTCGGATCGAATAACGTAAAGTCTTGGGATCAGGACACGGAATTTCTCGCGTCGTGCGGGGTAGATGGGGGAATTTTTACTTCCAGGTGGCGGGCGGGTATGCTACCCTTTGGGATTGTCGGCGCGTCGACATTGGCGTTTTCATGCCCCTGCGCGAAACGGAAGCCATAGTCCTTCGAACCTATCGTCTCGGTGAAGCTGACAAGATTGCTTCGCTTTTTACGCGGCAATGGGGCCGCTTGCGAGCGGTGGCGCGTGGAGCCCTTCGTCCCAAGAGCCGATACGGCGGGACACTCGAGCCCCTGAGCTATGTCCGCCTCTGGATTTTCGAGCGGGAAAACCGCGACCTGTTGCAACTGAATTCTGTCGAGCTTGTCGAGTCTTTTTTCTCGATGCAGCAGGACTACCGCGTGCAACTGGCGGCGCAGTACCTCGCTGAGGTGGGGGAACGACTGCTGCCGGAGCGGGAGTCGAACGAGAGGGTCTTTCGCCTGGTGCTCGCCGTTTTGAGAGCCCTCAAGACCTCGGGGGAGGTCACGCGCCCGCTGCTCTACTTCGACTATTGGATGGTCCGGCTGGGCGGATTTCTGCCGGATTTTGAAACCTGCGCGTCCTGCGGGCGTTCCCTGGGGGAAGAGGGCGGCTACTACGCGCGAGGTTCGGAGTCGCTCCTTTGCCGTGAGTGCAAGCCGCCGGGGAGTACAAAGATCTCGCCGGGCGTCTTGGTGATGGTGCGAGCCGCATGCAGTTCCCCTTTGGAAAAGTGGCTGGCCGGGGAAGAGGCTCCCCCGGGTTGCCGCGAAGCTCGCCACTTTCTGGAGGAGATGATCGAAAGCCATTCGGAGCGCAAGCTCTTGACCCGGCAAATGATGGAAGAGGAGGTCTGAAGATTAGCTGTCAGTTATCAGTTTTCAGTCGGCTGGAAGGGCATCCGAGCCCGTGCTTTAACTGAAGACTGACAACTGTAAACTGAATAACCAAAAGAGGATTAAATCATTGACCGTGGCCAAAACCAATACAAAGCTTGTGAAAGATGCTGCCCCCCTTTCGTTCCAAGCCATGCTTTTCCGGCTGTCGGAATTCTGGGCGGAGCAGGGCTGCGTGATTGCCTTGCCCTACGACGTGGAGGTGGGGGCGGGGACCATGTGCCCGGAGACTTTTTTGCGCGTCCTTGGTCCCCAGCCTTGGCGCGTGGCGTACCCGCAACCCTCCCGCCGCCCCGCCGACGGCCGCTACGGCGAGAATCCCAATCGACTGCTGAAGCACACCCAGATGCAGGTGATCCTCAAGCCGCCCCCCGACGATATCCAGAACGTTTACCTCGCGAGCTTGGGCGCCATTGGCATCGACATCCGCCACCACGATATCCGCTTCGAGGAGGACAACTGGGAAGCTCCTACGCTGGGTGCCTGGGGGATCGGCTGGCAGGTCATGCTCGACGGCCTTGAGATTACCCAGTTCACCTATTTCCAGCAGTCGGGCGGGGTTGACCTGGAACCCATCAGCGTCGAGCTGACCTATGGATTGGAACGCATCGCGGCTTTTCTCCAGAACGTCGAAGACGTCTACCAGATTCGCTGGAACGAAACCGTAACGTACGGCGACATGCGGCGTACCGAAGAACTGGAGTTCTCGGTCTACGATTTCGAGATGGCAAATTCCGAAACCTGCCGGAAACTCCTGGATCTCTACGAGGGCGAAGCAACCCGGCTTCTAGACGAATATAAACACATTATGGCTGGCGATAAGCCACTAATAAAAGAAGATAATACAGAATATTCAGAAAGTAGGGCTTCAATGTCGGTTCGGTTCCCCCTGCGCAAGGTTTACGACCTCACTTTGAAGTGCTCGCACCTGTTTAACATCCTCGATGCCCGCGGCGCCATCAGCGTTACGGAGCGGGTGGCTTTGATTGCCCGTGTGCGCAAACTGGCCTGCGAAGTCGCCGCCATTTATCTCGGTCGGCTCCCCGCCGCGGAGGTGAAGGCATGACGGTCTCCGTGGAGGAAACCAGAAACTCCAAAGTTGAAACTGGAAGTGATTTCGTTGTCCAGAGTCAAGCGTCAATCGACAATCGTCAATCGTCAACTACCTTGCCCTTGCTGCTGGAAGTCGGTTGTGAAGAGATACCGGCCCGGTTTCTGCGCGACGCGGAAAAGGGACTGGGGGAGCGCGTCGAGGCAGCGCTTGAGATCGCCCGGCTGTTTCCGAATGTCGACGTAGGGGCGGTCCGCGAACCAGTCCTAAGGACGTTTTCCACTCCCCGCCGCCTGGTGGTGCACGTCCCAGCCTTGCTGGTCCATCAACCCGACAAGGTGGATGAAATCCTCGGCCCTCCCGTCAAGGTGGCCGTGGACGCTGAGGGTAAATACACACGTGCAGCGGAGAGCTTTGCACAGAAGAACTCTGCCCGACCGGAAGATTTGGCGCGCGCAACCACTCCCAAAGGCGACTACGTGTTGCTGCGAAAGACCACCCAAGGCCGACCGGCGAGCAAACTGCTGGCGGAGATTCTTCCCGGCGCCATCTTGGAACTGGGTTTTCCCAAGAGTATGTATTGGCGAGCCAAGTCGGACCCGCGCTTTGTGCGGCCCATTCGCTGGGTTTTGGCACTGCAGGGAGAAGGGAAGCGGGCGGAGACGATCCCCTTTGAGATCCTCGGGGTGAAATCAGGGAACTATACCTTCGGACACAGGACCAAATCGGTCCAGCCATTGCCCGTTTCCAGTATAAAGTCTTACATAAAAAAACTAAGCCAACACTTAGTTAAAATTGATCATAAAAGCCGCCTTGAATTGATAAAAGAGCAATCGGAGCAGGTGGCATCCGCAGTGGCGGGCAATCTGGTTCACGACGATTGGCTAGCCGATTGGATCGCCAATTCCACCGAGTGGCCCTTATCCATGCCGGGCAGTTTCGACGAACGCTTCCTGCATCTGCCCCGCGAAATCCTGATCACCGTGATGCGCGACCACCAGCGGTATTTTGCCGTTGAGGATGAGGTGGGGAACCTGCGCCCGAATTTTGTCGCTGTGCTCAACATGGACTCCGATGAAAAGGGTTTAATTCGACAAGGGCACCAGCGCGTGCTTACCGCCCGGTTCCGCGACGCCGAGTTCTTCTGGTCGGCGGATCAGAAGACTCCGCTGCGCGACCGGGTGCCACGGCTGGACCGCGTGACTTATCAGGTTGAGTTGGGGAGCTACGGAGAAAAGATACGCCGGGTTAGCAAGATAGCAGATAAGATTTGTGCGAAACTTGAAGCCGCGAACCTGGTGACGGGGGAGCAGCGCCTGCAGGTGGCGCGCGCCGTGGAGCTCTGCAAGTGCGATTTGACGACTCAGATGGTGCAGGAGTTCACGGAATTGCAAGGTGTGGTAGGCGGGCTTTATGCCAAGGCGCAGGGCGAACCGGAAGAAATCGCCATTGCCATTTACGATCATTACCTCCCTCTGGGGGCCGAGGGCGCATCGCCGCGGACACAGGTAGGGGCGCTGGTATCACTGGCCGACAAAGTCGATAGTGTGGTAGCGGGATTTGCGGTGGGTTACGAACCCACGGGGTCCAGCGACCCCTTCGCCCTGCGCAGACAGGCCAACGGAATAATTAAAGTTATACTTGAGAATAACATAACAATCAGCTTAAAACAAATAGCATCTAATGCGATTGAATCCTTGGCAGACCAAGGGGCGGATATCCCCCATCGTGCTCCCACGGACGACGGTTCAGAGCCCCGAGCTGCCATCCCCATCTTCCGTTGGCACAAATACCCGGAAGAGGTGCAGGCCCGCGTCCTGGGCTTCTTTGCCGAGCGTCTCCGCTATTACTTCGAGTCGGTGCGGGGATTCCGCTACGATACGGTGCGGGCAGTGCTGGCGGCCGGCGCTGACGAACCGGCCGCTGCCCAGGCCCGGGCCGAGGCCATTGAGGCACTGCGAGGGAGTGACGACTTTGAGGCACTCTGCGCGGGGGCCAAGCGGATTCGCAACATCCTCTCCAAGTCGGCGACGGCGACCGACTGGCAGGCGGGAGAGGTGGCGACAGAACTCCTTACCGAACCGCAGGAGCAGGAGCTCTTCTCGGCCTACCGGAAGGTCGGCGAGGAGGTGGAGCAACGCCGCGCCCGGCGGGACTACCGGCCCGCTTTGGAAGCGATCTCCACCCTGCGGCCCGCGGTCGACCGGTTCTTTGACAAGGTGCTGGTGATGGCCGAGGACGGGAAAGTGCGCCGGAACCGCCTCCGCCTGCTCAAAAAGCTGGATGAAATCTTTAGCGGTATCGCCATTTTTGCAGAAATCGCTGAAAGGCATTCATGAGTGATGAGTGAAGAGTAACCAGGCGAATCCGGTTGTCCTCTGGAACTACGATTCGACGATTATCACGAACGTGGCATACTCGCGTTCAACTCATACAGTCGGCAGGTTTTCACTCGTCACATATCACTCTCCGCTGTCTATATCATGTCGACGCGTCGACATTAGCGCAATGGCCTCGGAATGCTGAAGTTGCATTCCCCCCGTTTTTTCCGCCTTTTGCCCATTGCAAAATCCCAGAAAATGCGCCAAAATCATCGGTTCTTTTTGACCCGTCAGCGCGGGTGGGTGATGTCGCATTCAGCCACCACTCGTCGCTGAAAACTGATAACTGACGACTCACAATTCGAAAGGAGCAATCATGGAGAAGTACGTTTACTTTTTTGGCGGCGGTAAAGCCGATGGCCACGGGGCCATGAAAGATGTTTTGGGAGGCAAAGGATCGGGCCTGGCGGAAATGACCAATGCCGGTCTTCCCGTACCCCCGGGATTCACGATCGTAACCTCCGCCTGCCGCCTCTATTTCCAGAACAACAACCAGACGCCCGCCGAGATCCTTACCCAAAAGGATGAAGCGCTGGCCAAGTTGGAGAAACTTCTGGGCCAGGAGTTGGGGGATGCGGAGAACCCCTTGCTGGTTTCGGTCCGCTCCGGCGCAAAATTCTCCATGCCCGGCATGATGGACACCATCCTGAACCTGGGTATGAACGACACCGTGGTGGATGTCATCGCGCGCAAGACCGGGAATCCCCGCTTTGCCTATGACAGCTACCGGCGCTTCATCCAGATGTTCGGCAACGTGGTGATGGAAATCCCCAAGGAGAAATTCGAGCACGTTTTTGACGGCCAGAAAAAGAAGAAGAAGGTGAAGGCCGATACCGACCTGACCGCGGATGACCTGATGGCTGTCATCGCCGACTACAAGAAAGTTGTCCGCAAGGAGGCCGGCAAGGACTTTCCCCAGGATCCCAAGGTGCAGTTGAATATGGCGATTGAAGCCGTCTTCCGCTCCTGGTATAACCCCCGCGCCGCCACCTACCGGCGTTTGAACAAGATCTCCGACGACCTCGGCACAGCCGTGAACGTCCAGACCATGGTCTTCGGCAACATGGGTGAAACCTCCGGCACCGGAGTGGGATTTACACGGAATCCTGCCACGGGCGAGAAGGTATTCTACGGTGAGTTCCTCATGAATGCCCAGGGCGAAGACGTGGTTTCGGGTGTGCGCACCCCCGTGCCCATCCGGGAACTCGAGCAGGTCATGCCCGAGGTTTACCACCAACTGCACGACATCACCACCCGCCTTGAAAAGCACTACAAGGACGTCCAGGACTTCGAATTCACCATCCAGGAAGGCAAGCTCTACATGCTCCAGACCCGCAACGGCAAACGCACCGGGCCTGCCGCCGTGCGGATTGCCGTGGAAATGGTGAAGGAAGGCATCCTTACCAAAAAGGAAGCCCTGCTGCGCGTCGAACCCGAGCAGTTGAACCAGTTGCTCCACCCCGTGCTCGCTGAGAAGAAGTCCCTCAACGTCATTGCCAAGGGCCTGCCCGCCTCCCCCGGCGCGGCCGTCGGACACGTGGTCTTTACCGCTGACGACGCCGTAGCAAAAGGGAAGTCCGGACCGGTTGTCCTGGTGCGTGGAGAGACCGTGCCTGACGACATCCACGGTATGGAAGTGGCCGTGGGCATTCTAACGTCGCGCGGCGGTATGACCTCTCACGCCGCCGTGGTGACGCGCGGCATGGGCAAGCCCTGCGTAGCCGGATGTGGCGAGGCGGAAGTTGACGAAAAGTCCAAAACCATCAAGGTCGGTGCCAACCTCATCAAAGAAGGCGACTGGATTTCGCTCGATGGCTCCACTGGCCGCGTCATTCTGGGCAAAACCGACCTGGTCGAACCCGATCCTCACAGCGGCGTGTTCGCCGAGTTCATGGAATGGGCGGACGAGAGCAGGGAAATGGGCGTGCGATCCAATGCCGATATTCCGCGCGATGCTCTGAAGGCGCGCGAGTTTGGCGCCGAGGGCATCGGCTTGTGCCGCACCGAGCACATGTTCTTCGCGCAGGATCGCCTGCCGCACGTCCAGCAAATGATCATGGCGTGCAAGGAAACCCAGGATCCCAAGGAAGCCGCCGCCCTGCTGAAGCAGCGCCGCAGTGCCTTGGCGAAGTTACTCCCCATGCAGCGCAAGGACTTTTATGGTTTGTTCAAGGCGATGGACGGGCTGCCGGTTACCATCCGTACCCTCGATCCACCGCTACATGAGTTCCTCCCCAAGCGGGAAGAGCTGATGGTGGAGATCGCGACTCTCGAATGCACTAAAAAGAAGAGCCCTAAGCTTTCTCAGCTCAGGAAGTTGCTTGAAGTAGTTGAAGGGTTACATGAGTTCAATCCCATGCTCGGCCTGCGGGGCTGCCGCCTGGGAATCATGTATCCTGAAATCACTGAGATGCAAGCTAGAGCCATATTCGAAGCGGCATGTGACTGCAAGAAGAAGAACATTAATGCAAAGCCTGAAGTCATGATTCCTTTGGTTGGAGAAGTAAAGGAGTTGCAGGCTCAGAAGGAAATCGTGAACCGGGTCGCGGCGGAAGTCTTCAAGAAGAAGGGGGTGGAGGTTGAGTACCTGGTGGGCACTATGATCGAACTTCCGGCGGCGGCGCTGTCGGCAGGGGAGATCGCGCAGGAAGCTCAGTTCTTCAGCTTCGGCACCAACGACCTGACCCAGACCACGTTCGGGATTTCCCGCGATGACTGTGCCAAGATCATCAACGCTTATGTAAAGGCTAAGATCTGGCCGGCCGACCCATTTGCTTGTCTCGATCCCAAGCGGGTGGGACGCCTCTTGAAACTGGCCACCAAGGAAGGCCGCGAAACCCGCGAGAAGTTGAAGGTGGGGATCTGCGGCGAGCATGGGGGCGATCCATCCTCGATTGAAATCTGCGCCGAGGCAGGATTGAACTATGTGAGCTGCTCTCCCTATCGCGTGCCCATCGCGCGCCTGGCGGCAGCGCAAGCGGCCGTGAAGAAGCAGATGGAGAAGGCCTATAGCACAGCGTAAGACGTGGGAGCCCGGCCGATCAGCGGTGGAAGCAGAGGATTCTTGCGGCACTTTGGTGATATAATGTGCTTAAGAAAAACGTGTTATTTTAATTTGTAAGGCATGATTATGTAAAGTTTTGCTTTAACTATGAACGGAATGGCCACGGACTCCTCGGGGGCCCGTGGCCTTGCTTTTTCTGAACAGACCCTCGCGCAAGCCTCCTGGACCGATTCGATTCACGTAGGAAGTCAGTCGGCAGAGTCGGAGGTTTTGCGTTGGCCGGTCCCCTGCGGGGCAATTGCGGCTGCCGCGAGAAGGAACCCCACCCCTCTTCGTACGGAGGAGGAAGAGGGGGTGATCTGGGCGGGGAGTTTTGTCAACGCTGTTTCGCCATTGTCGACGCGTCGACAGTTTCGACCGGGACTTCAGAAACTGTATACGGTCGTCGCGGCTTTGGGTTATCGTAATGTGCGTCGACCATGGCAGCCCCGGAAACCTGCACGGAGTTTGGACCCCGGGCCGGCGAATCCCGCTGGCCGCGCGGCATGCTGCCCACCTTGGTTCTGGCCGCAACGTTCGCCACCTATACGGCTACGCTGGTCCTCGGCTTCGTTTTTGACGATCACGTCCTGATCGTCACCAACGACTCGATTCGCTCCTGGCAGTACTTCCCAAGCTACTTCAAGTCGCATATCTGGAGCTTTCGTTACCCACACCTGTTGGCTAACTACTACCGGCCGCTGTTTCTGATTTGGCTGCGGCTGAACGACTCTCTCTTTGGATTGCACGCCTGGGGTTGGCATCTGACCTCGGTCCTTGCGCATGTCGCGGTAACCTACCTGGTTTATCACCTCGGCCTTCGTTTGGCGCGGGACAGATGGATAGCGGGGGCAGCAGGGTTGATTTTCGGGCTGCACCCCGTCCACGCGGAAGCCGTCGCGGATATCACCTCCATTCAGGAACCGCTCGCGTCCTTCTTTATCCTGGCGGCCCTGCTTGCATTCTTTCGGAGTCGGGAATCAGGGGCGCGCCGCGGCTGGCTTGCGGCGTCGCTGTTTTTTGCAGCATCAGCGCTTTTATCCAAGGAAAGCGGGATGGTCCTGCCGTTGCTGATTGGAGGGTGGGCATGGATCTACGGCGGTACCGAAGGCACGGAAAGCGCAGGTATTGGATTCAGGGGCGGTTTCCTGCGTCACTCCGGTGAGGCTGGCATGGCATCGATTCCCTTCTGGATCGTCGTGCTTCTTTATGTTCCGGTGCGTATTCACGCCCTCAAGGGTTTCGCCCATATCGTCACGCCGCTTTCGTGGAAACAGGAACTCGGCACAATCCCCTCGGTTTTACTGTTTTACTTGCGTTTGCTGGTCTGGCCTTTCGGGCTGAGCTGCTATTACGATACTCCCTACGTTGCAAGCCTCAGTTGGAATGGCTTTCTGTTGTCGGCCATAGTTTTGGCTGCCGTGATCGTAGTCGGCGTCGTCTGGTACCTCCGCACTCGCGTGTCAGCGCCCAAGTTGGCAAGCGCCATGGAATTCGCTTGGCTTTGGCTGATCCTGACGCTTCTTCCGGTGCTCAACTTCCGTTATCTTCCTGCGAATGAGTTGGCACATGATCGGTACCTCTATCTTCCCTCCGTGGGCTTCGTGTTTCTTGTGGCTATCGCGCTGCGGCAGATTTGGAACCTGGTGCCTAGATCCCTTCGCCAGCCTGTTTGGGTCTTGGCTGGTGGAGGCCTGCTGGCCTGCGCCGGCATGGGTTACGCGACGGCCCGGCAGACCCTTTTCTGGTCGGACGACCTCACGCTGAATTACCGCGCCCACCAAATCGCCCCACGCAACGTCTCCGCCACCACCAGCCTCGCTGCGGCCGTGGCGGAGCATGGAATGGACGGCGTAGCGATGTCGCTCTACCAAGAAGCTTTGGTCATCCAGCCAGAGTTCTGGCGGGCTACTGTGAACTTGGCATACCTCTACTTTGCCCAGGGGAAATACCCCGAGGCTGCGCAGTACTTCGCCCGCGCTTGTGCCGCCGATCCCACCGACGGCGACCAGTTTCTCTACCTGGGGATGTCGCTGCTGCGCATAGGAAAGCCAGAAGAGGCCGAGAAAGCGGTTCACACGGCGCTGTTGGTACGGCCCGAGGGGAAGGATTACCACCTGGGTCTGGGTTTGGTCTTAAAGGCGAAAGGAGATTTCATTGAGGCCCGGCAAGAGGTCGAAAGAGAACTGGCACTTGACCCCCAGAATCCGCAGGCACAGGCTTTGCTGAAAGACCTGAGCCAACGCACCAACACAACGCCGAAGAAGAAATAGCCCGCCAGAAGGCTGATTCCATTCTTAAAGTAATTAGTGAATTTATTATGACTAAATATATAGAAGTAATATATATTAATATAGGACAACTTAAAAGATTTGCATAGCTTACGACTGAATCGCCGAAAACCGCAGGCTTGCTTGGATTACCAATCAATTCCCGCTCCATTTACCCCAAACCCTGCTAGAATGGCGCACAACGAGCGGGCGATGACAGAACGTCAACAGAACATCAATGCGGAGGAGCGAAACACGATGCGGCGACGAACCTTCATGACGACGGCAGCAGCGGCAGGAGCTAGCCTGGCGGCGAATTCCCTAGGGGCGGCAAAGGACTGGAGTCTTCCCACCCTCGTAAAATATCCGGACCCATCCATCGAGATTGTCCATCCCAGTTTTGCTAAATACCGACAGGGCAACGCTGCCATTGAGCGGCTTTACACAGGCGCGCGCTGGGCGGAGGGCCCCGTCTGGTTTGGGGACGGCCGCTACCTGGTGTTCAGCGACATCCCCAACAACCGCCTGCTGCGCTGGGTGGAGGAGACCGGCGAAGTGAGCGTCTTCCGCCATCCCTCCGATTACGCCAACGGTAATACACGCGACAGGCAGGGCCGCCTAATCAGTTGCGAGCACGACTCGCGCCGCGTGACGCGCACCGAACTCGACGGCAAGGTGACGGTACTCGCAGACCACTACCAGGGAAAGCCTTTCAACGCCCCCAATGACGTGGTGGTGCACTCGAACGGCGGCATCTGGTTCACCGACCCCGGCTACGGGATCATGAGCAACTACGAGGGCCACAAGGACAAATTCGAGCTGCCCTGCAACGTATATCGCATCGACCCCAAGTCTGGAGCACTGACGGTAGTAGTGGGGGACATGCGGCGGCCCAACGGCATCTGCTTTTCCCCCGACGAGAAACTGCTCTACATCTGCGACACCAGCGGCGCCGATAGCCCGGAATTGTCCCACGACATCCGCGTCTACGACGTGGTGGACGGCGAGCGCCTTGCCAATGGGCGGGTTTTCGTAAATATGGGAGCGGGCGTTGCCGACGGCATTCGATCCGACGTGGACGGCAACATCTGGGCGGGTGCCGGCTGGGGGGGCGAGGACTACAACGGTGTCCACATCATCTCGCCGGCCGGGCAACTGATCGGCAAGATTCATCTGCCGGAAATCCCTGCCAACCTCTGCTTCGGCGGCGCCAAACGCGACCGCCTCTTTGTGGCCGCCAGCACATCTTTGTATTCTCTCTACGTGGCAACCACCGGGGCCCTTTGGCCGTGAAGCGGTGGGGGTCAGTGGTAAGTAATCAGCTAATAGTAATCGCTAGCGCGGGACGGCGAGGCCGCGAATACCCCCGTCTACCCGTGCCCCGCCATTAGCGGAGCGTTAGCAAGAGGCCCACGGCCCGAGACAAGCTTTCCTCTAGCGGGCGTGGAGACTCTGAGTGAAGGGCATTGAGGCCATCTCGCGTTCCGCGAGGAGTTCCAGCAGATGGGTCAGGACTTCGTCACGGTCGTGGCCATTCAAGGCTAAGGCCAACTGCGCGGTAAGCACTCCGTAGCGGGCGCCGAGGTCATACCGCCGCCCAGTGTCCTCCAGCGCCAGATACTGTTCCTGCCGGGCGAGTTGGGCGAGGGCGGTGGACAAGGTGATGCTCCCGCCCGGTTCGGATGCAAGCAGTCGGCCTAATAGATCCATCACGGTGGGCGTGAAGATGTGAATGCCGAAAAAGCATAGATAGTAGCCTGCCCGGATTCCAGGCATAATGAGCCGCTGCTCGGCTTCAGTGGGGGTGGGTTTTTCCAGCACAGTCTCGACGCGGTATACGTCCTGGCGGCCGGACAGACGGCGCCCCGCCACGGCACCGAAGCGGTTGAGAAGACTTTCGCGGGTGGGCTGGACTCCGGAGGCCGAGCAGGACTCTGACTCCGCCAGCTCGATCAAACGCTGGACGCCCGGCTTTTCCCCGCTGACATAAAGGTGGTCTCCCACAATGTGCAGAAAGGGTTCGTCGGCAACAAACTCCCGGGCGCAGTAGAGGGCATGGCCGTACCCCCTCGGTGGTTGTTGCTGGGGGATGAAGCGTGCTGCCCCAGCCACGCTGCCTGCCGCCTGCGCATAGCGATCCTCGTCGCCAGGCCACACCACCACGCCGACCTCGCCAATCTCGTTAGTAAGAGCCTGTTCAATCAAGAGGTTGAGCACAGATTTTTCAACCCCGTCTTGAATGAGTGTTTGGAGCGGAAGCGCTCGCTGGTTTCCTCCCGCCGCTGTGATGACCGCCTTACGGATTCGCACGCTGGGTACTCCTTAATCATGCAGAAGTTATCATGTGCCCGCTTGGCGGTCAATCAGCGACTCTAACTCAAACGCCGCCCTTGAGAGGGCGCCAAATGACGTTCCCGCACGGGCGGGGCCGGCGCTGGCCCCGATATCAGGTCCACTACCACGATGAGCTGCTCTTGCGGATGTCTGGCTCGCCTTGGTAGATTACAACATTAACCCTGCTTTATCCGGACACACTGAGTCGGAGAAACGGAGGACTACCCTGGCCGGAGAAAACCTTCGCAAATTGATCGAGCTGACAGCCCATCTGCGCGGCCCTCAGGGATGTCCTTGGGACCGCGCCCAGGACTACGACAGCCTGAAGGGCCTGCTTCTCGAGGAAGCCTACGAAGTGGTCGATGCCGCGGGCGCGCGCGACTTTGACGGTCTTGAGGATGAACTGGGGGATTTGCTTTTCATGATCACGTTCTATTCCCGGGTCGCCGAAGAGGAAGGGCATTTCGCCATCGACGACGTTGTGGAGCACGTGCACGCCAAGCTGATTCGGCGCCATCCCCACGTGTTCGGCGAAGTTCGGGCGCGCGATGCCGGCGAGGCGTTGCAGAGCTGGCTGGCGGTGAAACAGCAGGAACGGGGCGCGGCAAACGAGAGTGCCAAAAGCTCCGTGATGGATGGGATTACCGCTTCGCTGCCGTCCACTTTGATGGCTCACGAACTGGGGGTACGCGCGGCGGATGTCGGGTTCGAGTGGACCAAGGTGGGGGACCTACTGGACAAAATCGAGGAAGAAGTCCGTGAGTTGCGGCAGGAGTTGGCCGCTCAACCGGGTAACCCTTCCACGGATCCGGCGTCAGGAACTGGAACGGCCGTGGTAAACTCCCCGGCGGGCACTGGCGCACCCAGCCGCGTGGAAGAGGAAGTGGGCGATCTGCTCTTCGCAGTAGCCAACCTTTCACGGTTCCTCCATTTCGACCCGGAGAGCTGCTTGCGTCACGCCAACCGGAAATTCCAGCGCCGCTTCCGGGCCATGGAACAGGAACTGGCATCCCAAGGAAGAAGGTTGAAGGACTGTTCTCTTGATGAGATGGAGGCAGTTTGGACCGAGATCAAAAGACGGGAAACCCATTAGGTTACGTTGTTCGGCAGTGCGAGACCCTCCAGGACCTCGCAGGGTGTATCCGAATTCAAAAGGAAGTCTGGGGCTACACCGCGCAGGAACTCTACCCCTTGCGGTTGTTCGTCAATCTGAATCGGATCGGGGGCCACGTCCTGGGCGCCTTCACCCCGGAGGGCGAGCAGGTGGGTTTTGTGGCGTCGATGCCGGCGTGGCATGGAAGGCGTCGCTATCTCCACTCCCTATCCCTCGGTGTCATCCGATGTCATGAAAATCGCGGACTGGGAAGGGCGTTGAAGCTGGCGCAGCGAGAACTGGCCTTGCGCGCGCGCATCGATTGCATTGAGTGGTCGTATGATCCCCTGCGTGCCAGGAATGCGAATTTGAACATCAACCGCCTGGGGGCCATCGTGCGCCGCTACGAGCCTGACTACTATGGTCGGGTGGCGAGCCGCTTCCAGCAGGGACTGCCGAGCGATCGCTTGTTTGCAGAATGGTGGCTAACATCACCCCGCGTCCTGCGAGCTCTGGCCGGCAAGCCGGCCAGGAATTCGCGCCACAAGCCGGCGCGGGTGGTCGAGATCCCAATCGACATCGACGCCTTGATGCGAACAAATTTTGAGGAAGCCCGGAACTACCAGGTTCGTGTTCGCGATCTTTTGCGGGAAGGCTTCTCTCGCAGGCTGGCCGTGACGGGCTTTGTTCGTGATGGAGAATCGGCACGTTATCTACTGGATGCCTATGAGAATTGAACATATTGAGCTTCGAGAATTGCAGCTTCCCCTCGTGCATTTTTTCGAGACGAGCTTCGGGCGCACCACCGCCCGTCGAATCGTTTTGGTGCGGGTTGAAGCCGATGACGTAACCGGATGGGGCGAGGTGACCGCCGGAGAAGAACCGTTTTACAGTTACGAAACACCCGACACGGCGTGGCATATCCTGCGGGATTTTCTTATTCCCTGGACGCTTGGCAGGGAGTGGTCATCGCCGGGCGATGTCGCGGCGCGCTTTCGCCCCATTCGGGGGCACAATATGGCGAAGGCCGCGCTGGAAAATGCGCTCTGGGATATTGCCGCGCAGCGGCAGAATCTCCCCTTGGCAAAGCTGGTGGGCGGAACGCTGGAGGAGATCCCGTGCGGCGTTTCGATCGGGATTCAGACCTCGATCGAAGCCTTGCTGGACAAGATTGCGCGCGAGGTGGCAGCGGGATACCAGCGGATTAAAGTGAAGATCAAACCGGGTTGGGATGTGAATGTACTCGAGGCGATTCGTAACCGCTTCCCGCGTATCCTGCTCATGGCCGACGCCAACAGCGCATACTCCCTGGCCGACCTTGCGCACTTGAAGGATTTCGATCGTTTCTACCTGATGATGGTGGAGCAGCCGCTGGGTTGGGACGACATCTTTGACCACGCCAGGCTGCAAAAGGAAATTGCCACGCCCGTTTGCCTGGACGAGTCCATCCACAGCGCGGAAGACGCGCGTAAGGCCATCGAGATCGGCGCGTGCAAGATCGTCAATATCAAACTGGGGCGGGTGGGCGGATTCGCGGCCGCAAAACAGGTTCACGACGTCTGCCGCGCCCGAAACGTCCCCGTGTGGTGCGGCGGCATGCTGGAGTCCGGCATTGGGCGCGGCCACAACATCGCCATGTCTGCACTGCCGGGATTCACGCTGCCCGGCGATGTTTCCGCCAGCAAGCGCTATTGGAGCGAGGACATCATCGATCCGGAGGTGACGGTCAGCACGCGGGGCACAATTCAGGTTCCCCAGGCGGCAGGACTGGGTTATTCCCCCAACCGGCAGCGGATCGATGCGTGTACCGTGCGGAAGGAGTCGTTTGAGCAGTAACCCGCCGCTTCCCGCCGGACAATCGGGCAACCGGGCGAGCCATGGCCGCATGCATTTGATCATGCTGTTGGTCACGGTCTGCTGGGCGAGCAATATCATCGCCGGCAAACAAGCCTTGACGGGATTCGGCCCGCTCGCACTGGCGCAACTACGCGTGTCGGGCGCCGCGATCATTTACCTCCCCTTCTTCCTGGCTGCCGGCGGGCTGCGGCGCCTGCAGTTTTCGCGACGGAAATTAATCTTCCTGGTGGCCATGGCGGCATTCGGCATTGCTTTGAACCAACTGGCTTTTATTGGAGGCATGGCGCTGAGCACGGTTGCCCATACCGGCCTCATCGTTGCCTTAGGGCCGGTGATGGTGCTGATGATCGCCGTGGTCATTCGGCTGGAAGTGCTGACGGCCGGGAAATCTGCCGGAATGTTGATCGCCTTTGCGGGCGTCGGCATCCTGACCGCAGAGAAGACCGGGCAGGGAACTGGAAGCCATTTGAAGGGAGACCTTATCCTGCTGGCGGGCACGTTGGTCTTCGCCATTTATACGATCCTGGTGAAAGAAGTAGCAAATCACTTCGACACCCTCAGCCTGAACACCCTCATTTTTTCAATGGGCGCGCTCATGATGCTCCCTTTCTGTGCACACGAACTCATGACCACCAGATGGACCCAGCTTGAATGGGAGGCATGGTGGGGGCTGGGGTTTTTAGTCGTATTTGGGTCGGTAATCTCTTATTTGCTCTTCGCGTATGCGATGACCGAGCTCGCAGCATCGCGCGCCGCCGCGTTCAACTATTTACAGCCGATCATCGCCAGTGGCCTGGGTATCTGGTTGCTTTCGGAGCATCTGACTTCGAAAGTGCTGATCGGCGGCGCGCTGATTCTGGCCGGAGTCTATCTGACGGAACGAGAGACCGGAGAGGTGCGGGATTCCCAACCCCTGCTTGACTGAAGTTGCGTGAAACCTGATCTGGCCTCGCCCGCCAACGACGTTCACGAAACGACTTCGACTACGGGACCACCCCGTTGCGGGCGCAGAATCAGAGCCAGCAGAGCTCCAAATGCAAACCCTCCGATGTGCGCCCACCACGCAATGCCACCCGCTGTTGCAGTTTCAATAGAGAGCATCTGGAAACCGGACACAAACTGAATCAGGAACCAATACCCCAGCAGCAAAATGGCGGGAATCTGCACAGTCCAGAAGAAAAAAAAGAGGGGAATGAGCGTAGTGATGCGCGCACCCGGATAGCAAACGAAGTAGGCGCCGAGTACTCCGGCAATGGCGCCGCTGGCTCCGATGCTGGGAATCCGCGATGAACCGCTGAACGCGGTCTGCACGATTCCCGCGCCAAGCCCGCATAACAGGTAAAATATCAGGTAACGGAAATGACCCAGACGATCCTCAATGTTGTC
>DATJVT010000126.1:0-7184 GCA_035501695.1 Terriglobia bacterium | reverse complement strand
CTCAGTCGTCAGTCATCAGTCTTGCTCAGCCTGCCATCATTGATCAAGCGCCGTCGGCGATCCGATCCACTGCCTTGACTGACAACTGACGACTGACCACTGACAACTTCCTTTTTCAGTTGTCAGTCATCAGATGCGCTTGCTGGCGTTGATCTAACGTCGTCGGCAATCCGGTCCGCGGACTTCGCTGACAACTGACGACTGACTACTGACAACTTCCTTGGAGCATTACAGATTGAGCCTGCCAAATCAAGCTTCGCAGGGATAACGGGTTTGACATGACCATGCGCGCGCATCGGCCCCCTTCCGCGCCCGTCCGCGCCACAGACATTTTGTCACTAAGGGGAGCAGGCCGCTACAGTGCCGATTTGGCCATGAAGCGCCGCAGGCGGGCCGGACGGGGTGACGTCTCCCCACCCTTTCAGGTAGCCGAGCTGGCGTGGGCCCCAAATCGCGGGCCGGATTGAGCCCCGTTTAGGTCGGCGGCCCGCCGATCGCCACCCTGGCGCCTAGGCAAGCAAGCTGACCAAAGCGCGACGGACCAGAGTGCGGGTAAGGGGAACCTTATAACCATTGTCCGCGAGTGGCAGGTTGTCCTGAACTACCAGGTCCGCCACTTGGCGGGCGCGCGGTTCGTCCAGCTTGGTCCCGAGCAGCGCCTTTTCGGCTTCCGTGGCGTGCCAGGGGACGGGCGCCACGCCGGAGAGCGCCAGGCGCGCGTGAACCACTTTGCCGTTTTCCAGCGCCACCACCGCGGCCACGCCCGCTATGGAGAAATCAAACGAGGGTTTTTCCTTGAATTTCAGGTAGGTGCTGCGCGTTCCCGCGTGCGGGGATGGCAGCAGGACTTCCGCCAGGATTTCTCCCGGCGCCAAATTAAGTCCGTATCCCATTTTCACGGCGGGCAGGCAATAGATCGATTCCAGTGGAACGGTGCGCCCGCCCTGCGGGCCGACGACGCGAACCTTGGCATCAAAAGCGATGAGCGCCGGCGCCAGGTCGGAGGGGTGTGCAAAGAAGCAGGGACCTCCGCCCAGGATGGCGTGGTAGCGGCTCTCCCCCGCCTGCCCGTAGCACTCCGAACCGTTTTTCTGCAGGCAGACATAGTCCCGGTGGCGGAAATACCAGCAGCGCGGCCGCTGGCACAGATTGCCTCCCAAAGTGCCCGCATTGCGGATTTGCACGGAGCCCACGGACTTCGCCGCTTCCGCTACCGCGCGGTATTTGGCCTGCACAATGGGATTCCCGGCAAGGTCGGAAAGCGTCACGAGCGCGCCCAGGCTCACGCCGTCGGCGTTTGCCCGTATGCTCGCGAGCCCCGGGATGGATTGCAGGTTCACCACCCGGGCCGGGGTATCGATGCGCTTCTTCATGCGCCCCAGCAGGTCCATGCCCCCCGCCAGAGGTTGCGCCTGCGCCGGGTCCGTGCCCAATAGCTCCACGGCCTCCTTGAGGCTGGTGGGATTCTCCAGGAGAAACTGCTTCATGTCAGGCCTCCTTCTTTGCGGCCACCGCATCCAGGATGCGGTCCGGAGTAAGCGGCAGCTCGGCGACGCGCACTCCCAAGGCGTGAGCGACGGCATTGGCCACCGCCGCGGCCGTGGGCACGGTGCAGGGTTCGCCGATGCCCTTGCCGCCCACGTTATTCATGGGGGTAATGGGTTCCACGATCACCGTTTCGATTTCGGGCAGTTCCTCGGGCCCGATCATCTTGTAATCTTCCAGGTTGGGATTAATAACGCGGCCCTCGGGCTTATCCATGAAGCGTTTTTCGAGCAGCGCCAGTCCCAGGCCCATCATGACGCCGCCATGGATCTGGGCCTCAAACGTGGCGGGATTGATCACCCGTCCCGCCTCGTGGACGGCCACGACTTTGACCACACGTACCAGGCCGGTCTCAGTATCCACCTCGACTTCAGCGAATTGCGCGCCCCAGAGGGGAAGCCCCCCGTAGGGTTCCACGTTCGGCAGCCGCTCGCCGTGGCCGGATACCGGAGCGCTCAGCTTGGCGGTGGCTTCCTTCCAGGTGAGCGCCGGCCCCGGGCGGCCCCGGACGGAGATCTTGCCGTCTTCACACACCAGGTCTTCAGGCTTGGCTTGGAAAGCGGGCGCGACCTTGTCAAAGAGCTTCCGCCTCGCGTCGGCAGCCGCCAAGCGAATGGCCGGCGTGATGGAGAGGGCCGTCACGCTGCCGCCGCTGGCCGGGGCGTTCAGTTCCAGGCGGGTGTCACCCAAAGTGACCTTCACCGCTTCCAGCGGGATGCCCAACTCCTCCGCCGTCACCATGGCCATTATCGACCACGTGCCTGTACCGAGATCCTGCACGGCCATGGCGGACTCGACCGAGCCATCCGGAGAGATGGTGACGCGGCTGACCGCCGGAGGTCCTGAGTAGTTTGGCCACACCGCCGTGCCCATGCCGATGCCACGCTTGATGGGCGAATCCGTTTTCGGACCCATCCCCGCGCGCCGGCTCCAGCCGATCTTTTCCGCTCCAAGGGTGTACATCTCGTCGAGCGCGAGAAGGGGAAGATCCACCATATTCTTCCGGCGCAACTCCAGGGGATCCATCTTCAGCTCGTCCGCCAGGTCGTCCATCGCCGACTCGATGGCAAAGGACCCCTGCGGAAAACCCGGCGCGCGCATGGGCAGGCCCGTGCCCGCGTTCGTATACACGTCGCTATCCTCCAGCTTGCGGTTCGGGCACTTATAGACGATCCCCATGACATTCGTAACCGCCGCATCACGCCCCACCCCGGCGGTTCCGTAGGCGCGGCATTGCAGGGCGGTGAGCGTGCCATCCTTTTTGGCGCCGATTTTGATCCACATGGTGGCGTTGGGGCGATTTCCCCCCACCTGGTTCTCCTCGTGGCGATCGTAGGCAAGCTTTACGGGAGACTTTGCCTGGCGGGCCATCAGCGCCGCCAGGGCGCCGTAATTCTGCATTCCGAATTTGCTGCCGAATCCGCCGCCCATGTGCTGGGTGATGACGCGGATGTCCGCCTTATCCATCTTGAAAGCCTTGGCCAGGTCATCGCGGAAGTCGTTGATGCCTTGCGTGGAGGCCCACACGGTAAGCTTCGGGCCTTCCCACCTGGCCACGGCGGCGTGAGGCTCTGCGCAGTTGTGGAGCAGCACCGGAACGCGCAGGTTGCGCTCAATGGTCACGTCCGCTTCCGCGAAGCCCTTGGCAATGTCACCCGCCGTGCTGGGATCTGCCGGAATCACGTTGCTCGACGTGCCGGGATGGACGAGAGGGGCGTTCGGCTTGCGCGCGTCCTCGTAATCCACCACGTGCGGAAGCCGTTCGTACTTCACGTCGATCAATTCGAGCGCATCTTCGGCAATCGCCTCGGACACTGCCGCCACCACCGCCACTTCTTCGCCCTCGGCAATCACTTCGCGATCCGCCGGGTGCAGGACGGGACCCTCCGCCACCACGTCCAGGAGAGCGTTCGAGGCGTCAAATCCCGCCCCCTTGGCGATCAGCATCACCGCCTTCACTCCGTCGAGAGCCGCGGCCCGCGAGGCGTCGATGCTCGTGACCCGCGCGTGGGCGTGGGGGCTGCGCAGAACCTCGGCGTAGAGCAGGCCCGGAAGGTCGAGGGGGGTGTAGTCGAGGGTGTACTTGGCCTGCCCCGTTACCTTTTCCGGTCCCTCGATGCGCGGCGCGGCTTTGCCCACGATCTTCAGCTTGGCATCCAGGTCCCAAACGGGAAGTTCATTCTCGGGGACCTCGATCTCCACCATCTGGGGTTTTTGCGCCAGTCCCACCTTGGCCTTGAGCTTTTTCTTTTTGACGTCCTGGGGCGGGGGCGCCTGGGCGCCTCTTCCGGCTCTACCATATGGACTCATCGTCGTACCTCCTGCGGATAACTCTCTCCGCCTCTGGCCCGCAGGCCCGGTGCCGCAAGGCCCCGGTCCCCGGGGGCGGCGCCTAGGCCCTGGCCACGGCGTTGGCAGCCTTCAAAATGTTGGGCAGGGCGCCACACCGGCAATAGTTGCCGGCGATGGCCGTCCGAATCTGCGCGGATGTTGCCTTCGGGTGCTGATCCAAAAGCGCTTGGAGCGACATGATCATCCCGGAAGTGCAGAAACCGCACTGCATGGCCCCATGCTGGACAAAGGCTTTCTGTAGACGCGCCAGCAACTTCCCCTGCGCCAGGCCCTCAATGGTAATGATCTTCTTACCTTGGGCGTTCACGGCAAGTGTCATGCAGGAGCAGACGGCGCGCCCGTCCAGCAACACCGTGCACGCCCCGCACTCCCCATGGTCACAGGTACGCTTCGTCCCCGTCAGGCCCAGCCGCTCGCGCAGAGCCTCCACCAGGGTGACGCGCGGCTCCACCATCAGGACACGGTCCTTGCCGTTCACATTGAGCTTGATCTCCACCTGTCCAGGCCCCCGCGATTGACTTTTTGTCGCGGATGCCTTGGCGCGAGGGGCATGCTTCGCCAACAGGCCTACCGCAACGGCGCCGCTTGCCGTTTTCAGGAACTTCCGGCGTGACATTTTTTGCTTACCATTTTTATTCTTCGGCATGGCGGACTCCCCAGCTTCGTCTCCTGGAGGTTATTCCTCGGCAAGAGACGGACTAGCAAGTATTTGCGGACTGGGACAACTTGTCCCTTGTGTGAAAATCACGAACGCAGATTGATCCGCCCTATGGCGAGCACGAGTTTTGCCAAGAGTTGGCCCGGTTGGTTAACATCGATACCCAGGATGGGCAGGATTCTCGTTCCATCACTACGTCATGGCGTTTTTGGGGAGGGCCTTGATTAGTGACCGGAGGAGGGAGTTGACGGTCTCTGATGATCGGAACACCGAGGCCACGTCCGGATCAAGCACAACAGCAACGGTCTCGCCTTTCATAAGTGGCGCAAACCGGTTGGTGCGGGCCCGGCGGTAGTCAAAGCGATACTCCCGCCGCATTTCCAGGCGGCTCGTTCGCCTACTGGAGGATGTTTTCTTCATAATCTTTCCGTTCCCTTTTCTCCGCATCCCACTCGAATTTCAAGTCCATACCGAGGGCTGTACGCTATCACTGCCAAGCCCTACTTGTACATATCTCCTCACTGTCCGGCAGACGGCGGCTTCGCGGCGCACCGCAATTCGCGATCCTGCCCAGGGCCGCGGACGAGTCCATCTACTGAAGGACACGTCCACCCTACCCCAACCACGGGCTTCCCGCTCGCCTGCGTATGGTAGCGCTACTTGAGTAAGGGGGTAAAGCCGGCTTGCTCAAAGTGGCGATCAGCGGTGAGCGCGTCTGTGATGCCGCGTTCCTGCATGATCGTAAAGCTGATGCAGTCAATGACTCCCCAATCTTTATCCAGGCGGTGACCATAAAGCTGCCAGCCTTTTCTACACAAGTCAGAGGTCAACTCCACCACCTCAATGCGCTGGGAGCGCCGAATGCGTTCATACAACTCGCTGGCCAGCCGGCAGGAAGAAAAGGGAGAAAGCCAATTACCTACCTCCAACAGGACGACGGAGGATGTTATGAGTCCCTGGCCCTCGCCCAGCCGTTGCTGAAAAGGCTGCACGCATTCCTGGTGAAGGGTATCGTGCCGATTGACCAGGGCAATCCAGCCGGACGCATCCACAAAGGTGAGCCCGGCGGCCGATGAACTCATGATTGTTTGGGATGGCCGTACAAATAATGATCAAGGTTGCGGGCCAGGTCCTCAGGCCCAATATCGCTGGCCAAGTCGGGAATGGTGTAAGCGGAATCGGCGGTTGCGTCCTGAAGGCCATTGTCGGGAACGATGACCGTGACGCGGGTATCTTCCCGCAAACGAATGTCGTCCGGCAACTGAATGCGGCCGTTTCGATATGTCGTTTCAATCGTCGTGCTCATAGCCCTCGTTGTACTCGACCACCTCCACCACCGCAACCGGGTACCCCGAGTACCCCGTAGCGGGTAGCGCGAGGTGTGCGCCTCGCAGAACTCCTCCGCGGCCGCAGTCCAAAGCAAGCGGTAAGTCGTGGGGCCGGAAGTTACCACGCGAGAAATCCCCCGTCGAGGATGATCGCCTGGCCGTTCATGTAGTCGGACGCCGGCGAGGCAAGATAGACGATGGTGGGCTCGAGTTCTTCCAGCTTTCCCATTCGTCCCATCGGGACCTTGGCCAGAAGCTTTTCACCCAGTTCATTGCCGGGGCGGAATGCCCATCGGGTCTGCTCAGAGGCAAAGAACCCTGGGACCAGCGCGACAACTTGCAATCCACGAGGCGCCCACTCCACCGCCAGTTGGCGTGTCAAGCCCAAAACTCCCGATTTGCTCGCGACATAAGACACCTGCGGAACGTAACTCGCCGCGCTGATGCCATACATGGAGGCAATGTTGATGATCTTGCCGTGACCCTGTTTCAACATCTGGCGGCCCGCGGCTTGCGCGCAGATGAAGACGCCGGTCAGGTTGGTGTCAATCACGCTCTGCCACTGCTCCATGGTCATGTTTTCGGCATCCGCCACGGTGGAGATTCCCGCGTTATTCACCAGGACATCGATGTGGCCCAGCGCGGCAACGGCTTCACTGACCAGGGCCGCAACATCATCCGGTTTCGAGACATCGGCGCGCACCGGGACCACCCGGTGGCCGAATGGATCGAGGTCGACAGCTACTCGCCGCAGTTCTTCGAGGTTGCGGGCGGTGATCACCAGGTCGCACCCCGCCTTCGCCAGTCCTCGCGCCAAACTAACACCCAGGCCGCGGGAAACTCCCGTTACGATCGCGGTCCTTCCCGAAAGGTCGAATACGGATCGAAGCGATTCATCCATGCGCTGCCCCTCCTCCTGTGGCGACAGGTTTACCCCGCCATCGGCGCGTTGCAATGAATCGCGTCGTGGCGACGTAAAGTCGCCGTTACGGCACCGGTCCCGCCAGGACGGAACCTTGGAGTTACTACATTTGCTGTTCCGCACCACCCCCGCGCTGGGAGCGTGGCCCCTCCTCAGGCGAGGAGGGGAGCGACAGCAAAACTCCCCTCCTGATTCAGGAGAGGCCGCGCGCTGGCCCGGGGGTGGTTACCCTATCCGCCGGTCAGTTCGACGGGTACGCCTTTCTGTCCGGATTCCTCGGCCGCCAGAATCAGTCGCGTGTTCAGCAGTCCGTCTTCCCCGGTGGTCAATGGCGCTTTCCCGTCGCGCAGGCACTCGACGAAATGATACATGGGCTCCA
>DATJVT010000125.1:0-7446 GCA_035501695.1 Terriglobia bacterium | reverse complement strand
TTTTTTGATCCCACCGACGAAAAAACACCATTTGGCCAAATCCGGGGAGATCTCCAAGCCAATTTCGGCATGTTGGTTTCGCCTTCGGGGGGAGAACTCCTGCAATTGCCGCAACAACCGACCATCCTGAACGGCGTCTGGCGAATCGGCAAGCTGACGCTGACCCTCTACGGTGACCTTGTGGGGGATGTGCAGGAAACTCGCGTGGGTGATCGAGGTGCGGCGGGGCGGGAGAATTTCGTCACGGCGGAGAAAAAAACTGACCAGATTAAGCCTGTTGAGCGACTCCTCGCCGACTCCCTATCGGCTTTTCGCATCACCAAGGCCAGCATAAGCAATCTCAAAGAGACCGAACAACCCTTTATATGGGAATACAGTTTCCAAGCGCAGAACTATGCCAAGGCTGCCGGCAACCTGCTTTTGGTGCGACCCAGGGTGTTGGGAAGCAAGTCCAGCAATGTGCTGGAAACTCCGGAACCCCGCCGTTATCCCATTGAATTCCCGGGGCCGGTAAAGGACACCGACAGCTTTGAGATCACCCTGCCGCCCGGCTACGTGGTGGACGACCTGCCCCCCGCCGCCGACGCAGACTATCCCTTCGCCAGCTATCACGCCAAGACGGAGGTGGCGGGAAACGTGCTTCATTATCGTCGCACATTTGAGGTGAAGCAGCTCAGCGTCCCCGCGACCGAGGCGGAGCAATTAAGGAAGTTCTACCGCATCATCGCTTCCGACGAGAGGAACAACGCCGTACTTAAGCCCACTTCCCCGTAGCGCCGCCTGTGGGACCTCGTTCGCCCTACAACTGTCCCAAACATCCGGGGTTGCGGCTTCGTCGCTCCGCTATGCGGAAGTGCGTGCCCTTCCCTGGGGTTTCCACGTTTTTGATTTGGCAACCTGCCCCTGGTCCCCCCCCGTCCCGATGCATCGGGACGGCCTCTCCTGAATCAGGAGGGGAACTTCCGGGGGTGGTGCTGAAATGCGACTCGCGAGAAAACCGGGGACCGATCATGATAAACTTCGCCTGTCTCGGGTGGCCCGGGCCACCAGGGAATTTCCGAGGGACCTTTTGGGCCCCTGGCCGCCTATCCGGAAATGGCCTTTCCTACCGGTAGGAAATTTGCCGACGGATTTGCGACGCATTGTCCCTTTTAGCGAGAACAATGGCGGAATTTACTTGACAAGTTATGTGGGCTCTGGGCCAGAATTACAGGAGACAGGTGTCCGGTGTCAGGTGCCAGGGGTGGAATTTCATGGAATTCGGATGGGGGGGCCGACGGCAAGAGGTGGAATCCGGCGGCACCAGCGGCGTGGGCTCACTCGAACTTAGACAAAAAGGCCGGGGAATGAGGTTGACAAAAAAGATTTACCCGACCGAAGCTGCGATGTGTATGAAAACAAAGTGAAAATAGACAAAACGTCCGATAAAAGGTCAGGCAATTGTACCGATTTTGCAGTTTCGGAGTAACATTTGTCCCTACTTTCGCGAAAAACGCATGACATTTGTGACTACGTTAGCGAAATACGCGAGACATTTGCGCCTGATTCTATACAGGACGACATAAGTTCCTGCACATTGCCCGTAGCGGCGCTCTCTGCGCGCCCGGATTGTAGCGTCGATCTCCAATCGACGGCGGCGGTCTGAGACCGCCGCTACAACCGAGTGCGCTAGCATTTATGTCGCTCTGTATAGAACGACCAACTGGGGAAGGCCAGAGAGGCATCAAAAATGAATGTTAGAATGCAGGGATATCCGGATAAGTCTATTAAAATCAGCAAAAGCAGTAGAACAGGTCGGCAATTGAAAGGTCTGCGGCCCTTGATGGCCGGTCCGGAACGTAATTCCATTTGCCAAGGAGGAAACTCATGAAGAGAACATTGATGGTCGTCGGTATGGCTGCGGCCTGCCTGCTGGCAGCCTGGCCCAGCACGGTCCGCGCCCAAGGTCCGTTTGAACCGGTCGTCGGCGAGGGCTTCAACCACGCCATGCCCGCGGACATTTATCTGGAAGGAAACCACATCCCCGTGGAAAAGCGGAATGCCTCGGTCATGAAAAACGCGGCGGGCAAGCGCGTGCTGATCGCTATTATTGACACCACGGGGTACAGTTCGCAGATCAAGCAGAAGTACATCGGTATGGTGATCACGGAAACCAAGATTTCGGTCTGCGGCAATACTCTAGGAGTGGGCAGCTATGGCTTTGGGCTGGAGCGTCCCGACCCCGCAAGCAACGCCGACGCGACCTTTCGGGTTTATGACCAGGCGGGTGACAAGGTAGGAGAATGCGCCGCCAAGAAAGACGACAGCATCAAGCAACCCCGTCCCCTGGTGGTGGAGACCAAGACGAGTCCGGCAAGATTGCTGCTGGGCAAGTACGCCGTCGAAATCAAGTAGAGAGCGGTCCACAGATTACACAAATTACGCCGATGTAGGTGCCTCCGGCGGGCTGGGAAACCGGCGACCGGTCGATCAGACTTAATCGGCCGATCGGGGCGCCCACCCTCCACTGATATGAACAGGAGTCCATTCCAGGTGTATTCATGCTCACGGGGTAGGGGAATCATGCTGGCCTCCTTCCTCTGCGCTCTCTGTGCAATCTGTGGATTATCCGCACTCCCACCCGACCCCTACGATCTGGTCATCACTAACGGCATCATCATCGATGGAACGGGGGCGCCCGGTTACCGCGCCGACCTCGGGCTGCGCGGGGGGCGTATAGAAAAAATCGGGCCTCTGGCTGGCGCCGCGGCACGCGCCAGGATTGACGCACAGGGGCAGGTGGTTTCTCCCGGTTTCATCGATGCCCACGTCCATATCGAAAGCCAGATCAAAGTCTCGCAAGCCCGCTTGGTTGCTGACAACTTTCTTTTACAAGGCGTGACCACGGTCATCACGGGGAATTGCGGCACATCCGCCCTGGATATCGCGGCTCAATTCCGCAAGCTCGCCGGCATGAAGCTGGCGATAAACGTCGCCACATTGGTGGGACACAACACGATTCGCCAGCAGATTTGTGGCTCCCGCCCCAACCCCACTCCCCAGCAGATCGCGCGCATGCAAGCGCTGGTTCGGGCCGGGATTGAGGCCGGCGCCTTGGGATTTTCCACCGGGCTTTGTTACAAGCCCGGCCTTTTCGCCCATGAAGATGAGGTTGTAGCACTGGTTCAGGTCGTCGCCCAGGAAAATGCCATCTATGCCACCCACGTGCGCAACGAAGCCGCGGAGGAACAGGCCGCTCTGGATGAGGCGGTGCGGACGGCGCAGCGCGCGGGGGTGGCCCGCCTCCATATTTCCCACTTCAAGGCGGCTGGAAAGTCCCAATGGGGAACGGCGCGCAGCCGGCTTGATGCCGTCCGCCAGGCCGCCGGACCGCAAATCCGCGTAACTTCCGACCTCTATCCTTATACCGCGCTGAGCAGCACGCTGGAATACCTTGTCCCTCCGGAAGCCTTCCCTTTGATTGGCGGCCCCGCGCCGGGAGTTTCCAAGACCATGGCGCGGGCCATCGATCTGACGCTCGACGAACTGCACCGCGATGGGTGGCAGGATTACTCCAATGTGCGCGTGGCCTTCAGCCTGAAACACAAGGAGTGGGTGGGGCGGACGATTCCCGACATTGTCCGGAGCGAAGGAGGCGGTACGGCTTCCGCGCGCGAACAGGTGGCGTGGATCCTGTCCCGGCTGAGAGGGGGGGACGTCCAGATCATCGCCGAGGAGATGGCCGAGCAGGACGTGCAGAAGTTGGTGGTGGCTCCCGACATGGTCTTCGGCTCCGACAGTTCCATCCACTATCGGGGGGTGGGGCAACCCCATCCGCGCGGGGAGGGCACCTTTCCCCGCATCTTCGCCGAGTACGTGCGCAACCAGAAACTGCTTACCCTGGAAGACGCTATCCACCGCGCGACCGGATTGGTGGCGGAGATCTTTTCGCTTCCCCAGCGGGGATTGATTCGCGCGGGTTATAATGCCGATCTGGTTATCTTTGATCCGGCGCACATCCAGGACGAGGCCACTTTTGCCGATCCCTGGAGTCCGCCCAAGGGGATCGCCTACGTCATCGTGAACGGTGTGGTAGCGGCAAAAGGAGTCAGGCCGACGGGGGCCCTGGCGGGACAGCCGGTGGTTCGGGCTGCCCAACCATCCTCCTGAGCAGCGCAACACCATTCTGTTGTTGTGACTTAGCAAGCAATCATACGGGGGAATTTCATGCCAAAGGGTCCTCTTGATATTCACCTTCGCCCGGCCGCTCTCCGGCTGGCGCTGAGCGTATTTGCCCTGATGGGAGCCGGTGCGATCCTCCTTCAAGGCGCACAAAAACCCCAGCACACCGGAACGATGCTGGAGGGCTACGCCACCGTCGTCGAGCCCACCAGCATTACGGTGTTCGATAAAAAGAACCACGTGGTTCAGATCGTCACCGACAAGGATTACACCTCCCTGGTGGGCATCGCCGCTCCGGTCACGGTCTGGTACACCACGGCAGGTGGAGTGAATCACCTGGAGGAAATCATTTACCCCACCAAAACCGCCACGTTTGTTCCCACGCCGCTCATCCGGGAACGAATCAACCGCATTGCGATCCTGCCGGAGGTTGAGGAAGTGAAAGACGCCGACGGGCTGATCAGCGCGATTTCCAGTTACCTCGCCGAAACTGCCGGATGGTTCGTGGCTCCATCCGATTTGGCGCTGGAAATCGCGGGCCGCAACAAGCTTCCCGGTTCAACCCTGGACGCCGTTGATCCCAATACCGGCGACGTAGATATGGAAAGTTACATGCGGTCCGAGGGCTCGTTGATGAAGAAAATTGCCAGTGAAACTCATACGGACGCAGTGCTGGAGGTCCGGATTGTCCGTGTGAAGGCCGACGTCCACGGCACCACGGCGCAATGGGACGACATGACGGAACCCGTGGTTTCAAAGATCTCTCGCGTTTTCTTCCCCTGGGAGGGGTTGGGCGGCAAGAACTGGGTGGCCGCGGCTTCCGCTGAAATGAACCTGTGGTACATGGATGGCAGGGTGCTCTGGAAGAAACGACGGGGGTTCGCGGCCCTGGCCCTGCAATCGGGAGCGGGTGGCAGGTATCATGAACGGCCTCTTATGGAGGTCTACGCGAATACGGCGGCCATGTACCAATGGCTGGCAGCGACCTTCGGCGACCTGGTTCCTCCCGCTAAGGGCGAAGGCGACTCCGAAACGTCGCGATAGCCATAAACCTGACCGCACGCCTCTTCACCGAGGAATTGCCCAGGCAAGATCACCCCATCTGCGAATCCTTAGCGAGTGCAGCCATCGAGATCGAGGGCCGCCGAAATTCTAACAAGTGTCATCTGTCACCTTGCGTATTGTCACATCTCGGTATTAGAATACAGACTGTAGGGGCTGCAAAAGCACATTAAGCGATGGGGCTTGGTACCCAAGGCACCGAATCCGGTTACACGGGCTTGGCAATCACCCCAATGCGCTTCCAGGCAGGTCCCTAAGGCAGGGATCATCATGCAACCCCACAGGAGGACTGGAGATGAAGAAGATCGGGTTCCTGATGTTCGCGTTGTTTGTGTTCTGCGGTCTGGCCTTGGCGGGAGGAAAGAGCATCACCGGCACGGTAAGTGACTCGCATTGTGGGGCAAAGCATGCCACGGCGAGCAGCGATGCCGCGGGTTGTGTCGAACACTGCGTTTCCGGTGGCGCCACATACGTTTTGGTTTCAGGCGGAAAGGTCTACCAGCTTGACGCCCAGGACAAGTTCAAGGGCATGGGCGGGAAAGAAGTCACAGTAACAGGCTCGGTGAAAGGCGACAGCATTAAGGTGGAAAGCGTCGCAGAAAAGACCAGCTAGCTTCAGGGTGGAACAGTCGCGTGCATTGAACGGCCACTGCCGGCCGGGGGTGGCCGTTTGTGTCTTGATGTCGCATGCCGGGGGCCGATGGGGGTCCTGCCCGTCGAGGCCTTGCCGAACCTTCAGTCAATCAATTACATCTAACTGTGTTGTACGGTTGCGCCGCCCCCATTGAACAGCGCGCAGGGGCAACCCCAATTTATGGGTCGAGACGGGAAAACCGAGCTTTGCAGAGGTGGATATGAAGAAGTTGACTGTTCCATTCCTGGGTTTGCTGCTGGCCGCCAGTCTGAGCCTGCCTGCGGCGGGCAAGGACGTTAAAACCTTCGTCGGGAGCATCGGCGACTCGATGTGTGGGGCCAAGCACATGATGCCCGGCGAGAGCGCCAAGGATTGCACCCTCGAATGCGTCAAGGGGGGATCCAAGTACATTCTCATCGATCCCAGCGGGAAGGTCTACCAACTCAGCGACCAAAAAGCACCCGAGCAATTTGCGGGCGCCAAGGTGAAAGTGACGGGAACGCTAAGCGGCGATACCATTACGGTCACCTCCATCGTTGCCGCCCAGTGAACAGCATGAGGCGTCAAGGCCCGGGCCGGGATGGCGGGCCTGGCAAGGTCGCGTCACCCGGCGCCGGAAAGCTGACACCTTCTGTGAATATCCGTTATAATCACAGAGACGAGTCGTTTGAGGAGGATCCGAAGAGAACGTATGGAAAAGGACCAGAATACGCCTGCCGGTCAGGAGTGGCAGGTTCGCCGGGTGGGCACAGTGACGTTTGCGATTTCCAAGCCCAAAAGAAACCCGCGCAAGATGCGACAGATGCGCCTGAAGAACCGCCGGCGAGCGCGCTGACCGGCAAGTAATCACAATCGCAATAAACAGTATCCTGACCACGGGACGACCGCGGGAAGCTTGGCGATGACCTTTCCGCAGGCCAAGAGAAATACCTATCTCTCCCAGGCTTGAACTCTAAAGGGACTTAGTGGGAGTGAGGAACGGGCAAAAGGCCATCGCCAAGAGCGCGCGTCGCGATGGTCCACTTCCTCAACCAATACGGATTCTCCTTCCTCTTCCTGGCAGTCTTTGCCGAGAATCTTGGCCTTCCTGTTCCCAGCTATCCAATCATCCTTGTGGCCGCCGCCTTGGCAGCGCCATTGCACCTCCGCGCGCCGGCGATTCTACTCGTCTGCCTGCTCGCCGCGCTGGCAGGGGACGGAATCTGGTACCAGTTGGGCCGATCGCGCGGACGGCCCATACTGCGCCTGCTTTGTTCTCTTTCCTTGTCGCCCGATTCGTGTGTTCACCGCACGGAACGAACCTTCCAGCGTTATGGTACCAAGTCGCTGCTGGTCGCCAAATTCGTGCCTGGCCTGAACACCATCGCGCCCCCCTTGGCTGGGATGCTGAAAGTCCCACCGCTGCACTTCCTCGCTGCGGACGTTGCTGGGATCGCTCTCTGGGCAGGCTCGGCGATTCTCCTTGGCCGCGCCTTCCGGACCGAGGTCGAGGGAACCGTGGTGTGGCTGGCGGCGTTTGGACGCACCGCTGTTCTGATCCTGGCGCTACTCCTGGCCGCCTGGTTTCTGCTCAAGTGGTTGGAGCGGCG
>DATJVT010000124.1:0-2900 GCA_035501695.1 Terriglobia bacterium | reverse complement strand
CGAAGAACATCACGGCCTCGGATGTCCTGACGCCGGCCGGGACTCGCGACCCGGGACACGGGGCACGGGACACGGGGCCGGGGACAAAGAACTTGGTCTCGTAAATCAGGTCTATGGCCCCAAGCAGAAATGCCACTCTTGAAATGGCTTCTCCTTCTACCTGGCACCCGAACCTTAAGCCATGATCGCAAATCAGACGCAACCTGAAGTGGCCGCCAAGCTGGCAAATGAATCGGCGGCCAATGCCATTGCGGCAGCAGCGGCGGCGGCAGCGGAGAATGCGCCTGAGCCTTTTGAAATTGAAATCGGCGGGGCGGGGCTGGAATTCGCGGCGCGTGCCCCGCTTGCAAGCGGCATCCCCAACCGCGCGCGTATGAAGATCTTCTCGCCCAAACCCGGCCACACGCTGGTCTTCTTCTTCAAAAAAAGCCTGGTGCCCTACAGCCGCGACCGCTATAGCTACGGCGGGTTTGATTTGCGCGCCCCTTCCGTTGACGCCCGGGAAATCGCCGCGTGGCTCGGCTTCCTGACCTCCGGCTTTCACCCCGGCAAGCGCCCGGAAAATCTCCGCCGTGCCTTCCCCTACGAAATTCCCGAGTGAGCATCCTCCTGCAATGCCGGAGTCTCTGAGCCCCTTGTCACTCAAAGGGCCTGACCGCCACCGCAGGGAAGAAAACCCTCACCCTTTCACCCCTTCGCCCCTCTTCCCTCTCCCCAGGGAGAGGGAAGAGGGGCATAGGCGCTAGAATAAGTCATTCGATTTTCCTGTGCGAGCGGGTCGTGCAAGGTGGAGTTGGTTGATAAGTTCGGCGACCGACTGTTGAAGCTTTCCGAGGCGGTAGACTCGTTTCCGAGGTGCCTCGGTAAGAGCCTGTCGCGCCTTGGGCCACCGGCGCTGCCGGACGGACAAGGCGAGGCGACCGTAGATCGCCAGGGTCAAGTCTAAGCGCCGCAGGTGCACCAGTCGCCACAAACTGAGCCGCTCGGCTCCGGCAGCGGGGAACGCCCCAGGGGGAAAAAGCGATCGCCTCGTCATGCAAACACTGAATCAGCGCCACCTCGATCAATTTCGCCAGACAGTAGGTGCGCACCAAATGCGTGTCGAAAGCCCGCAGTTGATCAAAATGCAGGAGCCCTTTGCAGCGCTTAAAAAACAGCTCGATCTGCCAGCGCACGCGGTAGAGTTCCAGCACCACGTCGTCGCTGGCGAGACCTTCCGGCAAAGTGGTCAGCACACAGAAGTAGCCGGCCAAGCGGAGCGCCGTGGCCGACGGGATGCGGCCTTTTTTAGCGGCATTGCGACGCAGGCGCTGGCGGTTACGGTTGGCCGCTTCGGTGGGGAGAGGACGACTCAACAGCCGGACGGGCACCGGGGTTTTTCCCTCCAGGGGGACATATGCAATTGTCCCCGCATCGCCAAGATCGGCCCGTTTCAACGTTTGGTCCATATCCACGGCCTGCCCCTGCGCGTTGTGAAGACGGATATTCTGCCAATGCATGCGCAGCAGCACATGCGCTCCCGCTTCCGTCACCGCGTGGATGCCTCGGGCATGCGCCAGTCCCCGGTCTCCGCAAACAATGTCGCCGGGCTGCGGCCGGTCGCGGTCCAAGCGCTCACCCCCTCGGTGGTCGGTAATTTCCACCCCGCGCAGACAACACTGGGCGGGATCATAGACGGCATGCAAACGCCAGTCGGTTCCTTCACTGCCGGGAATACTCAACACCGTCGCGTCATTGATCCGAAACGTCGGCCCGGGAGCCGCTTCGGCACGCAGTCGCTGCGTCCGCAAATGCGCCAGAACCTTCTCCAACAGCGGCGGAGCGTGGCGCAAACGATGCAGGACGGAAGTGTCCTTCAGCTCCAGAGCGGCCTGGGTGGACCAAGCCGCGGTGCTGCGCAGAGAAAGGTCTTCGATGGCATATGCTAGAATAAGTCTTAACAGTTCTTCACCGTTCTTGACATGGCGCCAGCGCTTGACGGTTCCCGTCGCTTTGGCCAACTCACTCAAATCTTCCGGCAGATACTGGCACAAATACTTCCAGTCCTCGTCGATCAAGCGCTTGTCCATGTCGGAAGCATACATTAGTAGGAACAAAAGTCAACTCCTTATTCTAGCGCCTATGCCCCAACTCCCCACTCCCTCTTCCCTCTCCCCGGGGGTGAGGGAAGAGGGAGTGAAAGGTTGAGGGGGTTTCTTCCCCAGGGCGGCGGTCCGTCCGCCGGCAGGCGGACTGCCCCCGTAAGGCCTCCGGCCTTCCCGGAGGACCATCACTTTTCCTAGTGGATGTGCTTGACCTTCTTCTTCATATAATCCATCAGCAAATACTGTCCAAGGGTATATGGAGTAGTGAAATAGGCCTTCCCACGGCAGATTTCGGTCACCTTTTGAACGAAATTGACAAGGCCATAATCCTGGGCGAGCATGAAAGTGTTGATCAGAATGCCATTGCGGCGGCAGCGCGCGACTTCGTGCAAGGTTTCGGACACCACGAGGGGATCGAGCCCGAAGGCGTTTTTGTATATTCTGCCGTCTTCCAGCGTCAGGGCGGAGGGCTTGCCGTCGGTAATCATCACAATCTGGCGCATGTCCTTTTTCTGGCGCGAGAGCAGGCGTTGCGCCAGGCGCAGTCCTTCGCGAGTGTTGGTGTAGTACGGACCAACCTGCACCCGAGCCAGTTCCTCAATGCGCAGCTCTTCCGCCGAATCGTGAAACAGAACGCAACGCAGCGAATCGCCCGGATACTGAGTGCGAATCAGGTGGGTCAGGGCAAGGGCGACTTTTTTGGCGGGGGTGAATCGATCCTCGCCATAGAGAATCATGCTATGGCTGCAATCCAGCATGAGCACCGTCGCGCAGGAGCTCTGGTATTCGCACTGGTGAACCTGTAAATCCTGGTAA
>DATJVT010000123.1:0-12146 GCA_035501695.1 Terriglobia bacterium | reverse complement strand
ATAATAGTCTACATGTATAAGCGTGATGACCGGGCGGCGCGAAGTCAAGCGGAATCGGGCCTTTTTCGGCCAAATTCGGCCACATTGTCTGAAACTATTTTCGAAATTTCCTACCGGTAGGAAACGGGTTTTGGGAAATGGCGCTTTGGAGTGCGGCAGCTCGCTGCCGCTTTTTGCAACCGGAAGCATGCTACGGTGCAGAGGGCGCCAGCGAGCTGGCGGAAGGCAAAGCGGTAGCAAGCTACCGCAGTCCAAAGCCTCGCAACGGACCCTGGCACGCAGCGCTCGAATCAGGCATTTCGCCGTCTCGAATTCGCCGCAAGGAACGGGGACAGGGACCAGGGCCTAGCGCGCCGTCCACCCGCCATCAATCAGCAGGGTATGGCCGGTGATGAGCGAGGCGGCGGGCGAGGCCAGAAAGACCACGGCTCCCGCGACCTCCTTCGGTTCGCCGATGCGGTGCAAGGCCGCGATGCGTTCCACCGTGTCGGCGCGGAAGGCCGGGTCGGAAAGGGCGCTTTCAGTGCCGGGCGTATGGATAAAGGTGGGCGCCACCGCATTCACCCGGATGTTGAATTTCCCCCATTCGACAGCAAGACATTTGGTGAGGTGCGCGATGGCGGCTTTGTTCAGGCAGTAGACCGATTCGGTAGGAAGGGCCACGAAACCCGCCTGCGAACTCATATTGACGATGCAGCCGCCGCCCTGGCGCCGCATGACGCGCTGGGCAGCCTGGCAGGCAAAGAAGGTGGACTTAGCGTTCAAGGTGACGGTCCGGTCAAACTCTTGCTCGGTCACGTCCTCGGCGAGATGCTCCCAGCCTCCCCCGGCATTGTTAACCAGAATATCCAGGCGGCCGAAGCGCGCCACCACCGCATCGATGGCCGAGAAGATCTGATCCAGATGGGTGACATCCATGGGCAAAGGCAGGACCTTTTGGCCGAGAGCCGCAATTTCAGAGGCGAGATCCCCCCCGGTGGAACCATCCCGGAGGCCCAGGGCTACGTCGGCTCCGGCCTGCGCCAGTTCGAGGGAGATGGCGCGTCCCAGTCCTCGCGCCGCACCGGTTACCAAGGCCACCTGGCCGGTCAAATCGAATTGCGGATGGGTGTTCATCGCGCCTCCATCGATAACGATGCCTTGACTCCGGGGTCATGGTAGTGCGGGGCCACGCGGAGTGTCAAGCGACGGAGGCGCGGGGTAGATTACTGGTGTGGGCGTAACGCCGCCATCTGGGCGGATCCTGTGCCGGCTGGAAGCCGGCGCTACGGCTCAATTTAGGACACTACCGCGCCGACCGGCGCGGGGCGACTAACCCATCCAGCTTGCGGCCGTGGGCGCGGTTTGCAAATTGACACTCGCCCCCCAGCCGAGTTTTTGGAGGCCTTGCTGTAGGGTGGAATAAGCCGTCTGGGCGGCTGAAAGATTCCCTCCCTGCAAGGCCGACCCCAGGCTGCTGAATAGTTGCGTGAGGGTGCCGGCTGAAGAGGAATTGGAAGCCGGCGAGTTGGCGCCATTATGGTGATGGTGGTGATGCGCCTGGCCGGCAGGTTGAATATCTTGCTGCAACGCGCTGTAGGCCTGCTGAGCTGCCGAGAGATTTCCCGATTGCAAAGCCGAACCCACCGCGGCGAAAGCCTGGGTGACAGAGTTGTTGCTGTTCAGGGTGCCAGAAATATTCTGGCTCAAGGTGCTGAAATCCGACTGGGCCTGGCTGAGGTTTCCAGCCTGGAGATCCTGCCCCAGTTGCTGAAACTCGCTCTGGACTTTCTGAAACTTCGCCTGCCAAGCCTGCAGACTTTGACCTAACGAACTGGTTGACGAGATGCCGGATACGGACATGCTCCACCTCCATGCCTCTTCGGGAGCAACCCACGTTCCGTACTCGCAGTTGAGTTGGAGGGGGTAAGTGCCTGAGGGCATTGAGGTTGCCAATCAGTCAAGGAGGGAGTCCACGCAAGGGTAGGCAAATCCGGCTGCCGGCCCCCACCTTCGGCTAGGAAAGTTCTGCCCTGCCGGCTTGGAAGTGCTACTTCGAGTTTACTGGAGCCTGCCCATCGGCCGGCGCGGGATTCTTGTGAGAGTCCAAAACAGGAAGGCCGCACCAAGTCTCGCAGGCAAGGATGGAATTGGAAGGCTGTTTTGGGTCGAATTTGATGCTGGCGGTCTGACCGGGCAGAAACGGAGCGGCGGCAGCGATATCCGGGAGGGCGCTCAGGTCCTGCGCCGCCTCGTAGGTCACACCCGCAACTTCATAATCATAAAGGAGCACGGGGCCCGCAGGGCCGCCGGGCGCTGGCGTTGCCAGTTCAACGATCCTTCCCAAGACGATTCGGCCGCAGGCGTTCACGTCCCGACAGCGCCGGCGTTCGAGTTCCTCGGGGTTGGGGCGCCGCCATCGACGCAGGGTTCTGTACGCCCACACGCCCGCAAGGGCAGTGGCTGCCGTCCCTGCCAGGGCGATTCCCCAGACTTTTGAATACAACGCCATACCGGTTGTCAGCTCTCAGTACTCAGTTTTCAGTAATCAGTTTTCAGTTTCCAGTTTTCAGTTCTCAGTAAAGGCACCTACTGGCTACTGATAGCCGACCACTGATGACTGATTACTGACGACTGACAAGCGACTGATTCCTCTCCTCACTTCGTTTCCACTTCTTCTTTTTCTGACGGCTTGCTCTCATTGCCCGAGAGGTCGACGGCCGTCACATAATAGGTCAAAGTCTTTCCCGGCGCGGCAGTGGTATCCCGGACGATCGGCGTGCGCAGGAGCTCTTTGTTCACGCGGCGGGCAGCCTTATCTTCCCGGCGATAGACATTGTATCCCGCCAGGTCGGCTTCGGTGTTAGCCGTCCACACTAATTCCACCGCGCCAGCCGAGTAAATACTCTGCAATCCCTGAGGTGGGGCGGGGGGAAAGGTGTCGCGGGGAGTGACCTTCACACCCGGCGAAGCATCGCTCAGGGCCAGATGGCCGGGTTTGCCGAACGCGGCACGAACCTGGTAGTAGTAGTCCTTGCCGAACTCAAACTTACCGTCCCGGAAGGGAGAGGAGGCTGTTTCTCCCAGCATTTCGTAGCTGCCGGGCTTGCCCGTCGCGCTGCGATAAACCCGGTACCCGGCAAGGTCATGGACGGGCTCGCCACTTAGCGTCTGAGTGGGCGGGGGAAACTGGACTTCCACCGCATTTTCCGTAACCACGCATTTCACACTCACGGGGGGCTCCGAGACATCGAAAACCGGAACATCGAAGAAATTCGAGGGCGCGCTTTCAATCGCCCGGTGCCGGAAGCCCCGCGTGAGGGTGCGAACCGCGATCACCAGCGTTTGCCCGCGCCAGTCGTGAAATTCCCGCTCGGTCAGGTGCACGGGATAGACAAGAATGTTGCCCTGGGCATACGGCAACCACTCGCTGCGGATGAGCTGCGTCCAGGCCTCGGGTTCCGGCAGCTTGGAGAGGCCCGCGGCGGAAGGGGCGACGGCGCGCAGAATCTCCACCTCGAGTGGAGCGGTTATACGCTGGCCATCCGTGGTTTGTTGAGGAAGGGTGAAGTGGATTTCCAGGCTTTGGCCGACCTGGACAACGGAGAGATCACTGACCTTCTCCGGCACCTCCAGGCGTGGGGGGTGGGGAGTTCCCTGCACTCCGCACCCAAACAGGGACCCCGCGGCGGAGACCAATACGAGTAACAAGAGTATTCGTCCCGGCAGGGCCATGGAGTGCGACCAGAGGTTGGGGGCGGAGGCTCGCCAGGCTCGATGACGCGGTTTCACAGGATGTATCGGCTGAGGTCTTGATTCTTCACGATATCGGTCAACTGCTTCTGCACGTAGTCGGCGTCGATGCGCACCACCTTTTTCTTCAGGTCCGGCCCCTCGAAAGAAATCTCATCCAGCAGTTTTTCCATGATGGTGTGCAGGCGCCGGGCTCCAATATTCTCCGTCGCTTCGTTCACGGCAGCGGCGAACCTGGCAATTTCCTGAAGCGATTCGTCAGTGAAGGTCAGCTTGATGCCTTCCGTTTCCAGCAAGGCGGTATACTGCTTCACCAGTGCGCTCTTGGGTTCCTTCAGGATGCGGATGAAGTCGTCCGTGGTGAGCACATGCAGTTCGACACGGATGGGGAAGCGCCCCTGCAACTCGGGAATCAGGTCCGAAGGCTTGGAGACGTGGAACGCTCCCGCGGCAATGAACAGGATATGGTCAGTGCGGACCATGCCGTAGCGGGTATTGACGGTGGTTCCCTCCACGATGGGGAGGATATCGCGCTGCACGCCCTCACGGCTGACGTCGGGTCCCCCGCCGCCCCGCTCCCGCCCGGCGATCTTGTCGATCTCATCCAGGAAGATTATGCCGGATTGCTCGGCGCGCTCCACCGCCGTGCGCGTGACCTGATCCATGTCAATCAGGCGGTTTTCCTCCTCCTGGATCAGGTAATCCATGGCCTCGGTGACGTTCATCCGCCGCTTTTTGGTGCGCTGTCCGAAGAGGCCGGGAAGGATATCCTTCATATTGATATCCATCTCTTCGACGCCCTGGGAGGTAATTACCTCAAAAGCGGGCATGGCGCGATCGCGGATCTCCACTTCCACTTCCCGGTCGTCCAGCTTGCCCTCGCGGAGCTGGGCCCGGAGTTTCTCGCGGGTGCGCTGAAACTGCTCTTGCGAGGAGGCGCGGCCATCGTCGCTCTCGGCCGGGGCCTTTTCCGGCTTGCGCGTCTGGATGGCGGGCGGCAGGAGGAGATCAAGCAAGCGCTCCTCGGCGTGCTGTTCCGCCTTCTCCGCCACCTCGTCCACTTTTTCTTCCCGCACCATATCGATGGAAACTTCCACCAAGTCGCGGATCATGGATTCCACGTCGCGGCCGACGTAGCCAACTTCCGTGAAACGCGAAGCCTCCACCTTCAGGAAAGGTGAATTAGTCAGGCGCGCCAGGCGGCGGGCGATTTCCGTCTTGCCCACCCCGGTCGGCCCGATCATGATGATGTTCTTGGGAAGGATGTCTTCGGCCAGTTCGGGGGCCAGCTTCTGGCGGCGCATGCGGTTGCGCAGCGCGACGGCCACCGAACGCTTGGCGTTGCCTTGTCCCACCACGTACTTGTCCAGCTCCGCCACGATCTGCCGCGGGGTCATGTCCTCAAGCGACGTGGCGTTTTCCATGTTCTCGGGCAGGTAGAAAACCATGTTTGAAAGTATAAAGGGTAAAGGGTAAAGGTTAAAGGGCAAGGCAGCTTTCTCTTTACCCTTTACCCTTTATCTTCACCCTTCCTTACAGCTCCTCGATGACGATTTGATCATTGGTAAAAATACAGATTTGACCGGCCAGGAGCATGGCCTCCTGGACAATCGCCTTGGCCGGCATCTCCGTGTGTTTGGCGAGCGCGCGCGCGGCGGCTAGCGCATAGGGTCCACCCGACCCGATGGCCACGATTCCGTCGTCGGGCTCAATCACGTCCCCGTTGCCGCTTACCAGATAGGTGCTTTTCTCGTCCGCCACCAGCAGCAGCGCTTCCAGGTGGCGCAGGGCGCGGTCGGTCCGCCAATCCTTGGCAAGCTCCACGACGGCGCGGCTCAGGTTCCCATGGTATTCCTCGAGCTTCTGTTCGAACCGGGAAAACAAGGACAGCGCATCCGCGGTGCTGCCGGCAAATCCCGCAATGATCTTTTCATTGTAAAGGCGGCGGATCTTCCTTGCCTTCTGCTTTACCACGCTTTCGCCCATGGTGACCTGGCCATCACCACCCATGGCCAATCGGCCGCCCCGGCGCACACACAAGATTGTCGTACTGCGAATTCCGGTGGACCTGTTCACACCAGCCATTATAACAGATTGGGATTAGGGATTCGGGGGAGTCGCCTGCCGTCTCACTGGGCGGTGAAGTAATTGGACGGATAATCTTGGTTATATTGAGCAGTAATGCGGAAGGTCTCACCCACGCGATCCCCATTCAAGTATCGCGTAATGTGCATGGGGGTTTGAATCCCGTCGACGTCCCGGTAGTCCGCGTAGGCATCCGTATAGTCATCCCAAGCGTTATCATTGGCATTCCATACGCGGTAGGTGATGCGGTAGGGGAGGAGCGTTTGCCGGTGCAAATCCAGGCGCACTCTGGTACTACCCGATTCGGTGATTTCGATGCCTTGTGTGGGGACATTATCCACAAAGTCAGCTTTCCCTACCTGGATCAGCGTGCCGGGCTCGCTGATGCGCAGACGGAACATGTTCTCAAGGCTATAGTGGTTGGAAAGTATCCAGCCCCGGAGTTGGGATTGGGGTTGAGCGATTAAACCGTAGCGGTCGAGTTCCCAACCGTTGTCCCCGTTGTTGATCAGGATGACGGGCTTGGTCTTCCCATAAGAGAAGCGGCGCTTGTCCGGGTACACCACCCAACTCTCAAACGGTTCCATGCCGGCGGTGGCGCCGTCCTGAAAGAAGAAGGCGCGGCCTTTGGTCGTGATTGACTTGGCGGTCAGAAAGGGCGGCCCCCCCAGGGCCAGAATCGCCCTGTCCAGCATCTGCCGAGCCTGGGGGTCGATGTGCCCGGCCGTAGGAGGGGTACCCGGTTTGCTCTGCGCCGGGAGTGGTAGGGGGAGCGCGCCGGTGACCAGAATGATTGTTCCCAGGATGCCAGGAATCCAGCCGCGAAGTGACTTAACCACAGAGAACGTTTCCTCCATTAATGTTGACGACCTCTCCAGTCATGTATGTGGCGAGCGGAGAGGCAAGAAACAGTATGGGCATGGCCACCTCTTCCGGCCGTCCGAACCGCCGGAGCGGAATCACGGATAGCGCCGCGCGAAGCTGGCGGCGGTTTTTCAGGACCGGTCGTGCCATGTCCGTTTCGATCCATCCAGGGGCGACACAGTTCACAAGAATATGATGCGGCGCAAGCTCCGTGGAGAGGCCTTTCACCAAACTGATTACTCCTCCCTTGGACGCGCCGTAATGGGTGTGGAACGCCTCGCCGCGCTGGCCGGCGGTGGAGGATACCACGATGATCCGGCCGCCGCGTTCTCGAATCATGTGCGGGGCGGCATGGCGGATGACCGTGTAGACACCCTTCAGGTTGACCGCCATCATTTCGTCCCATTCCTTCTCGGTCATTTTCGCGATGGGAAGGGGCTGGTAATTCCAGATGCCGGCATTGGCCACCAGAATGTCGAGCCTACCGAAACGCCGAATGGCAGTGTCGACCAAGCGCCGGGCGTCCGCCATCTTCGCGACGTTGGCGCGGACGGCGATGACCCTGCTCTCGCCGCCGCAGGCTTGCACTAATTCTCGTGCCTCACGTGCCGCCCGCAAATAGCTGAACACCACCTTCGCACCCGCAGTGGCAAAAAGCTTGACGGTGGCGGCGCCGATGCCGCGCGAGCCACCGGTAATTACGGCCACTTGGTTGTGAAGAGAGATGGTCATGTTGATCAGAAGCCTTATGGGTCTGCCCATCAGGTTAGCAAAATCAAAGGCTTCCCCGCAAATCCTGCCCCCATCCTGTTCCCTTCATTCCCAATCTGCTCGGGCATTCATGAATGCCGCACCAGGTCACTCGATCATCGGGTCTGCTGACCATTCCCGGGCACAAACCGCGAGGCGATGATTCCCTTCACCTGTTCCGAGAGTCGATCGGCATCCTTCAGATTCAGCCCTTGGGTGGGAACAGGTGCGTGGACGATCATCTCCGTCCGTCCGGCGCGGACGTGATAAGTGTCGGGTTTGAGGACTTCGGAGGTCCCGTTCAGGGTGATTGGCACAATCGGCGCTCCCGCGAGGATAGCAATGTAGAAGCTGCCGGCTTTGAAGGGGAGCAATTGTCCGGTGCGGCTGCGATGACCCTCGGGAAAGAGCAGCACGGACTTGCCCCCGCGGATTTCCTGCGCCACTTTCTTCATGCTTTTCAGGGCCTCGCGCGGACGGTCGCGGTCTACCGGGACGTGCCCGGAGCGCCGCAGATGCCAGCCCATGAAGGGCATATTGAAGAGGGAACGCTTGGCGACGAAGCGAAACTGTACGGGAAGGTTCACAAAAAGGACAGGAATATCCATGGCGCTCTGGTGGTTCACGCAATAGATTGCGGTATCACCGGGGCGAACATGCTCGATTCCCTCCACCTGCACGCGGATTCCACTGGTCTTCAGAATCAGCCATGACCAGGTTCTGGCGCAAGCATGCTGCCACCGGCCCTCCGCGTCAAAAAGCGATCCCAGCAGCGAAACCGTTCCGCAAACCGCCGTATAGAAATAAATGAGGAGATTGGTAAACAGGAGGGATCGCGCGTAGCTCAGGTAGTAGCGGATGCGACTTTCTCTGGCTATCGGGGGAGAGGAAGTTGGTCTTGAGATCTCCATGACAGTAACATCAGTTTTCCGTCATTAAGCTTCGCTTGCAGTTCTGGACCGGCGGCCGGCATGGCTCCTCGCACGCCCCAGGCTGTGTTCAGTTGAGGGATCCCCACCCACAGGCATCTTTCGCAAGTTCAACTTTCGCTCACTCTGTGCTCTCTTGATGGCGCCTACCAGGAAAAGCGAGCCGACAACCAGGACCACGTCATCCGGAGCGCTCACGCTGTACGCTCTCTCCAGGGCACGAACCGGCTCAGTCTCAATCTGCAGTCCCGAAGGGCGGGTTTGGAGTTCCGCCAGGATTTCCTCCGGCGCCGCGGCGCGCGTGTGCTCCGGGTGGGTCAAATAAACTTCCTCCGCCAGCGGGAAAAGATTCGAACAGATCTCCCGGATGGCCTTATCGCGCATGGAACCGTACACCAGGCGCAGCCGGCGTCCCGGGAACTCTTCCCGAACGAACCCGGCGATTTCACGCGCCGCGCCCGGATTGTGCCCACCATCGAGCAGCACCAGCGGCCGCTTGTGAATGGGTTCCAGGCGTCCAGGCCAAACCGCCGTCCGCAGGCCCTGCCAGATGCTGCGGCGGGATATCCCAAATCCCTCAGCCTCGAGCCGCCAAGCCGCTGCCACAGCGGCGGCCATGTTCTTCACCTGGAACTTGCCCAGGAGCGGGCAGGTCAGCCCTGCGTAGCGCTCGTTACCCAATGCCAGATCAAACGAGTAGCGGCCATGCTGGGAGTGAATCTTGCTGATCTGGTCGAGGGTTTTCAATTCCAGCAATTCCGCACCGCATTCCTCAGCCCGGCCGCGAATCGCGGCGGCGGCCTCCGCTTCCTCCACTCCGGAGATGACCGGACGATGCGGTTTAATGATGCCGGCTTTTTCGGCGGCAATGGCGGCCAGGGTGGAACCCAGAAACTCAGTGTGGTCAAAGTCGATGTTGGTAATTAAAGCCACGCGCGGATCGGTGACGTTGGTGGCGTCCAAACGTCCGCCCATGCCGACTTCCAGCACCACAAACTTCGCTCCGGCTTGGGCAAAATACTGGAATGCCGTGGCAGTCAAGAACTCGAAGAAACTTAGTGGTTTCTCGAGGTCTTTGAGTTTCACCAAGCGGTCGACGGCGATGGCGACGGCAGTGAAAGCGAGGGCAAAATCTTCATCGGAGACCTCATGGCCGTTCACCCTCATGCGCTCGTTCACGCGCACCAGGTGGGGTGAGGTAAAGAGTCCCGTCCGGTAACCCGCGTGCTGGAGAATACTGGCCAGCATGGCACAGGTCGACCCCTTGCCGTTCGTGCCCGCCACGATGACGGTGTCGTAGCGCTCGTGAGGACGCCCCAGTTCGGTAAGGACACGGGAAATGGCCTCCAGGCCGAACTTTTGCCCGTGGAGTTCCTGTCCCAGGCTGGCAAGGTGTTTGAGGCAATCAGCGTAATTCATGGAATCGGGTGGTCATCCCCAGGCTCGCATCAGGCGGAAGGCGCGTGCGATATAACTCTTCAGCTCCTTGCGCGGGACGATAGCATCGACCATGCCATGTTCCATGAGGAATTCGGCACGCTGGAAACCCTCCGGCAGCTTTTGATGAATGGTCTGCTCGATGACTCGTGGCCCTGCGAAACCGATGAGGGCGCCGGGTTCGGCGATGTTCAAGTCGCCCAACATGGCGTAACTGGCGGTCACGCCGCCGGTGGTAGGATCGGTAAGCACCGAGATGTAAGGTTTGGGAACTTCATCCAGACGCGCCAGCGCCGCACAGATTTTGCTCATCTGCATCAGGCTGATGGCGCCCTCCATCATTCGCGCGCCTCCTGAACAGGAAACGATCACCAGAGGAAGTTTCTTGGCGATGCACCGGTCGATGGCGCGGGTCACCTTCTCGCCTACTACGGCGCCCATGCTGCCGCCCACGAATTGAAACTCCATCGCGCAGATCATGACGGGCTTGCCTTCCATCAGCCCCTCGCCGGTCAGCACCGCGTCCTTCATGCCCGTGACTTTCTCCGCCTGCTTCAAGCGATCCCGGTAGGCTTTGGTGTCTTTGAATTTCAAGGGATCGCTGGAAGTCAACTGGGCGTCGTGCTCGGCGTACCGGCCCTCGTCAAAGAGCATCTCCAGCCGCGCATGAGAACCCAGTTTGAAGTGATGGCCGCACTTGGGGCAGCATTGCAGGTTGGCTTCGAGGTCCTTTTTCCAAAGGGTTTGCTTGCATTTGTCGCACTTCACCCACAGCCCCTCGGTCTGAACACGCTTCTCCTTGGGGGTTTCCAGCGGCTGCTTTTCTCGGCGAAACCAGGTCATAGTAATCAGGTAATCGGTCGATCGGGCGATCGGGTGGTCGAACGGGCGCCTGATAAGGTCGAAGGAGACTCACCCGATTACCGGATCAACCGATATTCAGTATTCTATCCCTTTCTGGGCCAGGATCCCCTTCTGATATGGATGTTTGACCTCGCGCATTTCCGTGACCAGGTCGGCCATTTCCACCAGTGACGGGTGTGCGTTTCGGCCCGTCAGGATAACGTGTAACATTTCCGGTTTGCGCTTCAGAATATCCATCACCGTTTCCGGCGCCAGCATTCTATAGCTGATGGCGTAGTTGATCTCGTCAAGGATAACCATCTCATACGAGCCGCCCAGGATCTCACTGCTGGCGAATTTCCAGGCCTCTTCGACCAGTCGCACGTCCTCAGGGTCGGGTTTTTCGGCGCCGACTTTCACGAATCCCCGGCCCATGGGGACAATCTTCAGTCTTTCATCGCCCAGCAGCTTGGCAGAATCCAGTTCGCCATAATGCCACGAACCCTTGATGAATTGTACCATTAAGACTTTGAGGCCTTGCCCCACGGCCCGCAGCGCCGTTCCCAGTGCAGCCGTGGTCTTCCCCTTTCCGGGGCCCGTGTGAATAATAATCAGCCCTTTTCGGATCTCCGGCAAGAAAGGCTCCCATCATCTCGGATACGGATAGCCACGCAGAATGGTGAACCCGCGATAGATCTGTTCCAGTAAGAGGGTGCGGGCCCAATCTCGTGTCAGGGTCATCCGCGAGAGCGACAGCAAGATATCGGCATCCTTACGAAACGCCTCGGAGAAGCCATCAGGTCCACCAATCAAGAAGGCCAACTCCCGGGAGCCCCGAAGCGCTTGCAGTTCCAACCAGGTGGCGAACTCCTGCGACGTTCGCTCCCGCCCCCGCTCATCCAGCAGGACCTTGGTTGCGCCGCGCAGCTTTTCCGAAAGAGCGCGCTCGGCTGAAGTCAACCCCCCGGTGCGCTTCTGGTGCGCTCCGCGTGGCGGGGGCAACTCTTCGATGCTCAGCGGGACAAAGTGCTCGATTCTGCCCGCCAAGTCCTGCTGTATACCTCTCAGGTTCGGATCCTTAGTCCGGCCCTCGCAGATAATTCTTATCCGCATAGCACGAATCGAGCGATCCGATCACTCGAGCTTAGACCTCATCCCCTTCTTTGATTGTGAGGGCCGGCGCGTTCCTCCACAGGCGTTCCAGGTCGTAGAACTCCCTGGCGCGTTCGAGAAAGATGTGGACGATAAAGTTGAGATAATCCACCAGAATCCACTCCGCCCGGGAGTACCCCTCCACATGGGTCGGCGCGTAGCCCGTGATCTTCAGCCTCTCCACGATGGCGTCGCAAATCGCCTGGGTATGGCGCGTGGAGGTCCCGCTGCAAATCAGGAAGTTGCTGGTGAAGGAACAGCTTCCTTCCAGATCTAATATTCGCAGATCAAGAGCTTTGCGATCCTGGGCGGCACGGACCGCTTCGCGGAGTTGAGGTGTCATCGGTGCAAACG
>DATJVT010000122.1:0-5913 GCA_035501695.1 Terriglobia bacterium | reverse complement strand
AAGCAGCAGGACGCGGCCATACTGGTCGCGCTGGCGCATCACGGAGAGAATTACGGGGCGCAGCGGCGCCAGTCCGATGCCGCCCGCCACCAGCACCAGGTTCTTCCCCACCGCGTTCTCCACCGGCCAGGCGCTGCCGTAGGGGCCGCGCACGCCCACAGTGTCACCCACGCGCAGGCGTCCAATGGCGCGTGTTACGCCGCCCGCGTAACGAATGGTATGGCCCAGCACCTGCGGCTCACCCGGGTCGGAGGCGATGGAAATCGCCACCTCTCCCACGCCCGGGAGGTAGAGCATGTTGAATTGCCCCGGGAAGAAGCGGAAGGCCGCGGCTTCGGCAGGGTCCGTAAAGGCCATGGAAAAGGTGGAAATGCCATACGCTTCCGGCTTGACGGCCTGAATCACCGCCGGAAAGGGAAGCATCGGATCTTGCGACGATCTCTGATCGAGTGTGGGCATTGCGATGCTCATGGGTTCGTCCTAGGAATCGGGAACTAGGAGTCAGGAGTCAGGAGACAGGAGACAGGAGTCAGGAGACAGAAGTCAGGCCGCAGGTGTAATTCATTTTAACCCCGAACCCCTAACATGGAGGCCATCCAAGGTGGTGCTCGTCATTCTGACTCCTGACTCCTGTCTCCTGCCTCCTGGATCGCCTTCGCGTAAGCATTCAAGAGCCTACTCACTTCCTCCAATAACTCCATCAGGGTTCCAGTTTCTCCGTAACCCAAATCCTGCGCCAGAATCAGATAGTACCGGCATTCCTCCAGGGAACCTTCGGAAGTATTCAAGAACCGAACCTTATCTGCCCTTCCCCGTTTTCGAAAACCCTCTGCGACGTTCGCGGGGATCGAAACCGCAGCTCGGCGCATCTGGATACACAGCGCGTAGGTTTCCGCCTTGGGAAATGCCGCCGTAAACTTATAGATGCCCAAGACAAATTCATGAGCTTTCCGCCAAACTGTCAGGTCCCGAAATGTCCTAGCTGGCGCTCGCTGGCTGTCCACTCCATGTCCCCAATTCTGTCTCCTGACTCCTGTCTTCTGCTTTCCGTCTCCTGACTCCTGACTCCTGTCTCCTGTCTCCTGACTCCTGTCTCCTAACTCCTGACTTCTCAATTCACGCCTTTCCCCGAATCGCTTGAACTTCCTCGGTAATATCAATTCCCACCGGGCACCAGGTGATGCAGCGCCCGCAGCCCACGCAGCCGATCACGCCGAACTGGTCGATCCACGAGGCCAGCTTGTGCGTCAGCCATTGCCGGTAACGCGAGCGGATGGTGGGCCGGATGTTGCCGCCGTGCACGTGGGAGAAATCGAGAGAGAAGCAGGAGTCCCACACGCGCGTCCGCTCCGCCGCCGTGGCCGTCAGGTTGCTGTGGTCTTCCACCGTCACGCAGAAGCAGGTGGGACAGACCTGCGTGCAGTTGGTGCAGGAGAGGCAGCGGGTGGCGATTTCATCCCAGCGCGAGTGCTCCAGGTTGTCGTAGAGCAGGCGCGGCAGATCGTCGGTGCGCATCTGGCGCTGCATTTCCCGCTCGGCCCGCTGGCAGGCCTGCGCGGCGCGTCCCAGGTCGAAGGCGGTGGCGGGCTCCCACGCCGTGTCGCGGAGCATCTCCGAACCCGCCTCGGAGCCGATTTCCATCACAAAATTGTCGGGCAGCTCGGTGACGGCCAGGTCGAAGCCGCCGGTGGCGCGCGGCCCGGTCTTCATGGAAACACAGAAACAGGTGGAGGCCGACTGCGTGCAATGCACGGCCATGATGAAGATGGGCCCGCGGCGGCGCGCGTAGTGCGGATCGCGGAAATCCCCCGTCATGAAAACGCGGTCCTGGATGCCGATGGCCGCCAGTTCGCAGGCGCGCACGCCGATGAAGGCATAGCGCGGGCTGAGATTGCGCGTGGGCTGCACCCGCCAGTTGCCGTTCTCCTTTTCCACCGTGAACAGGCTCAGGCGCGAGGGGTGCAGGTATTGCTTCCACGATTGCGGCCCGCAACTGTAGGCGAAATACTGGGGTTCGCGCGTGTGCTTCAGGCGATATTTCCCCGGCGATTGCTGGTCCGTCCAGCCCACCGGCAGTTCGCTCATCTGTGCGATCTCGTCCAGCGTGATGGCGCCTTCCCGCACCGTGGGCGCCACCAGGGAGAAGCCCGACACCTTCAGGTTATCGAAGACCTTCTGCAACGACGGCTTGGCAATCACGACGCTGGCGGCAACCCGCGGGAGGCTTGGGGTCATGGAAAGTTCGCTCCTACTTCTCACCCACCGAGAAAATATCCAGCAACTGGAGACGCGTGGCGATCAGGCGGGCCGCGATGACCTCGGTAATCGCGCGGTAGAGTTCGAACCCCAATTCGGGGTCCTCGCGGCAGAGGTCCATCAGGGCGCCGCCCTTCAGGCCCAGGGCCTCGGTGTCTTCCACGGCGCGAACGGAGGCGGTGGCCAGGCGAGGCTCCACCACCGCGGACCAGTTGAAGACGTCTCCCGCGCCCGCGGTGTAGATGTTGCGCCGCCCTTGGGAGGGAACGTGCAACTCCACCGCTACGCGGCCGGTTTTGACGATGTAGAGGTAAAGGCTGGGGTCACCCTCACGAAAGATGTCCTGCCCCGCCTTGAAACGAAAGGTTTCGGCAAGGGCAAACAGCTTCTCCTGTACGCGGGGTGAGAACTTGGCGAGGAAACTCCCGAACCACAAGGCAGGTGCAGCCATAGTCGGTCTCCCTAATCGCTTCGGCGATACTTCAGCAACCCTCGCGCCAAAGGGTTGCGAACAAGCGCCTTGTGAGTGCGGATAATTTGAACGGCTGCGCTTGGGCGCACACGACATCTTTACCGAATCAATCCCTGCCGGGCGACATCTTGTCATGTCAAGGGATGGCGGTGCGACCAATGCCCCATTTCTCGAAACTCGCTTTGCGGCATTTCAAAGACCAGAAAACAAATTGACGCAGGGCAAGACCGTGGCCTTCTTGCCACAGTGCCGGCTTTCTGTCATGGTGCGCTGTCCCCCCCGCCGTTTTGTCCCCTGTCTCACATGGCTCCGCGCCGCAAGGCCGGGGGTTTTGGTGCGCGCATTGAGTCGCACAGGCGCAATTCCGCGCGCAAGGTCATCAAGAATTCGGGCCACCCGCGAAAGATGCTTGAAATTCGTCGCACTTCCCGATATAAACGCCACGTCAAGCGTTTGCAGGCGAGTTGGAACATTCTATTTAACGTCAGAAGGAAATGAGGGAAAGAAACATGACGGAAGAGATTAACCGGCGAGATTTCATGAAGCGTGCAACCTTCACGACCGCAGGCGTCAGCCTGTCGATGGCGGGGTTCAGCACGGGGCAAGTTCTGGGGGCGAACGACCGCATCCGGCTGGGGGTCATCGGCACGGGCCGCCAAGGCATCGACGACATGCAGAATTTCATCAAGAACGGCGTGGAAGTGGCGGCAGTGTGCGATGTCTATCAGCCCAACCTTGACAAAGGGCTGGCAGCGGCGGGTGGAAAGGCCAAAGCCGTTAAGGATTTTCGCGAGGTTCTGGCCGACAAAGATATCGACGTGGTCCTGGTGGCCACTCCCGATCACTGGCATGCGCTACCCATGGTGGAAGCGTGCAAGGCGGGCAAGGACGTTTACGTAGAGAAGCCAATCTGCGTGGCCGTGGAAGAAGGCCAGAAGATGCTGGCGGCGGCGCGCAAAAACAACCGCGTCGTTCAGGTCGGACTCTGGCAGCGCTCCAACCTGCACTTCCAGAAGGCCGTGGAACTGGTGCAGGGAGGCTTGCTGGGCAAGGTCAGCTTTGTGCGTACGTGGAATTACGGCAACACCTACCCGAAGGGCCAGGGAACCTATCCGGACTCCGACCCTCCGGCCGGGCTGGATTGGGACTTCTGGCTGGGCCCCGCGCCCAAGGTTCCGTACAACTTCCAGCGTTTCGGCGTGGCGGAAAACCGCTGGTCAACTTTCCGCTATTTCTATGATTACGCCAATGGCTGGCCGGGGGACTGGGCCGTCCACCTGATGGACATCGTGCAGTGGGCCATGAAGACGGAAGGTCCCACCGGCATCACCGCCATGGGTTCAAAACACTACATCGCGGACAACACCGAGACTCCCGACACACTGCAAATCACCTGGGAGTACGCCGACTTCATCGCCACCTACGAAAACCGCGAGTGCAACGGCAATTCCATGTACAAGCACGGCTATGGAATTGAGTTCCACGGCACGGACGGCACGATGTTCCTCGATCGTGACGGCTTTGAAGTGTTTCCCGAACCGCTGGCGGAAGCCGATTATCGCGAAGTCCACCGGCCTTCGATGGGGCAGGAAGAACGTAGGGAAAAGGGCAAGGCGCCTTCCATGCGGATGGAGCGCGTGGATGACGGCCTGCTGGTGCACGTCGCCAATTTCCTGGAGTGCATCCGCACGCGCAAGAAGCCGCAGTCGGACATCGAATACGGATATCACAGCTCGGCCGGCTGCATCCTGGGCAACGTTGCTCTGCGCGCGAAGGAGCACATCGAGTGGGACGTCGCCAATCAGAAGCTCACCAAGGGAAGTCCCGCCGCGCAGAAGCTCCTGGGCCGCGATTACCGCGCGCCGTGGAAGCTGACGGTATAGGCGAGAGAAGCGTCAACTGTCACGACTTGCAATGGGGAGGGGAGCGCCCGGTGTTCCCGTGGGAAGCCGGAGCCCTCCCCTGCCTCGCACCCCTCGATCCCGCCGCGCGGGACTGAATCGAGGGGTGGATTTCTCGGAACACGCCGGTAACGGGCAGCGCAAAGTCGAGACTCTCGGATGTGCCCGTGCGATAGGTCCGACCCCTCCTAGCGCGATCGACATTTTGTCTTTGCCCTCAAAACTCTTCCCTGCAATCCCATTAAGGTCTTTTGTTTCATACTCTTATATACATCTTGGCCAAATCACCTCATATCCTTAATGGTTCGGACATCTTGTCGTTGAAAACCCCTGCGCTCTCCACCCCCGCCCCGCCGCATTGAAAGCCTATAATTCTAGGCTCGTCACAGCCGCCGCCCGGACGGCTCGAGGGTTTTTGCAGAGTTGCGTGAGCCGCGCTTGAAGTGCGCCGCTCTCACAGATTCCACACCGTCGTGGTACTTGGACGGTGATAGGTATAGGCGACTCTTCCGAATAGGTACGAGGCGACGGCACCTCCGGCGGTCCCCGATGCAAGGCCAAACGTCTTGTCGATCTGGCCCAGGAAAGTGAGGACGAACGCGGCAACAGCCCCCAGGCCGGCCGTGGCGGATGCCAGCTTGGCGAGAAGAGGACGGGAGACGTGATAAAACGCGTAATCGACGACTTCGACTGAAAATGTTATCGACTCATATTCCTGCCGGGTCCTGGCGTCCCTAATGCTCAGCAATCCCGGGTGATTTCCGGGATTACAGGTATCCTTAGGCTTCCCCCAGAATGTTGCCTTGGTACCGCGGGACTCGATTTTTGTAATCACCGGGTCAGAAAACTCGATCTCCGGGGACGAGAGGTGGATTTCAAGCATTAAACCCGCCGCCAGCTCGGTCGTGGCGCTTGTCTCCTGGAAAGGCTCGGCGCCAAAGGTCTTCTCCATCGCGGCTTGGGCGCGTGAACGGTCTTGGGGAACGAAGAATTGAACAAGAAACCACGATGCATGGCCTTTTGACATTCGGCGGGGACGAGCCAGCGACAGCCTAAGGGGTTCGGCGGCGGCAACACTCTCCTGGGGCTTAGCTGCCACAGTCGGGCGATGAGGCATTGGGGCGACGGCCATCGGTTGGGGTGTTTCGTGATGTTCCCCTCCCCGGGGCGGTCCAGGGGTCGGGGACGGTGGCAATGGCGGCGGTGGCGCGGGTCTCGGAGGGGTCCCCGGCCGCATCGGCGGTGGCGCGGCCTGAGCAGTGGGCGCGAATACTTCCGTGTCTT
>DATJVT010000121.1:0-4734 GCA_035501695.1 Terriglobia bacterium | reverse complement strand
TACAACGAACTGAGCCGGCGTCGCAAGGCCGAAAAGCGCGCCTATGTGTTGATCCTTGGGTTGCTGACGCTCCTCATCATGTTCATTGCCACCTGGTTTGCGCTCTTCTTTTCAAAGCAGGTTACGGTTCCCATCCAAGCTCTGGCGAACGCCACGCATGAAGTGGCGCAAGGCAATCTGGGGTTCCAGGTATCTGCCCGGGCGGATGATGAACTGGGCGTGCTGGTTCATTCCTTCAATCAGATGACCCAGCAACTTCTCGAAAACCGGCGCGCTATTGAACAAGCGTCTCTGAAGTTGCAAGAGGCAAACCGCCAACTGGAGGAACGTGGCAACACCATCGAGGCCATCCTGGAAAACATCCCTACGGGCGTCATTTCATTCGACTCGGGAGGACAAATCACCCGATTGAATTCCACCGCCGAGGGATTGTTCGGGCGCGCCCGCGCCCAGACCGCGCGAGTCCTGACGGACCTCTTTACCCTCGAGGATGCTCGGGAGATTGGCCGAATGTTCCGCCGCGCGGCGCGTCAGGGCGTTGTTTCCCAACAGATGGAACTTGACCTGGGGGGCCGTCCCACCTTTATGGCGCTGACCGTAACTTCCGTCCAGGCCCGCCACGGCCGCGTGGGTTCGGTGCTCGTCCTCGAGGATCTGGCGGAAGTCCTGCGCTCCCAGCGCTCCGCGGCCTGGCAGGAAGTTGCGCGCCGCATCGCCCACGAAATCAAGAACCCCCTCACGCCCATTCAACTCTCCACCGAGCGTATTCAGCGCCTCTTGGAACGTGCGCCCTCCGAGCCACGTACACAGGAACTGCTGGAGTCCGTGCGCGATAGTGCCAAGCTGGTCGGCCGCGAGGTTGGAACCTTGAAAACCCTGGTGGACGAATTCACCGCCTATGCCCGTTTCCCCTCCTCCCGGCCGGCACCCGCCCACATCAACCGCATTCTGGAAGATGCTTTGAACGTGTTTGCAGGCCGCCTGCATGGAATCGCCTTGCAGCGCGATCTGGCCCCCGAACTGCCGATGGTGCAGGCCGACGCCGATCAGATGAAACGGGTAGTCGTAAACCTCATTGATAATGCGGCCGAGGCCCTGGAGCAGTGTCTCCGCAAAGAGATCTGGGTGCGCAGCGCCCTTGCCCCCGACCGCGATGTGGTGGAGATCACCATTGAGGACAGCGGGCCGGGCATCACGCCGGAAGCCAAGGAACGGCTCTTCCTTCCCTACTTTTCCACTAAGCGGTCCGGGACGGGGTTGGGCTTGGCGATTGTGAACCGCATAGTGGCCGAGCATCATGGTTCGATTCGTGTGGAAGAGAGTTTCCCCACCGGAACCAAGTTTGTGATTGAACTTCCCGTGGACCGGGCCGTGGCGGCGAGTTCGGAACCGGGCGCGGGGGCTTTGACAACCCCGGAGGGCGGCTGAGGACTCGGGGACGAATCCGGGCTAAAGGGGTGGAGTGCGAATGAAACACTCGGTGCTCATTGTTGACGACGAGCCGGGCATCCGCGAGTCGCTCACCGATGTCCTCCAGGATGACGGCTATCGGGTCGATTCCGTCGGCACCGGAGAAGCCTGCCTGGACGTCCTGAAGGATGGGCGGTTTGATGTTGTCCTGCTCGACATTTGGCTGCCGGGGATAGACGGCATACAAGTCCTGGAAAGGATCCAAACCCTGGAGGCTCCCCCGACCGTCATCATGATTTCGGGCCATGGCACAATCGAAACCGCCGTGCGGTCCACGAAGCTGGGCGCGTTCGATTTCATCGAAAAGCCTCTCTCGATTGACAAAACCCTGCTGACGATCCGGCACGCATTGGAACAGTCGGAACTGGCAGCGCAGAATCGCGAACTGCGCGAGCAGTTGCGGGGACGCGATCGCATCATCGGTGATAGCGTTCCCATGAAGGCACTCCGCCAGCAATTGGAGTTGGCCGCTCCCACCAACGGACGGGTGCTCATCTATGGGGAGAGCGGCACGGGCAAGGAGTTAGTGGCCCACGCGCTGCACAATCACAGCCCGCGCGCGGATCAGCCATTTATCGAGGTCAACTGCGCCGCCATTCCGGAAGAACTCATCGAGAGCGAGTTGTTCGGCCACATCAAGGGGTCATTCACCGGGGCCCTGGAGGATAAGACGGGAAAGTTCGAACAGGCCCACGGAGGGTCCTTGTTCCTGGATGAAGTGGGTGACATGAGCCTGCGCACCCAATCCAAGGTGCTGCGGGTTATCGAAGAACAGCGTTTTACGCCCCTGGGTTCGGGCACCAACCTCACAGTGGACGTGCGGATCATTGCCGCCACCAACAAGCACTTGGAAGACGAGATTCAAAAGGGGAACTTCCGTGAGGACCTCTTTTACCGCCTGAACGTGATCCCGTTCTACGTCCCTCCCCTGCGCGAGCACGCGGAAGACATTCCCACTCTCGCCAACTTCTTCCTGGCGGAGTTCGCCCGCGCTTACGGGCGGCGGCCCAAGCATTTCGCCGATAGCGCAATGGAAACCCTCACTCAATCGCGTTGGCCAGGAAATGTGCGCGAACTCAAGAACCTGGTTGAGCGCCTGGTGATCATGGTTCCCGGCGAGCGCATTGAACGGCGCCATCTGCCCGCCACTCTGCACCAGGATGGAGCGCGGCCAGGTTCGTCAACCAGGTTCCCCACCGGTGGCTTCTCCAGCCTTCAGGAAGCTCGCACTGCCTATGAGCGCGATTACATTCTGCGGACTCTGGATGAGCACCAGGGAAACGTGAGCCGTACGGCCGAGGCGCTAGGGCTCGAGCGCAGCCACCTCTACCGGAAGATGCGTTCGCTTGGGATTGCCGTGGGGACCTAGTCGGAGGCGCGCCGGATTATGGAAGGGGCGGGCTCAGTCCTATCGAGGATTGTAAATCCCCATTAACAATTGCGGGGACCCTCGGGCGGGCGGGTGGCTGGCCCTTCTAGTCCGCCCTTTGACACTCTCCCAGACAACCAGACCTGCACTCCGGGAATCGAACGATAAGCAACACTCAAAAGGATCCGACAGGAAAGGTGGGGGACAATGGTCAAGGGTTTCGGGTTTATGACCTGGGTAACGGTCCCAGCACTGGCCTGCTTGCTGGCGGCGTCAACGGCGGGCCAGGCGCGCGCCGCGGACAAAGGGCAACTCGGCGGCCACTGGAACTTCAACCAGGACCAGAGCGACGACGCGCAACAGAAGGTCGAGGAGGCCCAACAGAACAGCCGGGGACGCGGGGCCCAGAGCGGGGGCACTTATCCGGGCGGCGGGGGCACCTACCCCGGCGGAGGAGGAGGAATGCCCGGCGGCATGGGACGGGTGGGAATTGGAGGCATCGGGGGAATAGGCGGCGGCGGTATGGGACGCGGCGGCTCGCAGGGAGGCGCGAATCGTGGCCCCGCCATCAGCAGCGAGGAGTGGGATCGCCTCGCCGAGAACCCCAAGTACCTGCGGATTGACCAGCGCTCCGACCAGATCGTGATCACGACCGACACCGACCAGGCGCAGACCTTCTACCCGGACGGCAAGAAGCACGACGACAAGGAGCCGAGCGGCAGGAAGGTTTCCACCAAGGCCGACTGGGAAGGCGGCTCGCTCGTAGCCGATACAAACCTAGGCCATGGCGAGAAACTCACCCAGACGTTCCGGGTCAGCGAAGACGGCAAGCAGCTCTTCGTCACCACGCGCTTTGAGGATTCCTCCCTCCAGGGCCCGCTGAGTATCCGGCGGGTTTACGACCTGGAGAAAGGGGCAGAGGCAAAGTAAGGCAGCGCCCCCTGGCGATGTCCGGCAGGGACGGGCTCCGCGCCTACCCTTCGGCACCTCCCCCGCCGCGGTAATCCAATTCGGCGATGACGGCCATGTCGTCACGCCAGTGGGGTTGGACCTTCACGAAGAGCTCAAGGTAAACCTGCGGGGGAAACAGCTTCTCCAGTTCCTGACGGGCTTCGCTCCCGATTTGCTTCAGGCGCGCTCCTCCTGCGCCGATGATGATGGGTTTTTGCGAGTCCTTCTCCACCACGATCGTGGCGTGAAGACGGGTTAGCTGCGGCCCCTCTTCAAATCTGTCAATCAGCACCGCCGTCACGTAAGGCATTTCCTGCTGGGTGTGCCGGATCACTTTCTCTCGAATAATCTCAGCTGCCAGGAATCGCTCCGGCTGGTCGGTGTATTCATCCTCTGGAAAGTAGGGCGGACCTTCCGGCAGCCTCTCGACAATCGCCGCCAGCATTTCCTCCATCCCGTCCCCCCGCTGGGCGGAGATGGGGAAGATCTCCTCAAACCCGTAAAGCTTCGAATAGCGGTCCATCAACGGCAACAGGTTCGGCTTGTGGACGCGATCGATCTTGTTGAGAGCGAGGATGGCGCGGGGTGAGTACTCCTTGAAAAGCTGGAGCACGAATTCGTCGCCCTTTCCGAACTTCTCGCTGGCGTCCACGATCAGGACGGCCAGGTCGCGGTCCGCCAGCGCCTGCCTTACATAGTTCATCATCTGTTGGTTTAACCGGAATTGCGGCTTGTGGACCCCCGGCGTGTCCATAAAGATCACTTGTCCGGCGGGTCGATGCAGGATTCCCAAGATGCGGTTGCGGGTGGTCTGCGCCACCGGCGTCACAATGGAAACCTTGGATCCCACCAGGGCGTTGACAAAGGTGCTTTTGCCGGCGTTAGGACGACCCACCACCGCCACAAAACCGGATTTGAAGGAGGGCGTTTCAGTCATGGTTTGG
>DATJVT010000120.1:0-3518 GCA_035501695.1 Terriglobia bacterium | reverse complement strand
AATAAGCTAGGCATGGTTGACTCTGCGCGACAGTTGCGGCAGCTTCCATCTAGAAGCGCACACTGAGATTATGGCGACTCACCCTAAACCTTCCTCCAAGAATGAGCAGGGCGACTTCGGCAAATTCACGGATTTTATGCGGCGTCTAGTGGCTGGTTCCCCACTCGGAGATTAAGGCTCAACTGGACGCCGAGAAGCAAAAGCAACGGCGCCTGAAACACTCCTCTGCTTCCCGCGCCAAAGATTAGAACGGCGTTTCACCCACCTTGCCAGTCAGATCCGCAAAGGTTAACCGCCTACTGGGGGGTAGGGGGCTTCGCGGAAGTCTGCGGTTCGCTCGGCGGAGGCGGAATCGCGATATCGACGTTGCTCACCGTGCCAAGCGAAGTCAACGGTTTGCCAAATTCGGCCGGATTGCCCACCACCAAAACCGCGAGCTTGTCTTTGTGCAGATATTTCGGTGCCACACGGGCCACATCTTCTGGCGTAACTTTTTCCACGCCCGCGCGGAACTGTTCGAGAAAATCCGGAGGATAGCCGTAAAACTCGTAGGCCATTCGTTCGCGCAATACTTTGTCCGGCGAATCGAAATTGAACACGAACGAATTGAGAATGGAATCCTTGGCCTGCTGGATTTCTGCCGCGGACAGCGGATTCTTGGCCAGATTGTCGATTTCATCGTAAATCGCCTGGATGGATTCCACCGTGCTCGCGCTCTTGGTCCCCACGGAAAGCCGCGTGATTCCCGCGTGGTCAAAAGCCGTGCCGATCCCGCCACCCACGCCATAGGCCAGTCCCTTGAGCGTGCGAATATTGCGGAACAGGCGCGAGGAAAAGCCTCCGCCGAACGCTTCGTTGAACACCTGGATCGCATAGTAGTCGGGATTCCTGCGCGTCGTGCCCAACTCCACCATGCGAATGGAACTCTGATTCACATCTTCCTTGGAGACGAGATAGTAGCCCGGCTTGACCGGGTCGAACTTAATGTCATCCTTCTCCGCCGGAGGCCCCGCGGGCAAGGCGCCAAAGGCCTCGCGCAGCGTGGCTTCCATCTTTGCGGAATCGAAATCTCCTACCACGCCCACGATCATGTTGTTGGGTTGTACATAATGGTGATGCCAGGCCAGCAGATCTTCGCGCGTGACGGCGGCCACGGTTGCGTATTCCGCGATGCGCGCGTAGGGATTCTTTGCCCCATACGCCAGCATGGTGGACTCACGGGAAGCAATTTCCCCCGGTTCGTCATTACGGCGGGAGATCGAATCAAAATATTCCTTTTGCGCGAGGTCCAGTTTGTCGGCGCGAAACTCCGGTTCGCGCAGCAAGCTGGCCACCACTTTGAATACGTCATCAAAATCGGCTTTCAAACACGACCAGCTGATGGTCGTGGAATCCGCAATGCCATCGGTCTCCACTTTGGCGGCGCGGATTTCGAGAAAGTCATCGAGCTGGTCGCCGGTCTGCGTTTTCGTTCCGCCGGTGCGCCAGACTTCGCCGTACAAGTCTACGAGTCCCACCTTCCCCGACGGCTCCGACCGCGAACCGCCACGAATGCGCACCACGCCATCAATCAGCGGCAGCTCGTGATCTTCCTGCAGAAAAATCACCAGGCCATTTGGAAGTTGAAGGCGCCTGGGTTCCTGAGGCTGGAACGCGGGCAACGGTGGAATTTTGATCTGCTGCCAGCTCGAAACTTGAGCAGTAGCGTGGGGCGCGATGATTCCGGTGCAGGCTGCGAGGACAACCAGAAGAGGCAGGAATCGGCGAAGCTGTTTCATTGCGCGCCTCCCTTCTGCTCCCCAGACGCAGGCGGCACCACGGTCTCGATGATGCCCACCGTTCGGTTGGTCGGCACAAAGGTTTGATTCGCCACCCGCCGGATGTCTTCCTTGGTCACCTGATTGATTCGGTCCACAGTGTGAAAGAGTTCCCGCCAGTCGTCATAGCGCGACTGATATATGGCGAGCTGCTGGGCGAGGCCTTGATTGCTGTCCAGGCCGCGAATCAGGTTCGCTTTCGCGCGGGTCTTGATCATTTGCAATTCGTCGTCGCTGATGTCTTCTTTCTTCAGCCGCTCGATTTCCACGTGGATGGCGTCAGCTACCTCCTGATTGGTATGGCCGGGCAGAGGGTATGCGTAGAAAGCGAACAGATGGGGATACTTGTTTCCGGGAAGGCCAGTGAAGCCGGCCGAGTAGGCGGCGATTTTCTTATCGCGCACCAGCGCGCGGTAGAGTCGCGAGGTGCGGCCCTCGGACATCAGATCGGCGATCGAGTCGTATACCGCATCGTCTTTGCTGCGGTAATCCGGCCGGTGATAACCCTCGAGGTAGAGCGGTTGCGCCGTTTCCTCAAGGACCACCCTGCGCTCCGAGTTCTGCGCTGGCTCCGTGGTGGTACGTTCGTCGGGCTTGGGGGGCGCGGGAAGCCGCCCAAAATATTTTTCGATGATGGGCATGGCCTCCGCCGCTTTCACATCCCCCACCACTGCGACCACCATGTTGGGGGGGATGTAATACCGGTCGAAGAAATGTTGGGCATCGGTTGCAGAGAAGGAATTGAGATCGGACATCCAGCCAATTGTCGGACGATGGTAGGGATGCGCCTGATAAGCCGCGGTCACAAACTGTTCCAGCAGGCGGCCCACCGGGTTGCTGTCGGTCCGCAGGCGGCGTTCCTCGATGACCACATTCCGTTCTTTGTAGAACTCGCGCATCACGGGATGCAGAAAGCGCTCCGATTCCAGGTACGCCCACAGCTCCAGGCGGTTGGAGGGCAGGGAATAGTGGTAGGCGGTCTCGTCGTCATTGGTGAAGGCGTTCAGACCCTCCACGCCATTGGCCTCCAGAATCTGGGGGAACGCATTGGGCTTCACGTATTTCTGCGCCGCCGCGATGGCTGCCTGCCAGGCTTTCTCCAGGTCCTTGAGTTTCTGCTCATCGCGGCCAAAAGGTTTGTCGCGCTCAGCAATGTAGGCGGCGTAGTCCTGCTCCACCTTGGCCAGCGCGACCTTCTCCGCGGGATAGTCGGTGGTGCCGATTTTGTCCGTCCCCTTGAACGCCATGTGTTCAAACATATGCGCCAGGCCGGTTTTGCCCATGGGGTCCTGCACCGAGCCGGCATCGACATGGGTGAAGAAAGAGAATACCGGGGCTTCCGGGCGCTCACAGATCACCACCGTCAAACCGTTCGCCAGTTTTTTCACGGTGACGCGCTTTTCGAACGAAGCCAGGTCCTGGGCGGCGGCCAGGGCCCCCAGAAGAAGGAAAAGGGTCAAAAGAGATAAGACCACAGCTTTAGCCGGGCGGGATTTCATTGCGCCTCCACGGAGGTTGGACGGACCAGAGCGGTAGAGGTTTGAAGTTACGTGGCGGGAAGGGAGGTTGTCAAACGAGTGGCTGGTTGGTGGTGAGCGGCCCATTTCGCGATCGGCGCAGCTCCCGCCGCAAAAATGCGAAGTAGTTTAGACTGGCTGTTGTCCAAAGCGGCGTGTCCAGGGAGAGAGCCGTCATGCGAAT
>DATJVT010000119.1:0-9301 GCA_035501695.1 Terriglobia bacterium | reverse complement strand
AGGCAGAAGACGGTAGACGGCATACGGCAGGCGGTAGACGGGAAACCGGAAGAATGGGAGCCGCAACCCAAGCGGTCGCGAGAAGCGAGCGTATGAGAAGATGCTCTGGCGCTAGGCACGGGAATGATAAGTGCAGACCAGAGAAGAGAAGAGAAGAGAAGAGAAGAGAAGAGAAGAGAAAAAACCAACTCGACGGCAGCAGGAGTGGTAAGACGCCTTCAGCACGGCAGACTCCCCTACAAATTACGAGGCCACCCACGGCGTACTAATACCAGGGCGTGGTCGTATGATCCGGATAGATACGCCGCTCGGTATTGCCTTGTCAAGGAAAAAGTGTATCAGAAGGAGTAAATTCTCATATCGCCAGTCAGAAAGTCGGCAACAATGTAAAATCTCATCATCTTTGTCTGAATGGCGCGACAATTTGGCGCGGGGAAGGGGCGGACAAATTGGCTGGTTCTGGGCCGGTCGTGCTACATGGCGGGGCACCGCGCCGAAGGCCGCCTCATCTTCTTTCCTTTTCCTGTCTGAGTTCCTGAATCAACCCAGCGGCCCCGTCACCTGCCAGCGCGCATCTCCCGCGGGGTAGTGCAGACGAAAGTGTTGACGACGCTCCCAGTCGCTCTTAATGAAACCTGACGGCGGAACGCCACATGGGTGCCCTTTGTAGTATTCTCATGCTCATGATGGACGCAAGCGGAGCGGCGGATAGCAAGGCTCCCGCCTCCCAGCACCAGGCCTTGCTGGAGGTGGCGGAATCGATCGCGACCCACCGGGATTTGCCGGCGTTATTTCACGATCTCACGGAACGCCTTCCGCGCCTGGTGAATTTCGATTCGCTCTGGCTGGTGCTGCACGAACCCCTCCGCAACGTCATGCGCGTGCACATCCTGGAAACCCCTTCGCGCGCTTATGTGGACTTCGTGGAGCGGAGCATTCAGGACGCCCCGGCGGGCTGGGTCTGGGAGCGGCAGGAAGCCCTGATCGTCCCCGATGTGGAGCAGGAAACGCGCTTTCCGGAGGCGTTGGACTCCCTGCGCGAACTCAGCGTCAGGTCTTTCTGCATCCTGCCCCTGACCACGGCGCACCGGCGCCTGGGGGCGGTCGGATTCGGAAGCCAGCGGGCGGGCACCTATGCCGAGGCGGGCGTGGATTTCCTGGATCTGGTGGCGCGGCAAATCGCGGTGGCCGTGGATAACGCCCTGAGCCAGCAGGACGCTCACACCCTGCAGCAACAGCTCGAGCAGGAACGCGACCGGCTTAAATTGCTGCTGGACTTGAATAACGAGGTCGTCTCCACGCTCGATCTTCGCCAGCTCTTCCGGGCCATCTCGGCCAATGTCCGGAGGGTGATGGAATGCGACTACGCCAGCGTGGTTCTTCCCGAGGAGGGTGGCGAGAAACTGCGGGTCTACGGGCGCGAGTTCGCGCATGGCGGGGATGCGTGGCAGGAGGAGATCGTCATTCCGGCCACCGGCCGGCCCGCCGGCGACGTCATGAAGTCGGGCCAGGTGCTCGTCCTCGACCGCGAATCGCTGGGACGATACGGGCAGCACTTGAATCTCTGGTCCATGGGATTGCAATCCTTGTGCATCCTTCCCATGCTCAGCCGCGAACGCGTGATCGGCACCTTGAATCTCGGCCGGTTGCGGGAGGCGGCCTTCTCTCCCGGCGAGGTGGATTTTCTCGTTCAGGTGGCCAATCAGATTGCCATCGGGGTGGAGAATGCGCTGAACTACCAGCAGGTTTCAGACGCGCGCGCGAGGTTGGTGGAGGAAAGGAATTACCTGACGGAGGAGATTCGCACCGGCCGCGACTTTGAAGCGATCGTCGGGCAAAGCCCTGCCCTGAAGCGAATTCTGAAACAGGCGGAATTGGTGGCGCCGACCGGCTCCACCATCCTGATCATGGGAGAAACCGGGACGGGGAAGGAGGTGCTGGCCCGCGCCATCCACGACATCAGCCCGCAACGCGAACGGACGTTCGTAAGCGTCAACTGCGCCGCCATTCCAACCGGGCTGCTGGAAAGCGAACTCTTCGGCCATGAAAAGGGAGCTTTTACGGGCGCGATTGCCCAAAAAATCGGCAGGTTCGAATTAGCTCGTGAGGGAACACTCTTCCTTGATGAAGTTGCCGACATTCCCCTGGAATTGCAGCCGAAACTTCTGCGGGTGCTTCAGGAAAGAGCGTTCGAACGCCTGGGAAGCACCCGGACTCTGAAGGTCGAAACCCGGCTGATCGCAGCCACCAACCGCGACCTGGCTCAGATGGTGGAGAACCGGGAGTTCCGCGGCGACCTCTACTACCGCTTGAATATCTTCCCGATCCTGGTTCCCCCGCTGCGGGAGCGGCCGGAGGATATTCCCCTGCTGGCGGCTCACTTTACAGACAAGTATGCCCGTCGAATGGACAAACGAATCAATAAGATACCGGATGAAACAATGGACGCGCTGAAAAGGTACCATTGGCCGGGCAATATCCGCGAATTGCAGAATTTCATCGAACGGGCAACCATCCTGACCTCCGGACCGACTCTGCAAGCGCCGCTTCCGGAGTTGCGGAGTGTAAATAAGGATGTCCGTCCCCGACCACACACCCTCGTCGAAGCAGAACGCGAGCAGATTTTGCGGGCTCTGCGCGAGGCGCAATGGGTGCTGGGCGGCCCGGGGGGCGCGGCGGAAAGGCTCGGGCTCAAACGCACGACGCTGTTCTACAAGATGAAACGGCTGGGGATCGCCCGGCCCACCCCGTGACGAGGAGAAGTCAACGCGTCAATATTTTGACGTCAAATTAGGCTTCAGAAGGTGCCCATCTATTCTTCCGGCCTCCCTGATGTATTAGCAAGCAATTCATAATAAAACAGTTGCTATGATGTATTGGCAAAGCATGTTTTGGAATTGCAAATGCGAAAACAAAGTTTGGTAGAGGAATGAAGAAATTGTTTCTGACATTGACAATTTGTCCATGCATGGGCCCTCAATGGGGCCGAACCGGCCCGATCCGCCCTCATGAGCACCATCGGGCACTTGGTTTTCCAGGCTGCGCGTTGCCTCCATCGCAATTCTGGCCCGTCGGCCCTGAATCGCTTTTGACGCCATGTGGATAGTCCGATTAGCCCTAAGACGGCCTTATACCTTCATCGTGATGGCCATCGTCATGATGATCATGGGTGGACTGTCCATCCTTCGCACGCCCAAGGACATCTTCCCCAACATCAATATCCCTGTCGTAAGCGTCCTTTGGGGCTACGCCGGTCTTTCCCCCGAGCAGATGGCCAACCGCATCTCCGTAATCAACCAGCGGGCGCTCACGTTGACGGTGAATGACATTGAGCACATCGAGTCCGAGACTTTGAATGGCACCGCCGTCATCAAGATCTTCTTCCAGCCGGGAGCCAACATCAGCACGGCATTGAGCCAGGTGACGGCGATCTGCCAGACGCAGCTCCGCCAATTACCGCCCGGCACCACGCCTCCGCTGATCATCCAGTACAGCGCCTCGACAGTCCCCATTCTGCAAATCGGCTTGTCGGGAACGGGTCTTTCCGAGCAGCGCTTGTTTGACCTTGGCGCGAACTTCATTCGCGTCCAATTGGCCGATGTGGAAGGCGCTGCCATCCCCTGGCCCTACGGAGGGAAACAGCGCCAAGTGCAGGTGGATCTTGACACCGACGCCATGCAGGCGAAGGGACTTTCGCCGGTTGATGTTGTGAATGCCATCAGCGCTCAGAATCTGATTCTCCCTTCCGGGACCTCGAAGATCGGCCCGTTTGAGTATGACGTGGAGTCGAATGGCAGCCCTTTGACCACTGCCGAGCTCAATGACTTGCCCATTAAGACTGTGGGCAATACGGTCCTCTACATTCGTGACGTCGCCCACGTGCGGGATGGTTTCCCCCCCCCAGACCAACATCGTGCGTGTGAACGGGCAGAGGGCGGCGTTGATGACCGCGATGAAGACGGGGAATTCCTCGACACTGGACATCATCAGCCAGATCAAGGAGGAATTGCCGCGCATCCAGAAGGGTTTGCCCCCCCAACTGCAAATGCACTACTTGAACGACCAGTCCATTTTCGTCACGGCGGCTATCAAAGGGGTGGTTAGAGAGGCACTGATTGCCGCATTGCTAACCGCTGCCATGATTCTGCTCTTTTTGGGGAGCTGGCGCAGCACTTTCATAATCGCCGTCTCTATTCCCCTTTCCATCCTGACCTCTCTCATTGTTTTGAGCGCGCTGGGCCAAACGATCAACATCATGACGCTGGGGGGATTCGCGCTTGCGGTGGGGATTCTGGTTGACGACGCCACCGTGGAAATTGAGAACATCAACCGCAACATCGCCATGGGGAAAGAGGTTCTTCAGGCAATCCTGGATGGCGCATCGCAGATTGCCGTCCCGGCCTTTGTATCCAGCCTGGCGATCTGCATCGTCTTTGTGCCGATGTTTTTTCTCACCGGCGTAGCCCGGCACCTTTTTATTCCCCTGGCGGAAGCGGTGAGCTTTGCCATGTTGGCATCCTATCTCCTCTCGCGGACACTGGTGCCTACGATGGCGCGATACTTGCTTCGCGGCCATGAAAAGGACGCCCAGAACTTGGAGTCGGAAGCCCAAACCCATTTCCTGGCACGCCAGCAAATCAGGTTCGAGCACGCCTTCGAAGGCCTGCGGAGCAAATACAAGGGTTGGCTGCAAGCCTGCTTGCAACACCGCGCCTGGCTGGCATTGGGGGTTATCGGGGCGTCCGCCGCCTCTTTCCTGCTCATGCCCTGGATTGGCCAGGACTTCTTCCCCCAGGTAGATAGCGGGCAGTTCACCATTCACCTGCGCGCCCCCACCGGAACGCGTATTGAGGAAACGGCTTTACTCTGCGACCGGGTGGAGAACTCCATTCGAGAGGAGGTTCCATCCCAGGAAATAACCAGCATCATTGATAACATCGGGTTGCCGTACAGCAGCGTGAATCTGGCTTATAGCAACTCGGCTCCCATTGGCACTGGAGATGCGGACATCATGGTGGCGCTATCGGAAGACCACCACCCTACGGCGGAATACCTTCGCCGCCTACGTTTAAGGTTGGCACGGGAGTATCCGGGTGTGACGTTCTACGTTCTGGCCTCCGACATGGTCAGTCAGATTCTCAATTTTGGCCTGCCCGCCCCCATCAATGTCCAGATCGTGGGCCAGAATCTGGCCGCCAATCGGCGCTTCGCGGATGGCTTGATGCGCAAACTCAAATACATTCCCGGCGCGGTGGATTTGCGCGTTCAAGAGCCTTTCAACCTGCCCCGGCTGCAGATTGACATCGACCGGACGCGGACGGCCCAGGTGGGGATGACCACCCGCGATGTGGCCAGCAATCTGCTCGTCTCTTTGAGCGGAAGTTTCCAGACCTCCCCGACTTACTGGCTGGACCCGCGCAGCGGCGTCAGTTACAGTATCACGACCCAGACGCCGCAATACCGCGTGGACTCGCTTGAAGACCTCCAGAATATTCCCATTACCAACTCCACCGGCGCTCCCCCGCAGATCTTAGGCAATCTCGCTTCGATCAGCCGCGGTGCCTCCCTGGCGGCTGTCTCGCATTACAACGTTCAGCCCGTGATCAACATTTACGGCTCTGTACAGGGAAGGGATCTGGGCGGCGCAGCTCGTGAACTTGACCGCATTGTGGCCCAAAGCCAGAGCGCGTTGCCGCGGGGTTCCCGAACCATCGTGCGCGGGCAGATCGACACCATGCGCTCCTCTTTCGACGGGTTGCTCGCCGGTTTGGTCTTCTCGATCGTACTGGTCTATCTCCTGGTGGTGGTGAACTTCCAATCCTGGCTGGATCCCCTGATCATCATCTCCGCTTTGCCGGCGGGGATGGCGGGGATCATCTGGTTTCTTTTCGCCACACACACCACTTTTAGCGTCCCGGCGCTCATTGGCTCCATCATGTGCGTGGGCGTTGCCACCTCCAACAGCATTCTGGTAGTGAGTTTCGCCAAGGAGCAACTGGCGGAGGGCGCCCCTGCCACTGCGGCCGCGCTGGAGGCAGGATTTACGCGTTTTCGCCCCGTCATTATGACGGCCTTGGCGATGATTATCGGGATGGTCCCTATGGCCCTGGGACTGGGGGAGGGGGGCGAACAGAATGCCCCGCTGGGGCGCGCCGTAATCGGGGGCCTGCTCTTTGCCACCGTGGCGACACTGTTCTTTGTCCCCACGGTTTTCAGCGCAGTGCATGGGAGAAGAAAGAACTAGGTTTCAGGTGTCGGGGGTCAGGTGTCAGGGAAATCGGTGCGGTTCCCTTTCATATGCTGCCTGCTGCCTCTTACGGCCAGCCCTGACACCTGGTACCTGACACCTGCCGCGTGGCGCCTGTTCGGAGGACACAATGAGCGTTGAGGAAGACTTGGAAATTGAACCCCAACAGAGTCATCTTGGTGCTCCAGATTCGCCGCGACATCGGGCGGCTGGCCCAGGGGCGGGAAAGGTACTCCTTGGCCTGGTCCTGCTCCTGGTCGCCGCCGGAGCCGTGGTTTACCGCGGCATCTCCACGCGTGTCCGCGCCGCCGCCGACGTTAAAGCCGATACCCAGACTTTGGCGGTGCCCGCGGTATCACTCGCTCAGCCCAAGCGCGGGGCGCCGCAGGAAGAGATTGTACTTCCTGGGAACATTCAGGCCTTCATTGACGCTCCTATTTACGCCCGCACCAACGGGTATCTGAAACGCTGGTTTGTGGACATCGGGGGCAGAGTAAAGAACGGCCAACTTCTGGCGGAAATCGATACACCTGAACTCGATCAACAACTTCAGCAGGCGCGGGCGGATTTGGCCACCGCCAAGGCCAACTACGATCTGGCCCAAACCACAGCCGCCCGTTACGAGTCCCTGCTGAAGAGCGACTCGGTAGCCAAGCAGGATGTGGACAACGCGGTCGGCGATGCCAACGCCAAGAAAGCCATGGTGGATTCTGCCACCGGGAATGTGAAGCGCCTGGAGGAACTGCAGGCATTCGAGAAAGTCTACGCCCCCTTTGACGGTGTCCTTACCTCCCGCCGGACCGACATCGGGCAGTTGATCGATTCCGGAAGCGGCCCCGGGGCACGCGAGTTATTCCATGTGGCCGCCATTAGCACCTTGCGCGTTTATGTGAATGTCCCGCAGGTTTATTCGCCGGTCGCCGTTCCCGGTGTCCAGGCCTATTTGACCATGCCCCAGTTCCCCGGGCGCCGGTTTCCCGGCCAGTTGGTGCGGAACTCCGAGGCGATTGATCAGTCGTCGCGCACCTTGCTGGCAGAAGTGGACGTGGCCAACCCCACGGGAGAAATTCTTCCCGGGGCTTATGCCGAAGTTCATCTGAAGCTTCCCAGCGGTGCGTCTACGGTGGTGATCCCGGTGACCAGCCTGATCTTCCGCTCGGAGGGGCTACGCGTGGGAGTCGTGCGTAATGGCCGCGCCGCCCTGCTGCCCGTAACTCTCGGGCGGGATTTCGGAACGGAAGTCGAAGTTCTCTCGGGGCTGGACGCAAATGAAAGAGTGATCACGAATCCCCCCGACTCACTTGAGGACGGGCAGGAAGTTCGCAGCGCAACCCCGGGGCCGGGTCAATGGGGGGGGCGATGAGGGTTCGAAGTCAGCCGTCCGGAGTCCGGGGTTTAGGATCTGGCGATCCGGTGATCGAGAGATCGGGTAATCCGGTGATCGAGAGATCGGCTGATCCGGTGATCGGGAAATCGGGTGATCGGCCCGCACCTCCGGCCCGCGGGGAATCTGGTTTTCCGTCTCCCGTGGGGAGAGGGTGGACCGCGCCGCGCGTTCTCACCAGCGGGCGCGGGCCGGGTGAGGGTGCCCTCCCGTTATTCACGCCTTCCCGCGTCGTGGGGGCGAGACACGGAAATCAGCGTCGGCAGGTCCTGCCATTTGACTTCGGTTTTCCTCTCTGCCTACTGCCTTCCGCCCTCTGCCTTCTGTTCCTTGCTGCCGCCTGCAACCCGGGCCCGAAATACGGACGGCCCACTGCCGCAGCGCCTCCTGTTTACAAGGAGCTGTCGCCCGTGGGCGCTGCCGGCGAATGGAACCCTTCGCAGCCGCAGGACCAGGTATGGCGCGGAAGCTGGTGGGAGGTTTTTGGGGACCCGCAGTTGAATGCCCTCGAGGAGAAGATCAACATCTCCAACCAGAATCTGAAGATCGCGGAGGCCCAATTTCGCCAGGCGCGCGACCTGATACGCATTGAACGGTCGAGCCTATATCCAACCGTCAACGGCGGGGCCTCCATCTCCGTGCTTCAACTCTCCAAGAACGCCCCCAACCCCTCCCCGAAGGCGGGGCAAACCCAGGGTGATTTTGTTTTGCCCGTCGACCTTTCCTATGAGGTGGACGCCTGGGGAAGAATTCGTCGCACCGTCGAAGCGGCCCGCGCGGGCGCCCAAGCCAGCGCCGCCGACCTGGAGACCGCGCGGTTGAGCTTGCACGCCGAACTGGCCGCCGACTACTTTGCGTTGCGGGGGTTAGACGCGCAAAAGCATTTGCTGGACTCCACTGTGGTCGCGTACCAAAAAGCGCTGGACCTTACCACCAACCGTTACAACGGCGGCCTGGCGGCCAAGGTGGAAGTGGCGCAGGCGGAGACCCAGCTTGAAACCACCGAGGCGCAGGCCATCGATGTCGGGGTGCAGCGCGCCGACTTCGAACACGCCATTGCCGCCTTGATCGGCCAGCCCGCATCCACCTTCTCGATTCCTGCCTCGCCGCTGGATACGCCCCCGCCCCGGATCCCGGTGGGGTTGCCTTCCGACTTGCTCCAACGCCGGCCGGACATCGCTGCGGCGGAACGGCGCGTGGCCGCCGCCAATGCCCAGATCGGGATCGCCATGACGGCCTATTACCCCACCCTCAGTCTCAACGCATTGGCAGGACTGGAGGGGTCGTCCATCACCGACTGGTTTTCCTGGCCCAGCCACTTCTTTGCCGTGGGCCCGGCGCTGGTGGAGACCCTCTACGATGCCGGGCGCCGCCACGCCTTCACCGACCAGGCTTGGGCGGCCTACGATGCCAACGTGGCAGCCTATCGCCAGACCGTCCTCACGGCCTTTCAGGAAGTCGAGGACAACCTGGCAGGATTGCGCGTTCTCGATGCGGAGAGCGCTAAGCAAAACCAGGCTGTGCAATCAGCCGAACGCTCGCTGGCGCTGTCCAATAACCGCTACAAGGGTGGGTTGGTGACCTACCTCGAAGTTACCACGGCGCAAAGCGCGGCCCTGAGTAATGAACGTACCGCTGTCGACATCCTGACCCGCCGCATGAACTCGACC
>DATJVT010000118.1:0-16317 GCA_035501695.1 Terriglobia bacterium | reverse complement strand
CTCCAAAAACTCTCCCACGCACTCTTTCCCCAGAAGGCTCTCGCCGCCTCAGTGTCTAAGTGGTCCAGTAGGCTGGTCTAAAACTCGGTGGCGGGCCCAGAGCAGCGCCCGCGACGGACGCAACGAACAGTTTCACTGTGGGCCAGGCGGCCCATCCCGCGCAGCGGGTCAAGCAGTCCCATTCATGCATCTGGCCGCAGTCGAGGTATAATAGACTTCGAGTGCAATGCGTTTCGACAGGAGTCCAAAGCGGGAGTAAAGAGATGGCCATGCAAATCCAGCTTAAACCCGAGATCGAGGCTGAACTCGAAGCACAGGCACAGAAAAACGGCATACCGCTAAGTCAATACGTGGTTCGGATTCTGGAGGAGCATGTGCCCGGCCCGCCTTTGGAATCTGGCATGACCCCTGAGGAAAGGGCCAAGGCCTTTCAGAGCTGGTCGCTGAACTTCCCCCGCCACCGCACTTCGCCTCTTCCCGACGACGCCATCAGCCGGGAAGCCTTCTACCAAGCGGACACCGAATAGCGATTCATGGATTGCCTCGCTGACACCAACGTCTTGCTCAGAAGCATCCACCAATCTCACCCCATGCACGCGTCCGCACTCGCGGCCTTGATGTCCCTTTTGGCTTCAGGTGATCGCGTCTATGTAACACCGCAAAACATCATCGAGTTCTGGAACGTATGTACGCGACCCGCAGACCGAAATGGATTGGGTCTTACTCCCAGCGAGGCCGACCGCGAAGCTTCGCGACTCGAAGACATTTTGACCCTTCTCCCTGACATTCCGGGGATTTACCCCGAATGGCGCCGGCTTGTCGTTGCCCACTCTGTTTCAGGCGTTCGGGTCCATGACGCACGCATCGTTGCTGCCATGAATGTCTACGGGATCAGCCGTCTGCTTACGTTTAATGGTCCTGACTTCACACGGTATGCGAGAATCCGGGCAATACATCCAAATGACCTGACCAGACCGGCGAATCCATAGCCAGTACCATCCCACCTTCTTACCTCCCTTGGCCGGAACATACGTAAAAGGGTCATTTCAAAGCCGTTTTCACCGCCGGAGCGTTCCAGGCGCCCAGAGTCAGAGATGCCTGGTCGCGCGTCGCCAAGTCACGCCACAGGATTTCAAACTCCAACGTTCGCTCCTCGCCCGCCGCCAGCCAGAACCAATTATCGGTTCCGTAGAAGGCCCGCTTGGTCCCCAGCACGTCGAAGCGGGTCAGGAACGCGGGGTGGGAGCCCGTGTTGCGCACGCGGACCTGAATCCTGGTGCGATACTGCCCCTCGTCCCGCTTCGATACCAGTTCCAGCCTGAGCGCGGTAGCGGCCGGGCCGGACGCCACCTGTTTCCTGAGCCAGGGGCCGCGATCAAACACCAAAGATGGCTGCGGGCCGGAGCGATACTTGGCGCGGAAATCGGGGTCCGAGATCTGCTTCAGGCAGCGCGGCCAATAAACGGAGCGGGAAACGACCTCTCCCGAATCGTGCTTCAATTCCGCAACCAGGAAGAAAAACTTGTCTTCGAGGTTATCGGGGATGGTGAAATCCCCCAGGCTGACGTCCGTCACCGACGGGCCGGGCCGGAGAACCGCATGCCGCTCCTGACTCCAGATCGAGCTCAGACCGGCGTCAAAAACGTTGACGGAAACCTTCAAGTCGCTCGGCGCGGTCACCGGGGCATTCAGAACCGCAGCGGTAATGGGAATCTTCTCTCCCTTGGCCCAGATCAGGTGCGGGAGTCGCACCATCACGTGCGTGGGTTCGTAGGTGCGCTTGAGGAAATAGTAGGACGCAGTCGCCTGGTCGAGGCCGTCGATAAACGCGAAGAACTCGATCGGCCAGGGGATGGTGAGCGACCACGGCATCAGACCGGTGGTGGCGGGATAGTTGGCCTGGGTCTGGTCGGAGATGATCTGGCTGAACTCACCGGCCGCCACTTGCGTGGCGTCGCAGAAGGTCTCAAGGTTGGGGGACGAGAGGTCGTCGATCTGAGTGGCGCGGCTCCAGAGTGTGCGCGGTTCCTGTCCGCCGTACTCGAGGAGATGATGGATGAACTCCGGATGAGAGGCTGCGTACTCCTTGCTAAAGATGTCGCGGACCGGCGTGTCAAACTCATGGGGGTCGATGACTTCCGTAAGCGACTGCGGCTCGGGCATATTGAAGATGCCGGTTTCGCTGATGTACGGCACCTGGCGATAGACGTGCCCATACCAGGTGGGATCGAAGTTGACGTAGGGGTGGAGATCGCCAGGATCTGGCGTAGTGCGGGTGAAGAGGCGCGTTCCGTCAAAGTCCCGCACCGAACGCTCCATGATGCCCGTCACCGTGGCATTTCCGAATGAATAAGGATTGAACTCATTTCCCCCGCACCAGACAGCGAGCGAGGGATGATTGCGCAGGCTGAAGATGATGTGCATAACCTGTGCTTCCCAAACATCCTGCGGGTATTGCGGAGTTTCCTGGTTGCCGATGGGGAAATCCTCCCAGACCATAATCCCCAGTTCGTCGCAGAGCTCGTAAAAGTCCTCGGTTTCCGGATTGCCGCCGCCCCAAACGCGAATGATCTGGATACCGGCGGCGCGCGCCGCCTCCAGCATCCAGCGGTAGCGTTCGCGCGGCAGATGGTAGAGCACGTCCAGCGGCCACGCCCAGTTGATCCCCTTCATAAAGAACTTGCGGCCGTTCACCACGAACTGCCAGTCGGCCCAGCGATCCTGGGTGCGAGGCCCGGCGCTGAGTTCCTGCCGGATCTCCCGGATACCGTAATCAAACTCCATGCGGTCCAGCGGAGCGCTGCCGGCCAGCAAGGTCAATTTCACGCGATAGAGATTCGGCTTGCCCAGCCCGTTCGGCCACCAGAGTTGCGGCGTGTGGATGCGCAAATCTTCTTCCACGAAATTCCGGCCCTCGTACAGGTGTAAGGGAAAGGTTTGACTTAGGGCAGGCTGGGCGAAGCCTTTCCCGGCGATTTCCACCCGCAATGCCACCGGCTGCCCCACCCGCTTGGCGGTCCAGGAGTCGCGATATTGCGTGGACATGTCCTCCTTCCAGGAATGGAGCTGGAAGTTGAGGGATTGGGCGTTTACGAAAACCTCCGCTTTGAGTTTCAGGCGCGCTTCGTTGCTGCCGGCGGATTCAGTGATCAGAAAGGGCCGCTCCAGGTGGGTCTGGGGAACGACCTCCAAGCGCACGCTGCGCCAGATGCCAAAGGGTTGAAACTCCTTGGGGCCGATACCGCTGGCGGTGGTCACGTACTTGCTCCCGCCTGCCACGCCCCAAGGCAGGATAACCTTCCCCGTGGATTCCGGGTCCCAGTTCGTGGCGCCGTAACTCCCAGCTTTGGCCTCGACGATAATTTCGTTCGCTTGCCCGAAACGCAGGTACTTGCTGACCTCAATTTCCGGCCCGCCGAACATCCCCTCGTTGCGTCCCAGCAGCGTGCCGTTCAGCCAGACGCGCAGGTAGTAGCCCGCCGCGTCAAAACAAAGGAAGACATACTGGCCCTGGGCCGTGGAGGGAACCTCGAACTGGCGGCGATAGTACCAGACCTTGTCCGGCACCCAGGTGTATTGCTTGGAGTTGAGGTGATGGTAGGGGTGTGGCAACTCTCCGCTTTCAAAGAGCGCCCACTGCACCGAACTGGGAACCTGCACGCGGGTCCACTTCGACTGTGCGTCGAGATCCTCCGGACCGGCGATGGGCGAGTCGCGGCGGCCCAACTCCCAGGCGCCATCCAACAGGATGTGCTGCGCCCCCGCGCGGGGCCAGATGTAGTAAGGCTGCCACAGGCTCTTTTCTTCCTGTTGCGCGCGCATTACGGATGGACATAGTACAATTGTAGCTATTGCTAGCATTGCGGTGATATAGGATTTCATAACGCACCTCGCGTGGATGTCAATGTGAATTCTCTTCCCGGGCAAGTCTACCTCCAACGGGCGTTGAAATAACGGACCATGCGAGACCTTTTGGAGTGTGGGAGCAGCAGCTCCCGCACTCCAAAAGGGCGAGGCTGCGGTCCGTCTCGCCATGACGCGGCGCCGAGATTATGCCACAAATGGCGGCGTCAAATCCTGCCGCAAGAAGCTCCCGCAATTGAATTCCAATGTCGACTGGAAGTATGCTAATCGTCGGCCGGGAACGCAGAACAAAAGCCCCGCGATGCTGTCGGCTTAAACCGGTCGGCCTGCGGAATTACAAAGAGCCGTAATGAGCACCCGCGCCATGCGGCGCGGGGAGAGAATCATGCCTTGGGGAGTACCGGGCATTGGACATTCATGTCATTAATCTGGAGCGCAGCAAGGATCGAATGGCTGCATTCCAGAAGCTGAACTGTTGCCCTGATCTGAATTTCGTCCGCTTCCCCGCGGTCGAAGGGAAGGACGCCGCGCGCGGCCCCCTGGTTGATCGCGGCATCATCACCGCCGATCTCGCTTACAGCGACGGCGCCCTGGGCAACGCCCTGTCGCACCTGGCGCTGTGGGACCTTGCGGTTGAGAGGAATCAATCGCTCACGCTTTGCGAAGATGACGCAATCTTCAATGCCGGGTTCGGTCCGGGGGCCGGATCGCTGCTCCGGGCGCTCCCTCCGGACTGGCATATCATCTTGTGGGGGTGGAATTTCGATTCCGTCCTCTTGTTCGACATGATCCCGGGCGCCTCGCCCTGCCTGGCCATGTTCGACCAGGACCGGATGAGAATGGGAGTCGACGCGTTTCAATCCGCCCTTCTGATGCCGCAGGCGTTTCGGCTCTCCAAGGCGTTCGGCATTGTGGGCTATTCCGTCTCACCGCAGGGCGCGCGGGTGATGAAACAACGCTGTTTGCCTCTGCGGAATATCGAAGTTTTCATTCCGGGCCTGGAACGGGCTGTGCCCAACCGCGCTCTTGACGTCATGCTCAACGACGTGTACCCACGTATCAATGCCTACGTGAGTTTCCCGCCGCTGATCATTACCAGGAACTTTAGGAGCAACTCGACCGTCCAACCGATGCCTTGACCGCTTGGATCAAGGTCCGGACCGAGCGTGTGGCGCCTGTTCGCCAAGCGGGGCAGAGCCGTACGAAACAGACTCTTGCGAATCGGCGAGATCGGACTTGGCCGCTAACGCCTTGGGAGCACCGTCCCGCAAGCTGTCCGGCGAGGGAATTCCGTGTCGCGCATGCCATCTCTTCAGGATCGCCTCCAAAAGCTCCTCAAAAAGGGGTTGAGGCACCAGCGCGAAGGGCGCGTGCAGGCAGCCGAGGACTGTTATCGCAAAGCCCTTAAGGTCGACCCCATGTGCATGGAGGCGCGCCACCTGCTGGATTCCCTGACAGGGAAAGCTCCCGCCCCTCAGCAGTCCATCAAGTCACTGAGCGCAACTCTTACCGAGGACGCGGAAACGCTCACCGGCCGCGCCCATGCTTACTTGGCGGAAGGCAAATTTCAACCCGCGGTCGATTGTTTGCGCCGTGTTGTGGCCTTGCACCCTGCCTCGGCAGAGGCGCATCTTCTCCTCGGTGGCGCGGAGGAGCGACTGGGGGACCTGCAAGCTGCGGCCGATTCCTACCGGCGCGCCGTCGAGCTCAAACCCGATTCACCCGACCTTTATTGCCATGTGGCTAGGGTTCTTTATCAACGCGGCGCCCTCGAGCCAGCGGCCGAGTATTATCAGCGCGCCGTGGCCCTCGACCCCAAGCGGTACGATGTTTACAGTGATCTGGGTCTGGTTCTCGCCAATCTCGGCAGCTTTGGAGCTGCGATTGAAGCCTTCCGGCGCTCCCTCCAGCTCAATCCCCGGTGCGCCAAAACAATCGCTGGCCTCGGTTATTTGTTCGAACGCAAGGGCGACCTTATCTCGGCCAGAGATGCGTACCGCGACGCCGTCAAGCTCGACCCCCAGCTCTTTCCTGCCTACGTGGACCTGGGCTTTGTCCTATACGGGCTGGGAGAGGTGGACGAAGCCTTCGATTGCTTCGAGCGACTGCGCACCTTGCAGCCGGATTCCGCCGAGGCGACCGCCAATCTGGGCCTGATCCACCTCCTGCGAGGCGAGCTGCGTTCCGGCTGGGAGAAATACGAATCCCGCCTCAAAGTCGGAGTTGGCGAAGACCGCAAGCTGACGCAACCCCAATGGAAGGGCGAACCGCTGGCGGGCGCGCGGATTCTGCTTTTTGCCGAGCAAGGCTTCGGGGACACCCTGCAGTTCGTGCGCTTTGTTCCGGAGGTCGCGGCGCGTGGGGGAGAAGTGGTGCTGGAGGTGCAACCAGGATTGCACCGCCTCCTCACGGGGACCGAGGGAGCCAGCAAGGTAATAAGCCGCGGTGATGCCCTGCCGGAGTTCACCTGGCAGTGCTCGCTTCTGAGTCTGCCTCTGGCTTTCGGCACGGAATTGAACACCATCCCCGCCACCGTTCCCTATGTCAATCCCGACGCATCCCTGGTGGAGGCGTGGCGGCTGCGCTTGGAAGGAAACACGCGGCGCATCGGGCTGGTCTGGAGCGGCAACCCCAGCATGGAACGTAATCGGTTACGTTCCATCCCCCTGGATATGCTCTTGCCCGTGATGAAGACACCCGGGACGACTTTTTACTCGCTACAGGTTGGGCCCGGGAGCGAACAGGCAAAACAGCTACCTTCGGACACGCGACTGATCGACCTCGCGCCGGAACTGAGGGATTTCGCGGACACGGCAGCGGTGGTTGCCAATCTCGACCTGGTGATTTCAGTCGACACCAGCGTGGCGCATCTGGCCGGGGCCATGGGCAAACCCGTTTGGATACTGCTGAATAAGGGTTGCGATTGGCGCTGGTTCCTCGGGCGCGAAGACAGCCCGTGGTATCCCACGGCGCGCCTGTTCCGCCAAGCCACGCCCGGGGAATGGCAGGAAGTCGTAAATTGTGTCGAAAAGGAGCTTCGACGAGGCTGACATGGACGTTCTCAAAGAACTTTTCGCGCAACACTTTCAGGCGCCCGTCGAACGGGTGCAGCCGGTCCAAGGCCAGTTGGGTGGCTCAGGCCGCAAAATCATCCGCCTGGTGGGCGGAGGTCGTACCGCCATTGGCATTCTGTATGACGGGCGAGAGGAGAATGTGGCGTTCCTCGAGTTCACTCGGCATTTCCGGCGCCACGGGCTGCCGGTGCCTGAGATTTATGCCGAGCGCCTGGACGAGGGCGCTTATCTGGAAGAAGACCTGGGGGACACGACGCTCTTTGTGTTTCTCTCCCAGCATCGCGACGGGGAGAATGTTGCCCCCGAAGCCGTCGAAGCCTATCGCCAGGTCGCCGCGATCCTGCCCCGTTTTCAAGTCGAAGCCGGCCGTGATTTGAACTACCAAGTGTGCTACCCGCGTGCCGCCTTCGATCGCCAATCCATCACCTGGGACCTGAACTATTTCAAGTACTACTTCCTCCGGCTGGCCGGCATCGCCTTCAACGAACAGGCGCTGGAGGACGATTTCGGCCGCCTGACCAAGTTCCTCTTGACCGCCGACCGCAGCTATTTTCTCTATCGTGACTTCCAGTCGCGCAACGTCATGTGGCGCGACGGCCATCCTTACTTTCTTGACTACCAGGGGGGCCGCCGGGGCGCCCTACACTACGACATCGCCTCGCTTCTGTACGATGGCAAGGCCGACCTGCCGCCGGAACTGCGCCAGCAACTGCTGGATCACTATCTTGAGGCCCTGGCCGGGTTCATCAAGCTGGAACGCGGCGAGTTCATGCACCATTACTACGCCTATGTTTACATCCGCATCATGCAGGCGCTGGGAGCGTATGGTTTTCGCGGTTTCTACGAGCGCAAGGCACACTTCCTTCAGAGTGTGCCGTATGCGCTGAAAAGCCTGCGCTGGCTGCTCCACAACGTCCAACTGCCCGTCGCGGTTCCGACCTTGCTCAAGGCCTTCCAGAGCATGCTGGGCTCGGAGAAGCTGATGAGCCTGGCGGCCGAGAACCTCACGGTGCGAGTTTTCAGTTTTTCGTTCCATCGCGGCCAACCCAAAGACAGCACCGGCAATGGCGGAGGATTTGTCTTCGACGCCCGCAGCCTGCCCAATCCCGGGCGCGAAGAGCGCTTCCACGTGCTTACCGGCAAAGACGCGCCGGTGGTGGAGTACCTCCAGCAGCAGGAGAGCGTGCACCAATTCCTCGCCAGCGTCATGTCCCTGGTGGATGCGAGCGTCAATTCCTATCAGCAACGTGGCTTCAAGAGCCTGATGGTGTCCTTCGGCTGCACCGGAGGCCAGCATCGCTCCGTGTATCTGGCGGAGCAACTGGCGGAGCGGTTGCGCGGACGGGCGGGTGTGGATGTGGTGGTGCGGCACGTGGCGCTCGAAAACGAGGGCAAATGAAAGCCATGATACTGGCCGCCGGCCTCGGCACTCGCCTGCGACCGCTTACCGACCATCGCCCCAAGGCGCTGGTGGAAATTGCCGGCCGCACCCTGCTGGACATCACCCTCTCGCGGCTTCGCTCCTTTGGCATTCATGAGGTGATGATCAATGTTCATCACTTCGCCGGAATGATCCTCGATTACCTGGCTGAGCATGATAACTTTGGGATGCGCATCGAGATTTCCCGCGAGGAAGCCCTACTCGACACCGGAGGCGGGCTGAAGAAGGCAGCTTGGTTCTTCCTGGAGGATTCCAACCACCGGGATGAACCCTTCATCCTGCACAACGTCGACGTCCTCAGCACCGTCGATATTTGCCGCATGGTGCAATTTCACAAAGAAAAGCAGGCGCTTGCCACGCTGGCGGTGAAGGACCGCAAGGCTACCCGCTACCTCCTGTTCGATGACCAACTTCAGCTTTGCGGACGGGTTACCGCCCAAGAACTGAAATCGTGGCAACTTAGTCCATCAACTGCGACCCACGCTTTTGGGTTCGGCGGCATCCACGTCATTTCACCTCGCCTCTTGGGGATGATGACGGAGGAAGGCGCGTTTCCCATAACCGCCACCTACCTGCGCCTGGCTGCCCAACAAGAGAGAATCCTAGGCTTCCGTACCGACGAATATTACTGGCGCGATCTTGGCCGGCCGGAAAATGTGGCGCAAGCTGCGGAAGATTTGGAAGGCCGAGTTCTTGGTTTTTAGGACCTGGCATCCCCGGTATTGAGGCTTCCACGCATGGACCGGCAAAAGCAGATTGAACTGGTAGCCAGCCGGAAGCAGGTGTCTGCCCTCATCATTGGGGGTGGCATCAACGGTCTTGGGCTGCTTCGCGAACTGGCTCTGCAAGGCATTGATGCGCTGCTGGTGGAGAAATCCGACTTCTGTTCGGGCGCCAGCGCTGCCTCCACCCGCATCATCCATGGGGGGCTCCGCTATCTTGAAAATAGGGAATTCCGCCTGGTCAAGGAATCTCTGCGGGAGCGAAATCGCCTCCTGAACAACGCTCCGCATTATGTGCGCCCGCTTCCGACCACCATTCCCATCTTCAGCTGGACTGCCGGAATGTTTCACGCCCTGGGCAAATTTCTCGGATTCCGCGTGCCGCCCCATGAAAAGGGAGCGGTGGTGTTCAAGATCGGTTTGTGGTTGTACGACCGCTACGCCGGGCGTCAAAATCCCATGCCCCGGCACCGCTTCAGTTCGCGCCAGGCCGCGCACCGCCTGCGGCCGCAGCTTCCGCCGGAGGTAGTCTGCACCGGGACCTATTATGACGCGTGCATCACCTATCCCGAACGCCTGGGCTTGGAGTTGGCGCTCGACGCAGAGCAGGCAAGTTCGGATGTGCACGCCTTAAATTACGTCCGCGCCACGGGGACGGACGGAGAAGAGGTAATGCTGGAAGATGAGATTTCCGCCCGATCCTTCCAGGTCAAGCCCCGAGTCGTCATCAACGCCAGCGGGCCCTGGATCGACTTCACCAATCGCGATTTGCAACGCCCAACCCAGTACATTGGCGGCACTAAAGGATCGCATATCGTCCTCGACAACCCGGAACTCCTTCAGGCCACGCAGGGTGAAATGCTCTATTTCGTGAACGCGGACGATCGCATATGCCTCTTCTATCCCGCCGGTGGAAAGGTAATCGCCGGATCGACGGACATTCCCGTGGAAGATCCCGAAGCTGCGTTGTGTGAAGAAAATGAGGTTGACTATATCCTGGAATCCGTCGGGCGGGTTTTTCCGACTGTCCGATTGCGCCGGTCCCAAATTGTCTACCGGTTCTGCGGAGTTCGACCCCTCCCCCGCAGCGATGCCTCGACTCCGGGAGAGATCAGCCGGGACCATATCTGCGCGGTTTTGCCGGCGGGGAACGGGCTCGACTTCCCCATCTATTCTCTCATCGGCGGTAAGTGGACCACCTTTCGCGCCTTTGCGGAACAAGTGGCGGATAAAGTTCTTTCTCACCTGGGAAGGCCACGCTTGGCGAACTCCGAGAATCTGCCCATCGGGGGTGGCCGGGACTTTCCGCGCAGCGCCACGGAGATGAGCGCCTGGCTGGCCTCTCTCCAAAGCAAGTACGGGCTGCCGCTTAAGCGGCTGGCGGTATTGCTGGATCGTTACGGGACCCGAGCCCACGGCGTCGCGGAGTTCGTTTGCTCTGCCCCCGATGAGCCCTTGCGCATGCTGCCGGAGTACAGCCGTCGCGAGATTCTGTTCATGGCCGAGCGGGAGAAGATCGTCCATTTGGAAGACTTGGTATTTCGCCGGACCATGATGGCGCTACTGGGTGAATTGAGTTCAGAACTACTCGTGGAACTGGCGAGTGTGCTCTCGCCGGACATGGAATGGTCCGAGGAAAAGGCGGGCCAGGAAATCGAACGCACGTTGCGACTGCTGGCGAAGGCTCACGGAGTGAAATTGGTGAAGGGGACGTGAACACTACCCCATCAACTGCCCGCCGCTTACGTTTAGGACCGCGCCGGTGATATAGCTGGCTTCTTCCGAGGCCAGAAACACAATCGGACCCGCCACTTCTTCCGGCCGCCCGAATCGCTTCAGGGGTGTCTGGCTCATCCATTCCGCCTCCCTTCCCGCCATGCGCTGCAAGAGCAGGTCAGTCACGATTCGCCCCGGGGCCACCGCATTTACCGTGATGCCATATGCGCCCAGTTCCTTCGCCAGAGAAAAGGTCAACCCCAGCAGGCCCGCCTTGGCCGCGGAATAGGGGGCATGATTGTTTGATCCCGTGAACGCCACCTGCGATGAGACATTGATGATGCGACCCCAACGTCGCTCCACCATGGCGGGAATGCACTCCCGCGCATAACGAAACGCTGCGCCCAGGTTTACCTCAATCGAGTGCTCCCACGCCGCATCGGTCGTGTCGACGGCCGGACCATCGGTCATCTCTCCCAGATTGTTCACCAAGATATCGACCCTGCCCAGGGCGGCTACCACCTCCTGAACGGAGGGTTTGATAACGGCTGGGTCGTGCGCATCGGCTTTGACGGATATGCCGCGCCCACCATCCGCATGAATTTGCCGCACCACTTCCTCCGCCTGGTCAATTCGGCTGCGGCACAACACGCCAACGGCTGCGCCCCGTGCTGCCAAAGCAAGGCACGTGGCGCGCCCGATGCCTCGCGATCCTCCCGTAACCAGTGCAATGCGGCCAGCAAGGTCTTTGGTCATTGGGTTTGTCTCCGAATTGGGTGTAACAGCGGTCTCTGACTGCCGTTAAGCGTCGCGCGCATCCTCATGTCGGGCCGAGTAATTCCCCCCTACAGCGGCAGAGAGGCTAACGCATCGAAATCGGGGCGCAAGTGTTCGTACAGACTGCGAAACAACTTGTAAACCTCTTGGTACTTGAGGTGGTTCTCCCGGATCGGCTCAAATCGCGTCTCGAGCTTTACCATTTTGCGGAGGGCGAGACTGAAATCGGAATAAAGGCCCAGGCCCAATCCGGCCAGCATGGCATCGCCAAAAGCAGCTCCTACCGGGGCTTGAGGCAATTGAATCGGCATCCCGAGGACGTCGGCCTTGATTTGATTCCACAGGGCGCCCCGCGCTCCACCACCGACCGACCGCATCTCCCTTAGCGGGATACCCGCTTTCCGGGCGACGTCTACGTTGTGGCACAGTGCCAACGCCGTGCCTTCCAGAATCGACCGGATCAGAGCGGCCCGGGGAGTGGCCAGAGATAGTCCGAAAATCACGCCTCTCGCCTGCGTATGCCAGAGCGGCGAGCGCTCCCCCGCCATGTAGGGAAGGAAGATGAGGCCGCGGCTGCCCACGGCCACCTGTGCCGCGTCCCCGGTGAGAAGATCAAAAGCATCCGCATTTTGCTCAGTCGCCTTCCTGACTTCCGCCTCCCCCAATTCGTCGCGAAACCAACGCAGGCATGCACCGGTTGAAGCCATCGCCCCCAGCAGCAGGTGAACGCCGGGGATGGCATGCCGCATGGCGATGAAGGCCGGCTCCGTGAGGCCTTCGCGGTTGGGCATGACGAGAACCGTGGATGTCCCCGTCATCTCCGCGGCCACGCCCGGCTCCGCCGCACCCGCTTCCAGCGCCGCCGCCGCGCTGTCGACGGTGCCCACCATCACGGGCGTGCCCGCTCGCAGTCCCGTCGCCTCTGCGGCCGTGGTGGTCAGCACTCCGCACACTTCATGGCCGCTTCTCACCTCGGGAAAGTGCTCGGGATCAGTCCCGCAGGCACGGCAAATGGATTGGTTCCACTCCCCGGTGGAGGAATCACGGAGTTGCAGCAGCGAGGCATGAGCCCAATCCAAACTATATTCTCCGGTGAGCCGGTAATTGATGTAGCCGTTGACTTGGACAAATTTGAAAGTATCTGCCAGAAGTTGGGGCTCATGGGTCCTGAACCAGAGCAACTTGGGCGCAACATAGAAGGCATCCGGACGATTGCCAGTGATCCGGTAGATCGATCCCTTTCCCAGGGCCCCTTCCAGTTTCTGTCCTTCCGCTTCGGCCCTCCGGTCCATCCAGATCATGGCGGGCCGCAGAGGCGTGCCGGAGCGGCTGAGGGGAAGCAAGGCCGGCGCCTGCGAACTGACCGCCAAGCCGAGCACTCTCTCCGCCGCGTTGGGACAAGCGGCGAGCGCCTGCCGTGTGGCCAAACAAACGGCTTGCCACCAATCCTCCGGGCTCTGCTCTACCCATCCCGGCCGGAGGTGGTGAATCCCGTATTCCGACCGTCCCAACGCCTGCAGTTTCCCTTCGGGACTGACCAGCGCCGACTTCGCCCCGGTGGTTCCAACATCGATGCCCAGAAGCAGAGGGTCCAAGGGGTAATCACCTCCTGAAGCGAGCCTAACATTTTTCTCGCCGGAAGCCGAGTGGCAGTCGCCGGCTTGGCAGATGATGCCCCTGCCAAATCAATCCGTATGCGCTCACTATGATGCGCCCAGAGTGTAAGGAGGACTCGCGGAAGAACTTCCTAGCTGAGAATTGAGCTCAAAGGGTCACGCCTGGTGCGGCGGGGCAACAATGGGGAACTGGATGGGGTTCCCACAGTGCACGCAAGTAGTCAACAGATCGTACAGTACCGCGTTCGCGTTGTGGGGTATGCTGAAGGGCCGCAAGCAATCTTCACATTGGAGAATGTAGTGGCCCTTTCCGTCCGATCGGGCCAGGGCAGGTCTGTCTTCCAAGGCCGGGGCAGAGGTTTGGCGCGGGGGCTCCTGTATCAATCGGGATACGGACTGCATCAGGGCCCCATATCCTTGCTCGCTCTTCTGGTGGTAAGCGTCGGCCACCCCGCCTTCCGCCTTTACTGCGGATGGAGCATCCGCGCTGATGAGTATCACCGGTATTTGAGGAAATCGTTTGCGCACAACGTTGAGCAACTCAATCCCCGACATCCGTGGCATATGGACATCGGAAATGATCAAATCCGGTACACCCCCGCGGAGTTTCTGAAGCCCGTCAAGTCCGTCCACGGCTGCCCGGACTACATACCCTGCGGCAACCAGATAACCGGTGATTACCTTGCGGGTAAGAGATTCGTCGTCCACTAACAAAACCCGCCTGGTTAATTGGCCCACCATGGGTTGTCCCTTAACGCCCCACCCGCGTTTCCTCTCAGAGGGTGTCAAGCATGCGAAACCGTTGGAGGTTGACCTTGTCTGCGAGGTCCTGAGCTACCTCGCCCCATGTTGACACGGGCAAAGGGAATCCGCTACGGCAGCCGGGGTTGATTCCCCTTGAGTTCCTCGCGATTTCGCCGCTTGACACCCTCCGCTATGCGAAAGCTTATTTGATGCATCTACGACGAGGGCCCTTAGGCCTGCCTCTCGATTGTGCCCGCCAGAGTGGTTCGGCTCCGGGCGGCCCTCTCTGCGCCACCTACTATGGCTGCGTCGGGAGGCAATGGCAATTGGCATGAACCCTGAATCCGGGGGGAATTTACCCCGAGATACCCTAAGGGTAATCCCGTATGACTAGATGTCCCCCTTTTCCAAGATACTGATTGAAAGCATAGGGAATGCAAGTTATAAGCAATGAAGTCGCCGAGTCCAAGGAGGTCGAGATGGAGCGTACGAAAGTCGCCAAGCCGCTCGAAGGGCTGTCCAAGTGTCCCACGGGGGTTCGGGGCCTTGACGAGATTACGTTCGGGGGCTTGCCCGCGGCCCGCCCGACCCTGGTCTGCGGCGCCGCCGGGTGCGGCAAGACCGTGTTGGCCACGGAATTCCTGGTGCGCGGCGCCGTCCAATATGGCGAGCCCGGAGTCTTTATGGCCTTCGAGGAAACGGCCGAGGAGCTGGCCCGCAATGCCGCCTCCCTCGGATTTGACTTTCGCGGCCTGGAGGCCAGGAAGAAGTTGCTGATCGAACACGTGCGGGTGGAACGCAACGAAATCGAGGAGACCGGCGAATACAATCTGGAGGGCCTCTTTATTCGCCTCGGTCATGCTATTGACTCCATCGGAGCGAAGCGCGTGGTCCTGGACACGGTCGAAGCCCTTTTTTCCGGTCTGGCCAACCACGCCGTGGTGCGGTCTGAATTGCGCCGTTTGTTTGGTTGGTTGAAGGAGAAGGGTGTTACGGCCATCATCACGGCGGAGAAAGGGGATGGGACCCTGACCCGTCATGGCCTGGAAGAGTATGTAGCCGACTGCGTTATGGTGCTGGACCACCGCGTCAACGGGCAAATCGCCACGCGTCGCCTGCGGATCGTCAAGTACCGGGGTTCCCTGCACGGCACCAACGAGTTCCCCTTCCTCATCAACAATGAGGGATTCTCCGTCCTGCCCATCACTTCCATAGGGCTGGACTATCAGGTTCCCTCAGCCCGGCTTTCCAGCGGGGTCCCGAAGCTGGACGCGATGCTGGGCGGCCGCGGCTACTTCCGCGCCAGCCACATCCTGGTCTCGGGGTCGGCCGGCACCGGGAAAACCAGCCTGGCGGGAGCCTTCACCCTTGCCGCCTGCGCCCGCGGCGAGCGCTGCCTTTATTTCGCTTTCGAGGAATCGCCCAGCCAGATCATGCGCAACCTGCGCTCGATCGGGATAGACGTGGAGGGGTGGGTCAAGAAAGGCCTGCTGAGATTCTGCGCTTCGCGTCCTACCGGACAGAGCTTGGAATCCCACCTGGTGGAAATATATCACCACATCGATGCCTTCAGACCCCGGGTGATCGTCATGGACCCGATTACCAACTTTACCGTCATCGGCAACCCGGACGAGATCAAGTCCATGATGTCGCGCCTGTTGGACCATGTGAAATCCCGCCAGATCACCGTCCTGTGCACCAGCCTGACCAGCGCAGGAGAACACGAACAGGAATCCGAAGTGGGCATATCCTCCCTGGTGGACACGTGGATTCTGCTCCGCAACCTGGAAGCCGGCGGCGAACGCAACCGCGGGCTCTACATCTTGAAGTCCCGCGGCATGGCCCATTCCAACCAGATTCGGGAATTTGTGTTGAGTAACAAGGGTATCGAGCTGGTTGAACCTTACATCGGTTTGGGAACGGTGCTCACCGGTTCGGCGCGGGTGGCGCAGGAAGCGCGCGAGCGCGCGGAGAGGCTGAGCGGCAAGCAGGAGGCCGATCATGAACGGGCCGTGGCCGAGGCCAGGGTTGCGGCCCTGCGGGCCGAACTGATGGGGTGCGAGGAAAACTTAAATCGCCTCAACGGTGATTCGGCCCTGCGAATCAAAACGCAAACCAAAACCCGCGCGGAGATGACGCGGTTGCGCGACGATGGCGCGATTGGCGCTTGAAGTAACCACCCTCCGGCAAGGTCGGAGAATTTGAGGCGGGGGCCCCTCATCGGTGCTGAACCGTCACCACCGGGAAGGAACCCCCATCACTCTTTGTCCCCTCTTCCCTTACCCCCCGGGAGAGGGAAGTGGGGGAGGGGAGAGGGGGTAAGGGATGGAAGCAAAGGAAGGAGAGCCATCCGTGAAGCGTAC
>DATJVT010000117.1:0-3433 GCA_035501695.1 Terriglobia bacterium | reverse complement strand
ACGTAATACGGGGTACGGGTTTCGCATGCCGGCAGTCAAATGGTCAGAAGCAGCCCGCCTTCCAAATCTCGAGTCGCGAATCCTCAATTCCGTGTTACGTATCCCGTGTCCCGTGTCCCGTGTCCCGATCGTATACAAATGCCCCGAAGGTTCGAAAGGTCTTGAATCCGAGCCGCTCGTAGAGACGCACGGCCCCGGCGTTGGCATCCGTCACGGTCAGCGTGACCTGCTCGTATCCGCCTTTGGCGAGGTCCTGAAACGCCGCCTCCATCATGGCCGTACCAATCCCCAGCCCCTGGAAAGACGGCCCCACTCCCACCTGGGGAATATGCGCGGTGCGCGGGCGAACGCAGGTTACGGTGAGGATTCCCGCCAGCCGTTGCGTAGGGGCGTGGACGGCCATGCGCGAGATGCGCCCCAGGAAATCGCCGCAGCCCTGGTTATGGAAGATATTCTCGACCAGCCGCGTTGATCCAACGATGGAGGTGTATTGATCGTTGATAACCGCGTCCACGTGGCGCCGGTAGGACTGGTAAAGCAGTTCTGCCGCCTCGTCGTGGAAACGCCTCTCCCAGGGAATCAGCTCAATGCCCTCCCGCATCCATGGTTTCTCCCACGCCGGTCCTGCGCCGGGCGCCGTGGCTGCTCCCGGCCCGCGTCCTTGCAGGGGAAGGGTCAGGAAGCGGCGCAGAAAACTCTGGAACCGGCGCGGTTGGAAGTAAGTCTCCAGGTCCTCGCGCCCGTAGTGGGGAAGTTGCGCCTCAATGCGGCGCAGTCCGGGTGTTCCCAGCAGGGTTTCCAGAGTGTGTTCCAGCAAAGGGCGCTCCTGGCGAAGTCCCGCCAGGTCGGGATGCACGAAGAGGTCGCCGACGATCCCTTTTTCGCCGTCGTAGAAGAAGAAACAGTAACCGTGAATCTTTCCATCACCCACGAGCGCGTAACCGGAAAGGCGCCGGTCGCGCAGACAGGCGGAGATGACACGGGTCGAAGCGGCGAAGTCCCAGCGCATTCCGGCGTCCCAGGCGCGCGATTCCGCCTCAAGAAGGGCAGTGAAATCCTTGGGCTCGAATTGTCGAATATCGATGATTTCGAAATCCAAAGGGGTCCTTTTCCGCACGCGGCCTGAGAGAGGCGCTCTAGCTCGCCCATTCCAGGGGCCAGGAAGGCAAGCCATTTGATGCTGCCGGGCAGCGCCAGTATAACCCAGATTCGCCCCTGCTAGGCTTCGGAGCATGGAGGCACCACAGCGGGTTCTTCGCGGAAACCGCGCGGCAGGAATGAGCGGGTGAACTCGCGGCAGGCGTTTCCATGGATACCATCCAGGCTCCAGGCTCGGTCGAACGCGCTTGGCAGACTGGCGTTAACGTTGAGGGGGCAAGTAACCGCCTTGGCTTTGTCACCGCACCCCTCTTGAATCGACAGGCAGCCGCGGAATAGCAACAGGGCAGGCGGACCGCGCCGGGGGAGCCCTTGTAGCTTTCCATCTTATTCAAAATGAATAGACTATGCCGTTATCCGCCATTCGGACCATTTTCTTGTCACTTCGCCCCCCAAATTGCATTTGTGAGGGTAGGGTGAGGGAAATCGCTTTGGTGGCGCCGCCGCAGGACCTGGAAGCACCCAGTGCCGCCGACTGCCACGCGCCCCTCATTGGTAGCGGCGTGTCCAGCGCCGACGAGAAACGAGGCAAATCATGATTGAAGGCAAATTGAACTTGACCACAGTGGAGGGCACGGGACGCCAGTTTGTAGCCCAGTCGGGAACCGGCCACGCCTTTGTGATGGACGACGCGGACGGCCACAGCGGGCCCAAGCCCATCGAGTTCGCACTGCTGGCCCTGGGCGGCTGCACCGCCTTTGATGTCATCGGCATTCTGCGCAAGAAGCGGCAGAAGGTCACCGGCTACGAGATCGTTTTGCGCGCCGACCAGAACCCCGAGCCGCCCGCTTATTTCACCCGCGTGGAGATCAAACACCGGTTACGTGGCCAGATCGACCCGGAGGCCGTGCGGGCCGCCATTCATCTCTCGGAAACCAAGTACTGCTCCGTAGGCGCCATGATCTCGAAGACCGCCAAAATCGAGACCACCTTTGAAATCCTGCCGGAATCAACAGCAGTTGTCCCCGAGGCCGCCTGACCCGCCTGTGTCGGCACGGAAGGGCAGAAAGCGTTTCCTGGGTTATTCACAATTACCCGCGAATGCCAATCTCCTGCATCAGCTTGTTGGTTTCGCGATAGGCCTCCGCGACCCAGTCCACGATCTTCTCGGGCTCGGGGGAATACTCGAGTTCGATGCTGACGACGCCGTTGAAACCGGTTTTCTTCAGTTGCGCCAGGTAGGGCCGGAAATCCACCACGCCACGGCCCGGCGGCAAATCGCCGTGCACTTTTCCGTCGCAATCGGAAAAATGTACGTGGGCAATGCGCCCTTGCAGGTTCTGGATGTTCTCCGCGGGAGTATGGGCCAGCGCCAGGTGGGAGATGTCGAGATTGGCGCGCACGGCCGGGTGATTGACATCGTGGAGATAGTTCACCATCTTGGCCAGGGTGTTGACGATGGATTGATGGAACGGCTCCAATTCAATGGCGATTTCAATGCCCAGGTTTTTGGCATAGTCGCCGCATTCCCGCACGGTCTCCACCGCCCATCTCCACTGATCGCGCGGCGCAATCACTTCCTGCTGCCAGATGTATTCACCCAGAACCAGCAGCAGATTCCTGGCTTCGAGTTCATAGACCAGCTCCAGATGCTTCTTGACGCGTTCCACGTGGAAGCGCCGGACGGGACCGTTGAAATCCGCGATCCCCAGGGCACAGCAGCAGACGCTGATGATGGGCAAACCTTCCGCACGGCAGGTGTCCTTGATCAACTTCCGCTCTTTGATGTCGATTTCAAGCGGATCGGCGAAGATATCGATGGTGTCAAAACCAATCTCCTTGGTCTTATGAATCCCCTGTGCCGTCCCTACGGGAGAGCCGAGCCAGGCGGAATTGATGAGTCCGAGTTTCATGCGTTTTCCTCCTTGATTTCCGCCGGTCGCACCGGCCGGTGCTGGTCGAGAGAACGATAGCACGCCTCGACCAGCGCAATGGTGTTGAGATTATCGCGCCCGTTGAGCACGGATTCACGGTCTTCCTCCATGCTGCAAAGGAGTTCGCCCATCGTGCCTTCGAAGGCGTCCGGAAACCACACTTGCGGCCAGGTGGGGGAGAGCCAGCAACCGGCCTCCTGCTGCGTGGTAAATCGTATGGTGCTGGGAACCCGTGCGGGGTAACCCGGCCAACCGATGGTTCCCTCCGCCATCCCCGCGGTTCCTTCCACGCGCCACTTAATGTAGATGTCGGCCGCTCCGCCCTCGCGGGCCGGGCCCGCCCACACGTCATCCCAGGCCGCAGCGCGCAGGCCATTCGCGTACTCCAGGATGTAGAGCAC
>DATJVT010000116.1:0-16503 GCA_035501695.1 Terriglobia bacterium | reverse complement strand
TGTTTCTTCCCTTCCCTTCCCCGGCCCGGCTTGTGCTAAAGTAGGACCGGCATAACCACCTTTTTGCTAATTAACCGGGCCGCAATAACAGGCCGGAAGGTGGTCGGGAAGGGGTAAGGAAGTGAGCAAGGCTTCGGATGCCGGCATAGCGCCTATGTCATCGCCCAAGGCGTCGGCAGGAGGGGTCGACCGGCGGCGTAGCGAGCGGCTGCTGATCACCGTCCCCATCCGGGTGGAAGGATTGGACCGGGACGGCGTGAAGTTCAGCGAAGAAAGCCGTACCGTCGTGATCAACCGCAATGGGGCGCGCATCTCCCTGCAACGAAATGTGGCTGCGGGCACCACCCTGGTCGTGTCCACCCTGGCGGGACGCCGCAGCGCCAAGTTCCGCGTGGTGGGGCCCACCCAACCTCCCGGCAGCGAGGGCGGCGAATGGGGCATCGAGTGCCAGGAAGCCGGCGCCAATATCTGGGGGATCGGTTTCCCGCCTTCCTCGGCGGTGGAAGGCGCCTGCAAGGCGTTGCTGGAATGCCGCCGCTGCCACACCGTGAAGCTCAGCCAACTGTCCCTGATCGAGCACGAGGTGCTCTCCACGTCGGGGTTGCTGGTCAAGGAGTGCGAGGCTTGCGCCCGCATGACGGCATGGAGCTTTCGCGAGCCCTCCGTGCCGGTGCCCACCGACGACAGCGGCAACGCGCTGCCCAGCCCGGAAAGCGCTCCCACCCACCAGCCGGCCCCTAACCGCCGCTACCACAACCGGGTGGCGCTGCAACTGCCCATTCGCGTGCGCAGCTACTACGGAGCGGAGGAGTTCGCCCGCACCGAAAACGTCTCGCGCAGCGGCATGTGCTTCGTCACCGAACGGAGTTACGAAATCGGCGAAGTCATCCTCGTCACCTGCCCATTCGAAAAAGGGGGCCACAATATCGAAATCCGCGGGCAGGTGGTGCGCCGGCGCGAGATGCAAGGCACCGGAAGAAAGATCTATGGCGTTCATTACGAACGCTGAACGATAGCCTCCCCATTTACATGACTATGCGCGCGCATAGGCCCTTATACGAGCGGTTGCGCGCGGCGGGCATCGGTGCGACATTTTGTCCAACCGCGCCACGCCCCCATTCTACCCATCCGCCCATCGACAAATTGTTACTATTCGGCCTTTTGCCCCGGCGTTATGCCTCTCGCCCCATACGTACTGCCCCCCCACCTCGCCACCGGGCACGTTCGGGCACTTGAGTCTCCGCCCCAACGGCCCATGTCGATATTCTTCTCGCGCTTAAGCTCGATACGGGATATCCGATATGCAAAAGTGGTGGCCCGCTTGCTCCACTTGGCGGCGAGGCCAGCCGGAGGTTCACCGTGGATTTCGCTCTCACGCCCGGAGGGTTGCTGGTTCACCTGAGTGAAGATTGGCCCTGCGCCGTTTGCCGTCCCGGCCCAATTTCGGAAAGCCGCGCTTATTGCCTGTGCCTGAATTGCGCCTATGCTATTGTAGCGGCGGCAAGTGCGGGCGAACAGGGTTCGCGCGCCCTGCTGGACGAAATCTCCGATGCTCTCTGTATGCTGGCGGACCGCCTGCCTGAGACGAGCCTGCCCGCGAACTGAATTTTGCCCGGAACCACCCACCCTTGGCTGGAAAACTTTCCCCGGTCAAGGTAACATATACCTACCTTCCGCGCCCCTCAGCCTGGAGGTCATCTTCATCATGGTCGAGTTTGGAACCCGGCGCAGCTGTCGTGTGGCTCTTAGCTTGCCGATCCGTGTTTTTGGCACCGATTATCGCGGGCAGGATTTTACCGAAGAGACTCGAACCCTGATCGTGAACCTGCATGGCGCCAAGATCCAGATGGCTCGCCAGTTGCTGCCGGACGCGGAAATCCGCCTGGTCAGTCATGCCACGGGCCGTGATGCGGTCTTCCGGGTCGTCTCCAAACTGCAAGGTTCCGGGCTTAGGTTCACCTATTGGGGCGTCGAGAATCTGACCCCGCAGGAGAACATCTGGGGCGTTGATATTCCTGAACTTGAGACGGGAGACCAGGTCAAGGTGCGGGTGATGATCGAATGCCCAACCTGCTCCACGCGCGAGATCATCCGCATGGAGGAACGTCCGCTGGCGGCGCTGCAGGAGAAAAGAGGCGAGGTGGAGCACCACTGCCCTGCCTGCCATTCGTCCGGACTTTGGAAGGTGATCCCCTTCCACGAGGCGTAGACAGGGGCCACGGGCGTCCGAAGGTGTGAGAGAATCACACCGCAGGGGCAGCACGCGTGGCCGCCCTTGGGCAACCACGCGGGTTGCCCCTACGCCTTTCTAAAAGCCTTCAAGCGCATTCTCGATGACGAAACCGTACCCGAAGACATCCCTTTCGCCGTGCTTTACGACGAACTGGAGAAGCGAAAGGTCAAGATTTCGCCCAAGGTAAAGAGCATTCGTGGCAAACCCAACGTTCCGCGCGAACGATTTCACCTGCATTTTCACTCCCGGAGAAGTCAGTTTGCACGAAAAAGAACTGGACCATTTCTTGCGAGCCGGGAGCGGCCAATAATTCATGCATATCATCCGGTTCCAAAGGCGGGGGCTGCATCCGTCGGCGGACGGACACTGCGAAGGGCCGCGACCGCCAAAACACGGGCCCACGGGCGCGCTTCACTGTTCGCGGTAGCCGAGAATCTCCGCCACAACACCGCGCAGCACGCGGCCTTTTTCGGGGGCGTTCTTATCAATGCGGGACGCGTATTCTATGCGCTGGATCATCAAACGATACTTCTGGAACTCACATTCCTCGGGCAGAATTAAATCATCGCTGGTGTTGATTTCGGTAAAGTGAATCTCCCGGGCGTTGGGGACGACCTCCGCCCCCACCGCTCGCGCCACCCGTTTGCCGTCCTGGTAGATGGCGTCGGTTTCGTGCTGCCCGGCCTTTCCTTCCAAGGTCGATGCTGATGATGTGGTTTCCTGACTCACTTAGCAGTACTCCTTTGTACGAGAAATTTGCCTTGCGGCGTGGCTCTTGCGCGAATCGCGATGAGAGGCCGAACGCTGTTCGGCCCTACGCCCCGTCGTACGGGCACGCCATGGAGTGCCTGTGCCACCTAACGCCCAAACGTCCCCATCAACTCCGCCTGCGCCAGGATGTGCCCTTTCATGGCAGCGTCCACATCCTTGCGGCGGATGGGGGCGCGCAGGTCCAGGACGGTGTCGAGCGCATAGAGGCGAAAGAAGTAGCGATGGGGTTTGCCGGGGGGAGGACAAGGCCCTCCGTAGCCATTCGTGGGGAAGTCGTTGAGGCCCTGCTTGCCGCCTCCCGCTATGGCGTCTCCTGATGGCACTCGCTCCGGCAAACGCTGCGCCGACGCCGGCAGGTTGTACACCACCCAATGCACCCACGTCCCCATGGGAGCATCGGGATCGTCCACGATCAGCGCGAAGCTTTGAGTGCGCGGGGGAGCAGCTTTCCATGCGAGGGAGGGCGAGATATTCTCCCCGCTGCACGTGAACTGCACTGGGATCGTCCCAGCCGGGCGGAAAGCCGTGGTGGTCAAATCCAGTTTGCCGTGTGAATCCACCGCCGCCAGAGAGCCCGGCAAAACCAAACACAGAGCTAAGGCGGGCAGAAAAGGCGAAGCGCGAAGCGCTTTGGAGTGCGGCCGCGAAGCTGCCGCTTTTCTTCTTCTCCTCACATCCAGAGCGGCAGCGTCGCGGCCACGCTCCAAAGGGTCGTCGTGTCCATCGGCCTTTCCCATACTGCGAGACAGCACCAACCCCAAGAACATGCCAAGCCCCCATGAACGCTAACGTGCCGAGAAGAGAAATGATTCTAACATGTCGGCCCGCGCCTTTTCATCGGAGGCGATCACCCGTAGCAGGTCCTGGACGGAAATCATGCCGTGATACCTCTCCTGCACATCCACGACGGGCAGGTGGTAGATGCCGTGCTTCTCCATCAGCACCAGACATTCGTCCAGCGGCGTCGCGGGCGGGACGGTGATGGGATGAGGAGTCATCACCTCTGAAACCCGCGTCCAGGCAGGACACTTGTTTTCCGCCGCCACCTTGTCGGATATATCGCTCTGGGATACGACTCCCGCCAGTCTGCCGTCGGGATGGAGCACGCCCACCGAGCGCACCTGCTTTTCGCGCAGGTAGCGGGCCGTGTCGTAGACGGTCGCTTCCTCGGTGACCGAAAAGACTTCGCGCCGTGAGTGGATCAAATCTTCGACCTTCATGGCAAGCCCCCCACAGGTGTGATTGTAGGCCCATCTTATGATCAAAATGTCCGAATCGCAATAGAAATTCGGGAATGATGCCCAAATGGGTTGGGGCGAGGGGTAGGATCGAAGTGCGGCGGGCTGACCGTCATGACGCCGCGCCTGTCATCGTATAAAATAGTAGGTTTCCGACAACTTCATCGGCAGGATGCTCCCATGCCCGACACGCACCCCCTAAACCCTCAGGACAAGTCTCGCGGCGATACTCGACTGCTGGTTTCGCTGGCGCTCGTCGCCGTCCTGATTCATCTCCTCACCAGTTACGGCTACGGATACTTCCGCGACGAACTCTACGCCATCGCATGCAGCAAACACCTGGCGTGGGGCTATGTCGATCAGCCGCCGTTTTCGGAATTCGCTTTGGCGGTGGTTGGCCACGTCTTGGGGTACTCCCCGCTCGCCCTGCGGCTGCTGCCGGCGCTCTGTGGCGGACTAGTGACGCTTCTGGTGGGGCTGATTGCGCGGGGACTGGGGGGCGGGCGCTTTGCCCAGGCGCTGGCGGCGACGGCGTACCTGGCGGGCGGCGTCTACCTGGCGATGGCGAGCTACTATTCCATGAATTGCTTCGACCACCTGTTCTGGGCGCTGGCAATTTATCTCCTGGTGCGCATTCTGCGGGGCGGCGACACGCGGCTGTGGGTGCTGTTCGGGCTGGTGGCAGGACTGGGCCTCGAGAACAAGTACTCGGTCGGATTCCTCGGCATCGGCCTGGTGGTCGGGCTGGCGCTCACGCCGGCACGCAAGCATCTTCTGGATAATTGGCTATGGTTGGGAGGCGCGCTGGCCGCACTGCTCTTCCTTCCGCACGTGCTCTGGGAGGTACACAATCATTTCCCCACGCGGGAGTTCATCCACAATGTCACGGCGTTCAAGAATCTTCCCATGTCGCCGGCGTCTTTTCTGCTCGAGTGCACGCTCCAGGTCCATCCGTTGACGCTGCCGATCTGGCTGGCCGGGCTTGCCTGGTTGTTCTTCTCGCCGCACGGGCGGACGTTCCGGGCGCTCGGGTGGCTTTACTTGACGGTGCTCGCGATTCTTCTGAGCACGCACTCGAAGCCTTACTACTTCGCTCCCGCTTTCCTGCCGCTCCTGGCGGCGGGCGGCGTAGCGATTGAGGCGTTCCTTGCTCAGCGTCAGTGGAGACGGGTGAAGCGCGCCTGCCTCATCTCACTGGTTTTGGGGGGAGCGGTTGCCGCGCCCCTGGTGCTTCCCATACTTCCGCTGCCGCAGTTCGTCCGCTACCAGGCCTGGCTGGGATTTAAGCCAAGTACGGAGGAGAGGGGCGCGGAGTCGGAGCTTCCGGAACTCTTCGCCGACCGCCTCGGCTGGCCGGAGATGACCGCGCAGCTTGCAGGCCTCTACAACCAGTTGGACCCGGGGGAAAGGGCTGAGTGCGTCGTCGGGGCAAGCAATTACGGCGAGGCCGGGGCCATCGACTTCTTCGGCAAGTCCTACGGCCTGCCCAACACCATCAGTACCCATAACAACTATTGGTTCTGGGGACCCGGAGACAAGCCCGGCAACGTATTGCTGGTCATTGGGGGATCAAAAGACGGGTATCTGCACCTCTATGAAGACGTCGAACAGGTTGCCACCTTCACATATCCCTACGCCCGGGAATCGGGAACCCCCATTTTCCTTTGCCGGAAGCCCACGATAACTCTGCAGGAGTACTGGCCGCACTACCACCATTTCATTTGAGGGGCCAGCGCTACGCCAGGAACACGATATTCGCGGGAGTCCCGATGGGCGTGTAGTGCCCTGTGAAGGTCAGGGCGCCGGTGGCGCGATTAACGCGGAAGGTCGTGATGGCGTCGGCGCGCTGGTTGCAGCAATAGAAGAAATTCCCGGTGGGGTCAATATTGAAACTGCGGGGATAATCGCCGCGCGTCCACTCCTCGCCACCGAAGGTGAGCGTACCGTTGGCGCCGATGGGGAACCAGGCAATGCTGTCGTGCAGGCGATTGGCGCCGTAAAGGAACTTGCCGTCAGCGGAGATGATGACTTCGGAAGTGTAATTGGAGCCCGCAAACCCCTTGGGGAGGGTGGAGAGAGTTTGCTTCGGGGTCAGCCGGCCGCGGATCGAGTCGTAATCGAAGACGATGAGCGTCGAGGCTTCCTCCTGGATCGAGTAAAACCACTTCCCACTGGGATGAAAAACAAAGTGGCGCGGCCCGTCCCCCGGCGGCACGGCGACGGAGTCGGGATCGTTGGGAATGAGCTTCCCTTTCTCGGCGTCGAACTTCCAGATGAAAATCCTGTCCAACGCCAGATCGGCAGCGAAAACAAAGCGCCCTGCCGCATCTGCCTGGATCATGTGCGCGTGGGGTTTGTCGTGACCGCTGATGGCGAAGCTGCCCGGGGGCGCACTCTGGGCATGTTCGGGGCCGAGGGTCCCCTGATCGTGAACGACATCGGTGGCTTGGCCCAACTCTCCGCCGGCTCCGACGGGCAGAACGGCGACGCATCCACCGGCATAGTTGGCTACCAGCACGTACTTCCCCGAGGGGTGAACGCTCAAGTGCGCAGGTCCCGCTCCCTCCGAGCTCACCGTGTTCAGCAAGGTCAGGTGCCCGGTGGCGGGCTCCACAGCATAAGCGCCGACCGAGCCGGCTCCTCCCGCAAGGTTTGAGACCTCATTAGCGGAGTATAAGTACGAACCAGATGGAGCGAGGGCCAGGCAGGCAGGGTTAAGGTCGTTCGGAGTAATCTCGAGTTGGGTCAGTTCGCCGCTGGCGGGGTTCATTTCCACCAGGTAGATTCCCTTCCCGCGACCCTTCCAACCCTCCGGACCTTGCGGCGAGCTGTAGGTGCCGACGAAGGCCAGGATGCGGCGGGAGCTTGGCCGGGGAGAAGTTTGACCCGCACGAGCCAGCGCCGGGGTTACGGCGGCTCCGGCGGCGGAGAGCAGAAAATTGCGGCGTGAACTTATGCCCCACGCAAGAGGCTGGGATAGCGACCGGTTCTTTGGCATAGAGATTCTTCGTGGGAAGACAAGCGATGAAGTGGGGGACGCGCCTTCCGCGGCGGAGAGAAAGATAGTTTCTAAGACTTCTGGACTTCCTCGGGCTTCTTCTCTTCTTTCTTATCGGATGAGCCATCCATCCCGCCGCGCATGGCGTCCTTGAACTCGCGTATGCCTTTTCCTAGTCCCTTGCCGAGTTCCGGCAACTTGCCGGGCCCGAACAGGATCAGGACGATCAACAGGATAAAGATCAGATGCGTCGGTGAAAGCAACCCTTCCATTCGTTATTCTCCTCCCGGGTGGGCAACGCCTATTTCTTGTCGGATGTGCCTTCCATGCTGCCGCGCATGGCATCCTTGAACTCGCGAATACCCTTTCCCAAGCCCTTGCCCAATTCCGGCAGCTTGCCCGGCCCAAACAGGATCAAGACGATGAGCAAAATGAAAACCAGATGAGTGGGTGACAACAAACCTTCCATAATTATTCTCCTCTATAGTCCGTCGCGAGACGGACAAGAATCCTCAAGGGCATTATAGCCCACCCGGGGACAGAACCCAATCACGATTCGTGGGTGGGGAAGACCATATTCCCGGGGGTCGTACCTTCCGCCTCGCACTGCTTGCGATAAAGGGTGGCGTAGCTATCGGTTATGTAGTCCCGCCGCGCGTAGCCGAGTTGGCGCGCCACCTCGTCAATCCAGCGCTGCGGACCCTCCAGTTCCAGGTAATTGCCGACCGGCGTTTCGTCAAATACCACGTGGGGCGCCTCCTCAACGTCGCGCTTCCCCCGCGGGGCATACTCGGTACGGAATTTTTCGTAACTGAAAACCTCGCGCAGGCCCAGGAGAAGCAGGATCTCGCCCAGGCGGTGGCCGTCTTCCACTTCGGTTTCAATTTCCCGCCGAATCTTGTAGTCGCGGGAACCCGTCGGGGCGCCTTTGTACGTCAACAACCCCTTATCCCCGGCAAAGCGCAGCCGCAGCAGGCAGCGCGCCTTGCGCAGGCGCTGGTCCGGGAAATCGTAAAGATCATTGCTCTCGAAGTGCCGCGGCCGCACGGGCCTAAAGCCCAGTTCTGCAAGACGCGCGCGGGTCCGCTTGGCGTCCTTGACCGCCAGCTTGATCTCGGTTTCGTGCCGATGTTTCATGCCGGATGGCGCAAACGATGTCAGGATTCGCGTTCCAGGATGAAGTCGGGCAGTGAGTGCAACGCGTCCTTGTAAGGAGAATCGGGATAACCGTCCAGGAACCCGCGAGCCTTGTCGGCAAATTCCTGGGCTTTCTGGCGCGTCGCCCGGAGCGTGCCGTAATGATCGATAAGGTCAAGAATCTCCGCGAACTGCGCCGCCTGAAATCCCCCCTCTTCCAAGACCATTGAAACCTGGCGGGCTTCGGCGGGAGTGCAACGTTGCAGGAGATAGATCAGGGGCAACGTCATTTTGCCCTCGCGCACGTCATTGCCAATAGGTTTGCCCAGGACTTCCTCTGAGGAAGTAAAGTCCAGCACATCGTCGATCAGTTGGAAGGCCTGCCCCAGGTTGATGCCGTAAAGGCCCAGCCGCGCTTCCTCTTCTTCGTTCTTACCCCCCAGCAGGGCGCCGAGACGAAGGCATGCGGAAAACAGGCAGGCGGTTTTGCGGTAAGCCAGCTCCAGGTAATCTTCCTCTGAGACAGTGGGCTTGCGCAGGCAGGTCAATTGCAGCAGTTCGCCTTCCACCATGACCTGCGTGAGCCGGATCAGAACGTCGAGGATCCTGAAATTCCGTTCGTTGAGGGCAATGTTGAAGGCCTGCATGTAAAGCCAATCGCCCGCCAGGACGCTCATCTCATTACCCCAGCGGGAATTGGTGGAGGGCCGCCCGCGACGGGTATCGGCCTGATCGATCACGTCGTCGTGTACCAGGGTGGCAGTGTGAAGCATCTCCACCACCGCGCCCATGCGGACTGCGGCGTCGCCCTCGCATCCACACATCTTCGCCGCCAGCAGCACCAAGGCGGGACGCAGCCTCTTGCCGCCTCCCTCCTGGAGGTACTGCCCGATCTCGGTTACGGGACGGACACCCGTGGTAGTCTGGACGCCGAACTCCTCCTCCACGCGGTGGAGGTCCGGGCGCACCAAGTCGAAAACTTCTTTGATGGTCAGGTTTTTGACGGACGCCAAGCGCCGGTTCTCCCTCGCCCTGCCTGCAAGCCAGCTTAATTGAGTTTTGAGAGGCAGATTACAGGCGATTGCACAAACTTAAATAGTCCCACAAAAACCGCGTGAAGGGAAGAAGCAAGTCAGATCTCAGATCTTCAAGAACAACTTGCGCCGGTACATCCACAACAACACCAGCCAGTAGCAGAGCAGAACCGCGATGCCTTCCAGGAAGGGCTGGAGGCCGGCGCCGAGGAACTCGAAGAAATTGGGGCCGAGGTGGATGCGGAACGTGCTGATGATAAATTCTTCCATAAAGTGGGCGATGCAATAGGCGGCGATGGAATTCATGCCGATGACCACCAGCGGGAACGCCCATCCCTTGCGCTGCTTCATCTCGATGACCCAGCAGAAAGCCGCCAGCAGCAGGAAGCACGCCCCCCCGCTGAACAGAGTCCAACTGGGCGTCCAGATGCGCTTCACCACAGGGCAAATATGCGTGAAGTGGAAGAAGAGGCCGACGCCAATTCCCACTACACCCGCCACCAGCAGCTTCTTCATGGGGATTCGGGGAGCGGCCTCGCGCAACCAGCGGCCCGCGATCAGGCCCAGGATCATGGTACCGAGGGTGGGAATAAAACTCAGTGTCAAATAACCGCCGCCGTTGTAGCGCCAAGGGACCGGACGCGGGAAGAGGTTCAGGAACCACTGATCGAACGTCGTCCCCAGGTTGAAATTCTTGTTCCAGTGCGCGGCAAAACCCGTGTAGTTGTGCTGGGCATTCCAGGCGGCCGACACGCCCACTGATTGCCAATCAAAGTTCGGCCCGGCCACGGGATAGAGCGCCCACGCCAGCCAGTAGCCAAACAGGATGACGCCCAGGGCCGCCCAGGCCCAGCGCGGCGGACGGAAACCCAGGAGGAAAAGGAAAGGGTACCCAAAGCCGATCTGCGTGAGCGTGTCTTCCATGGTGAAGTTGGTCTGCGTTGAGCTCATGGAACGCAGGAAGACTCCCAAAGCCGCCAGCAGGAAGGCGCGCCACAAGCAGTGGGCAAATAGCTGCCAGAACGTCCCGCCCCTGGCAAGGCGGCTGGCAATCGAGTAAGGCAACGCCACACCAACCAGGAACGAAAAGGAGGGCTGGATCAGGTCGTGCAATGAGCACCCCGCCCATTCCACATGGGTTTGGTTGTAAGCAAGGATATGCCAGAACCAACTGGTGGGGAACGCGTGCGACACTTGAGCCAGGCGCAGGACCTCCGCCATCATCAGGAACATGACAAAACCGCGATAGGCGTCCACTGCCACATTGCGCGCCGTAGCGGCGCGAACGGGAGCCGGGGGTACCGGGGTAGCCAGGGGGGTTACAACCTCCTGAACAGTGCTCATGGGGAATCTCCTTGTTCGCGAACATTACCACATCCCCGGCGGTTACGGCAGAGGTAAAATGATTGCGGCTTTTGGAGTGCGGTAGCTCGCGACCGCTTTCGCGACCGGGAGCTCGCTTCCGGTTCGGCAGTCGCCAGCGAGCTGGCGAAGGGCAAAGCGGCAGCCAGCTGCCGCACTCCAAAAGGCCACGAACCCGCGATTTCCGCTTATTCTACCGCCCGTGTCCATGGCCCCCGAGGGGGGTGAGGGGAGCTTTAGATTAAGGAGGAGTGACCAGTTTTATGCGTCCCAAAGACCGATTCCTGGCCGCGCTGCGGCGCCAGCCTGTCGACCGCGTTCCGCTCTATGATTTTCTGTTTCAGAAGCCCCTTTTTCGTGAATTGATTGGGCGCACGCCCCATTCCTACAACGCCCGCGACGCCATGGATCTGACCGTGGCGATGGGGCTCGACGGGGTCTGGATTCCCTACGGGTGCTTTTCCGGGTGGAGTCCGGAGAAACTCACCGACAAGGTCTACAAGGACGAATGGGGGACGACCTTTCAGCAAGACGACGCCGCGTGGCCGATCGATGCTCCCATTGGTTTTCCTTTGAAGACCCAGGACGACCTGCGCCGCTATGTACCCCCCGACCCCATGGCAGAGGGCCGCCTGGACGAAATCACCACGGCGGTGGCTATGAACCGCGAGCTGGGAGAGAAGGCCCTGGCCGTGCTGGGCGGCGTCACGGGGCCTTTAACCATCACCTGGTTCCTGATCGGATACGAGAACCTCTGCATACAGCTTTACGACGACCCCGCGTTTCTACACGACCTGGTGGAGATTGCGGTGGACTTCGCTGTAAAGGCCATCCCCCGCATGGCCCGGGCCGGAGTGGACGCCATGATTGTCTCCGACGACTATGGCGCCAGCGCCCAGGGCCTGCTGCGACCCCAGCAATTCAAAGAAATCTATAAGCCCGGAATGAAGAAGATCATCGACTGCATCAAAGCCTACCATCTGCCGGTATTCCTGCATTGTTGCGGCCGAGTCTATGATTACCTGGACGATTTGGTGGAAATCGGAATTGAGGCCTACCATCCCATCCAGCGGACCGCCGGCATGGACCTGGCCAGGGTCAAGAAGCAATACGGGGACAGGATCTGCCTGGTGGGTAACATCGATTCCTCCCGCACCCTGCCTTTCGGGACTCCCGAACAGATCGAGGCGGAGACGCGGGAGGCGCTGCGAATTGCCGCGCCCGGCTTCGGCTATATCCTCGCCTCCGACCATTCTTTGCATGACGGAATTCCGGTGAGGAACATCCAACTGATGTTCGAAGTGGCCCGAAAGTATGGAATTTATTCCGGCCGCGACCTGGCCGCGCAGGCCTAAGGGCCTACTTCATCCGCTTCGCAGTGAAATCGCGGTCCCCGAAGCGTTCGCTATGCACTTTTCCCTTCATGGAATCGCCGTCGACGGTGGCCGTGTATTCCATGACCATGGTATCGCCGTCCGGGGTCTGGCGCTTCACGGTGAATTTCACGTTGTTGCCGGTCACCGTCCCCTCGAGCGGCGCATCGCCGCGGCGTCCGGTCAAGGTGCCTTTTATCGTGCCTCCGTCCTGGGTAATCGCGAGGGTTGAGGTCATGGTGCCGTTGCGTCCTTCCGACGTCATTTCCCACTTGCCGTCAACTTTGGCGGGCTCGTCGGCCGCCAATGAACTGCCTGCCCATGCCAGCAACATACCGCAAGAGAATGCCAATACCAATGAGTAGGCCGTCCTTTTCATTTTCATTTCATTTTCTCCTTTTGACTTCCGCTGCCCAAGCGTAGTGCGGAACGGCGCGCTGAGGCCCGCAGCCCGCGCGCGCAGACTGGAGGAGGACCCGTCCCTCCCCCGGCCAAGTCTTAGACGTCTCCTCCGCAGGCGCAGTTACAACCGTCCCCTTCCAACCCGCTGCAGAACTAATGCGTCTAATAGGGCAGCAGAGCTAGAATGGGATCTGGCGCCAGCGGGCCCAGCGCTGCCCGGTCTGTACAAGGGCGTCGAAGTTCGTTTGTGGATTTGCAGTCTCGCCAACTCTTGGACTGGGAGGTTAGGTATGAAGTCGAAGCTATTGCTTTGGTGCCTGAGCATGTTGACTCTCATTTGGGGAACCGGGATGGCGCAAGCAGGAATTATACGGTCCACAGCTAAGGGAGTGAGCAAAGGCTCCGTCGCCGTGGTCAAGGGCACTCCCGGAGCCGCCGCCGATGCGGCCGATGGCGTGGCGACTGCCGGGAAAGCTACGGGGAGCGCAGTGGCAAGCGGCGCGTCCACTGCCGGCAAAGCCACGGGAAGCGCGGTGGCAACCGGCGCCTCCGCAGCCGGCAATGGTGTGGTGCAGGTGCCTGGCTTGGTGGCGCGAGGAACCGCCGGAGCCGCCAAGGCAGTGTGGAGAGCTGTCTGGTAGGGCGCCAGGTCCGGTCTTCCCGCCGGCATCAAATAGTGGGCCCCGCGTACCGCCGGTCGGCCTTCGAGGGGTAGACTCCTCGGCCGCGGCCCACACGCTCCTTCCACCCCAACCGCGCGATCATTCACCCCGTCCAATCTTTGCCTGGGGAACCGCCCCTCCTTTGACATTTGAGTGTAGAATTACCGCCGTTAGGGAACCAAGCCGGCGCGGATGGATCTTGATCGCTTTGTTTCGATGGCACGAATAGTCCGCGCCAAGGCAAGAGGACCTTCCATGAAAACCCCGCCCGACCGTCGAGACTTCCTGACCAGTGTGGGATTAGGACTGGGAGCGGCGAAGCTGGTGGCCACGCCACACGCTATCGACCGGGGAAGCCACACAGCGTCAACACCGTCGATGCTGAATCTGCTGGGGCATAGCCAAGTTCCGCAATGGACCGAGACCCAGGCTACCGAAGGAGCACCGCAGGATACCCACGCTTCCCCCTGGCCAATCCCCGCCTGCTCCTGGAGGCATTCCCTGGGAGACACTCCTGTGACCGATCCGGAGAACAAGAGCCCGCACAATACTCGGACGCGCACCAAGAAGGGCATGCCGCTGGGCGGAATCGGCGCCGGCAATTTCATGTACAACGTGGCGGGCTCGTTCGGCCCCTGGATGATGAAACCCGGCCGATACGAAGAGCGCTTCCTCTGGCAGGCGGCCTTTCACTTCCGGGAAGAAATGCCGGGCAAGGAAGTGAAGCTCCGCACCCTGGCGACGGACGACATGTTGCCGGGTTGGAAACCCCTCAGCCAGGGCGATGGCGACTACTACGCGCTCTTTCCCCGCGGGTGGATCAACTACAAGGTATTCGAAACCGAGGTCGGCCTTCATTTCTATAGTCCCATCATTAAGGATAACTATCGGGAGACTTCCCTGCCCGCCGCCTGTTTCCTGATGAAAGTTCGCAACCCCCTCTCCGTTCCGGCCAGGGTCGCCGTCATGTTCACCTTCCCCAACGCCCCCTACACGGGACCGACGGCCTTGCCCCAGTGGATCGGCCTGAGCGGGTCGAATCCCCCCAGCACGGAAGAAAGCCGCGCGGGCCTGAAAAACGAAGTGGCGCGCGACGCGGCGGGAAAGGTCACGGCGATTGTGATGAAGGCCGACCATCCCTCCAACACGCCGGGGACGCAAGGCTCGGAGTGGTGCATCGCCACTTCGGCTCCGGCCACTTACGTTACTTCCTGGGATGGAGGAGGCGAGGGCACGGATATCTGGGACGCTTTCGCGGCTCACGGAACCCTTACCAACTCAGCCCTGAGCGCGGATTCGAGTCTTCCTTGCGGGGCGTTGGCGGTGGAAGCAGAAGTCCCTCCCCAGGGTGAAATCACCATCCCCTTCGCTCTCACCTGGTTCTTCCCCGAGGTGCAGTTTGGAGAGAAGACTCGCTGGAGGCGGCGCTATACGGAGTATTACCCCACCGCCGAGGGTCAAGCGTTTGCAATCGCGAAGGAAGCCCTGCTCCATCACCAGGACTGGTTGAAAGGGATCGAATCCTGGACGCAACCGATCATCGACGACCCGGGCACGCCGGATTGGCTGAAGCAAGTGGGATTGAATGAGCTTTACTACAACGTTTTCGGCTCTTTCTGGGAGAACGGGTGCATCACCAAGCCCAAGAAATTCGGCAACCGCCCTGGACAACATCTGGCCTTTGTCATGGAGAGCCTGGAGTATCGCGATGCCGAAGCCCTGGACGTGCGCCACCATTATTGCCGCACCAACCGCGACCTGTGGCCGGAGATGGAACGCGCCATTCTCCTCTGTTTCGCGGACTGCATCATGGACACGCCGGACGGCAGCGCTCCGCACAACCTGGGATCGCCCGATCTTGATCCCTTATTCAATTACGACTGCTACGCTCCGTCCTACAACGCTCATTATGGCATCAAGGGTCGCCGCACGGTTCCGTGGGGAGAATTCGCTCCCAAGTTCATGCAACAGACTTACGCCTATTGGCAAAAATCCAGGGATAACATGTTCCTGGATGACGTTTGGCCGTCCCTCGTGCGCAGCTACCGCTATCAGAAGACCACCGATACAGATAATGACGGCATCACCGAAATGAAGAGCGATGAGTACAAGGATAACAAGCTGTTCAACGCCACGCTGTGGATCGGCGCGCTGGAAATGCTGAGGGTGATGGCCGAATTCCGGCATGACAGCTCGTTTTTGAGCGAGGTGACGGCAGAACTGGAGAAGGCACGCGCCAGCGCCGAAAGGGAACTATGGAACGCCGATCTCGGCTACTATCAGTACAATGAGCACAACCGGGACATGATGGCCGACGCCTTCCTGGGCGAGCGCTACGTCGATGTGACGGGACTTCCTCCGGTGCTTTCACCCGACCACATGACTTCGCATTATCGCCAGCTTTTCCGCATCTCCGTCAAACCCCTCATGGATCTGAATGGGGACGGAATCGGCGACCTGGGAGTGGCCAACGCCCTTCACCCCGACTCGACTCCGGGAGTGGGCGACAGCGAGTTTGAACATCAGTTCGAGGTGTGGACGGGAGTAAGTTATGCCGCCGCGGCCAATCTGTACCACTGGGGAAGGAAAAACAACGACGGGGCCATGCAGGCGGCAGCCCTGCTGATCGGGTGGGGAGTGTACCAGCAATCCTGGAGGAATGAAAAAACCGCCTACTGGTTCTGTACCCCGGAAGCCTGGCGGCTTGCAGATCCCTCGAAGTGGCGAGCCCTCATGTACCCCCGCGTGCGCGCCGTGTGGGAACTGCTCATGGAGGTGCACACCCCCGCCTGAAGAGGCTGCGGAAAAACTCGGTTTCGCCGCTTTTCGTAACGCCGGCATCTTGCCGGCTCTTGTGTGATCAAGAGGGTTGCCGGCTGGAAGCCGGCGCTACGGCGATCGTGGGAAGAGTTTCTCCGCAGCCTCTGAAGCCCAATGCTGTTCACTTTAGGAATATCTGCGTTCGAATCTGCGCGCAGCGCTCTTGGAGGGCGGTGGTAGCAGCCACCGCCTTTCATCCCCCCTTCCCTCCCGCCGTATGAAGGGGCGTGGCAAGGCGGTAGCTGCTGCTACCGCACTGGAGTTTCTACATTTTTTATGCGCACCCGTACTACTAGGGCGTTTTTCGGCAAGTTGGCGTGGCAGTGGCTCCTTGCCTTACGCAGGAGTGCGGGAGCGCCTCAAGCAATCTGTAGCGCGGTCATGCTTTCCAATGTCCGCGGTTTTCCGACCGGGTTTCACCCCGCCTCCGCAGCCGTGACATGGCGACGTTCGCCGCGGTCGCATCGCAGCGC
>DATJVT010000115.1:0-14903 GCA_035501695.1 Terriglobia bacterium | reverse complement strand
TCCTGCTGCGCCACCAAACCTTGGCCGTTCTTCCAGGTGTGGCTGACCACGGCATAATAGACTTCGTATCCTTTGTCCTCGCCGAGTTCGACCAAGGCCTTGGCCTCAGCCAGCACCACATCTCCGTCCTTTTCTCCGTTTATATGAGCCAGGATTACGGGAACGGCTGCTTTGGATTTCATCAGCCCCAGGGCCACGGCGGCCGCGGCACGCACCTCAGGCTTCTTGTCGACCAAACCTTGCTCGGCCATGGCAACCGCCCGGGCATTGCCCGGCAGCAACTGGAGAACTTGCATTGCGGAGACGCGCTTGGGAACGTGCTCGTTGGTGGCAGTGCTTTGCAGGATATCCCACGCTTGATCGGTGGGCCGCTCAGCCGTCGCCATGGCCGTCGCGATCATCATGATGGCAGATGCCATAAGAGCCGAAAGAAGCACCCTGCGACTCGCGCTCATGTCGTATCACCTTGATAAAGGGTTTCCCGGAGACCCTTCGCCCTCGGTCTTCGGCTTGAGGGGGACGGATTCCGCAACTACTCACGTCCGAAAGTCTACTACCATCCCATTTAGGGGCAACTGGCATTTTCGAAAGCCGGCTTCACCCCGCCTCGCGTGTCGGCCACAGCGGGGCATTTTGTCTTCCTGGCCGGCGATCCGGAAACAGGCTTTCCTACCGGTAGGAAATTTCGGCGCGAATTTGTAAAATTTCACGCTGCCGGCAGGGAAAAGGGCAAGATTTTGCTTGACAAGACATGTGGGCTCCAAGCTAGTCTGGAGGGTGAACCGGAAACTCGAAACTGGAAACTGGAAAATGGACACTCGAAGCATGATACATCCTGCTCGTAGAGGAGAAAGGTTGCAGGTTTCGAATTTCCAGTTCCGAGTTTCTATGAGCTCGGCGTGAACGCCTTTTTCATCCGACAAACGGTTTTGCATTTATGTTATTGATGGCTAACCGCTTATACATCAAGGGGCGCGGGATGGGAAAACACTTAGACCGATCCGAATATGTTTATGAAAAGACGAGCAGATGCCGGAATAAACGGTCAATAAGCCCGAGATTGTCATGCTTCAACCTATTGTAAAAAATAGAGTTATAAGGAGCGGGAGGAAGCCCGGGCGGGGAAAAAAGATGTTAAAAATGCAGATTGATCCGACTATGTATATGAAAATACAGGGCAGAGTGACGAAATGTCGTGCGTGAAAATGAGTTTTCCACAGGGCGTGACGGCCTAAATGGGGCGTTCCGGACCGAAAAAGCGAGACTCCGCGCGCTGCGCATCACCGGTCGGTGGGGCCGGCAATTGTTCTCTCAACCCCCCTTTCGGCCCTGCAATCCCTGAGGGCTGCAATCCGCGTCCACGGTTCGCCAAAATGACACGACCATCCATCTTTCTGTCTCTCTTGCTCCTCTTTGGCGGGACGGCAAGGGCGCAGACGGTTCAATTCCTGCCGGAGGGGGATGTCTACTCCAAGATTAACTCGAATATCCGATTGCAATTTCAGGTCAAGGAGACGCGGGAAGCCGGCTTCCCGACGCAGATAGAAATCGGGCCCAGCATTGAGTTTGTTACCCCACCGCTTCTCCGCCTCAGGAAGATTACCGTCTTCGACCTGGATGACGTGAAGGCCCGGCCCCTGCAACTGTCCATCGGTTACCGTTACGTACCGTCTCCTAACAAACCCGCCCTTCAGCGTTTGGAGTTGGTTGCCACCCCGCACATACCGCTATTCGCCAAGATCCTGCTTACCGACCGCAACCGTGCCGACCTCGATTGGTCCACGGCTGCTTTTGCCTGGCGTTATCGCAATCGCGCCACCTTCGAGCGCCGGGTCTCCATCCGCTCCTATCACCCCGCGCCCTATGCCAGCGCGGAGGTCTTTTATCAGAGCAAATCCCAGAAATGGAGCACCACGGCACTCTACGCCGGTTGCCTGTTTCCGGTTGGCAAACACTTCGAGTTTGACCCGTATTATGTGCACCAGAACGTCACCGGCAAGCCCCCCAATCAGCAATTCAACCAGCTCGGACTGGTCCTCAATGTGTTTATTCAGACGCTCAAGGTTGGGAAGAAGTGATCCGGAGGCAGCCCTTTAGGGGGTTCGTGTTGAAAACTTCGCGCTTTGTTCTCTGTGTGGTCCTTGCGAGTGGCGGCCTGAGCGCTCAGCAGACAGCCTGGCAGCCATCATCTGGACATACGCAAGTGCCGATATGGCCGGGGCAGGCGCCCGACCCGCAGCCGGTCGCGGTGCCGGAGGTCGCTACGACGTCGGGGAAGGAATCGCTGATTGCCGGCAGGCCGGTGGTGATCGTGCGTAACGTGACGCGTCCTACGATGACGGTCTATTCGCCAAAGGGAAAGAACACGGGCGCTGCGGTGGTCGTCTTCCCTGGCGGGGGCTATCAGGTTCTGGCCATCGATCTTGAAGGCACGGAGGTCTGTGATTGGCTGGCGCCCAAAGGAATTACCTGTGTGCTTTTGAAATACCGCGTGACGGATGTGGGGGAGTATCCGAAATCAGGGCCATATCCGGAATCACCCATGGCGCTGGAAGACGCGCAGAGAACCGTGGGTCTGGTGCGCTTGCACGCGGCGGAATGGCATATCGATCCGCACAAGATCGGAGTGCTGGGGTTTTCGGCCGGCGGGCACTTGTCGGCAGCGATCAGCACGCACTTTGAGAAGCGTTTGTATCCGGCGGTTGATGCGGCCGACAAGGAAAGTTGCCGCCCGGATTTTGCGGTCCGCTCTTCCTCCGATCCGCGCGTCCGAATTTGATCGCATCAGCACGAGGCAGAAAAGACGCGGACTACACGCTCATGCCGCATGGTATTGCCAGAGGGCGCGATAGTAGTGCATAAAGCGGATGGGCTCGGTGCTCTCCGGTACTTCCGCGTAGGTATAGCGATCGAACCCGTTGCCGCGCAGCAGGGTGAACAATTCACGCCAGGGATAGGGCTTCTCCCATTCGGGGAAGCCGGGCTTGGCCGTCGTGGGGATGGCCATGCCGCTGCCCCAGGGCGACAGGGTGCGCCACAGTTCGTTGATATGGCAACTGCGGATCCAGGGTTTGAGCAGGTCGAAGGACGGTTTCACGGAGCCGTCCACCACGTCGGTGTCATTGGAATTCCAGCACGCTCCCACGGCGGGATGATTCGCCACGCTGAGAATCCGGTGAGTGTTGGACGGAAGCATGGTGCCCTCGCCATGGACCTCCAGCCAGATTTCCACGCCGTGATCGCGGGCAATATCGCCGCAGCGGGAGAGCGCGTAGCCGATCTGGTCGAGAGTCTTGTCCTCCGGAATCCCCTTGGGAAACCCGTTCGGCCGGACCTTCACACCCACACAACCGAGGTCCCGCGCCAGTTCGCACCAGCGGCGGGCTTCCTCGATGTTCTTCTCTACCACGGCGGGCTCCGGCGACTCGAACTCACACGTAGTGCCCAGGCTCATCAGGCGGACGTGGGATGCGGCAAAGCGCTGCTTCACTTCCGCCCGCTGCGCCCGGCTAAGCGAGAGCTCCACGCCGTGCTTGTGTGTAGTGCGCAGTTCGACGCCTTCGAATCCTGTCTCTTCGCAATTCTTGATGATGGTGTTAATATCCCAATCCTTCGCCAGGTTATAGGTCACCAGGCCGAGCTTGAAAGGCGGGGGTGTTGGCGCTGTGTCAACCCGCGGCGCATCACGGGGAGCGAGAAGCGCATTGCCCTGAGCCGCCCCCAGCGTTCCCAGACTTGCGGCGGAGAGAGCTCCGGCTTTGAGGAAGGTCCTGCGTCCCGATCTGAACATGTTTGCTCCTTTCGAGCGGGATTCGATGCAACCCGATACTTGGGGCATCAAACCAGCACAGCCGGCAGACATTTTACTGCGGCCGCCTCACTCGAAGGTAGGTTTGAATCGTGACCGCCCACACTTCATCGCGAAAGGTTTCTCAGGAGCTTCCCCTCCGGGAGGGGATGCGACGAGTTCTTGCGCTGGGGGTAATGGTCTGCGCCGGTGTGAGCGGATTGGCTCAGGAGAAGGCCCCGATCATCCGCACCGAAACAGCGGGAGTGGTGGTCGACGTCATTGTGACCGATCATGAGGGGCATCATGTGCCCGGGCTCACCGCCGGCGATTTCCGCATCTACGAGGACGGCACACCGCAGGCGATTGCGTCTTTCACGGCTCCGCCCCCCCACCGCGAAACGCAGCCGGCATCAATTCCGCCCGCGGCAGCCGCCTCCAACCCATCCCCAGGCGCGTCCGCTCCAGCCAATCCCCCCCAACTCATCACCCTGCTGATCGACCTAAGTGACATCCACCAGCAGAACCTCAAGCAGGCTTGTTCCTCGGCCCGCGCGTTCGCGGAGAAGGCCGTGGCGTCGGGAGACCTGGTGGCAGTGTATTGGGTGGACAGCAGCCTCCACCTGGCCTCTCCCTTCACGCACGATCCACAGCAATTGCGGGATGTTTTCGAAAGACTGAGCCGTCGCACTCCCTCGGGCCGCTTGACGGCGCGGGATCGGGAACAGACCGAAAACGAGATCGACGATCTCTTTACCCAGGTTTATCCGGAGACGCTGCGTGGCGGACCACCCGTCAGCCTGGAGACGAAGGTGGCCGCCGCGGGGAAACGGCCTGCTCCCGAAGTGGAGTTGGCACTCGACAGCCAGCAAGTGCAACTCCGCGAAATGAACATGCTGCGGAGTTGGCTCACGGTAGCGAGTTCGCTGCAAGCGCGGGCTGTCCTGATGGCCTTGCGCGCCCTCGCGCTGGGTTATCGCGATCTCCCCGGCCGCAAGACCGTGGTGGTTTTTTCGGAGGGCTTCCTGCACTCTCCCAGCGCCGCTACCGAAATGCAAGGTGTCGTTGACGCCGCGCAGCGCTCCAACGTGGCGATCTATGTTCTGGACGCGACGGGGGCGGACTCCGGCATGCGCGCCGACGTCAACTCCATCGACATGGGCCTCCAGAAGCGCTACACGCAGGATTTTGCGGTGCTCGGACCCAACCAGCATGGAGGCGGGCCCGATCAATTTGACTGGATGCAGACCCTGGGATCCGATCCGGACGATGACCTGGGGAACCTCGCTCATTCTACGGGAGGCTTTCTCCTGCGTAATATGAATGACCTGGGGCAGGCTTTGGACCGCGTCCTGGCCGACGCCAGCGAGTTTTACACACTCATGTACTACCCCACGAACCGGCGCTTTGATGGATCGTTCCGCAAGATTACGGTTGAACTTACCCAGCGGGGGAGCCATCTGCGGTACCGGCAGGGCTATTGGGCCCTGCCGCCCGGCCGGGCCATCATGCTGACTCCCGGGGGCGCGCAGTTGCTGGCTTCCGTGGAATCGGGCGGGCACAAATCGTCTTTCACGCCGGAAGTGAATGCGGCCCTGGAGCCCACCGCCGACGGCCGCTTCGGGATCGCCATGGCGGTGTCCATGCCCGGCAGCGTGGTCCGCTTTGAGAAGATAAAAGATACGTACGTCGCTGACATGAATACGCTGCTCATCGCGCGTGACGCGGATGGGCAGATCCTGGGCGTGCAGGAACGTTTCGGTCACGTCCGACTAGCCAAGGCCGAGCACGACCAGTTCTCCACTCGCACCTTTAATTTACAAGGCCACGTCGGGGTTCCAAAACTTCAGCCCGCGAGCGTCCAAGCCATCGTCCAGTTTCCGGATGGGACCACGGGCACGAGTGCGAGGACAACTATCGTTCCCGGACCGGCCGCTGCTAACCTGCGGCTGACGAGCCTGGTGCTGGCGGACGAGGAAAAGGACGCCGACTGCGGCGCCGACCCGCTTGATCCGCTCTGCTTGAAGACCCTGCGTATCGTACTGCCGGCACGGCGGCAGTTTGCCCTCTCCAACCGCCTCCTTGCTTATTGCAGCGTGATGGGACTGAGCCTGGACGATCAGAACAAACCCACCCTACACCTGTGGTTCAGCCTGGAAAACGGGAGCCGGGTAGAGAAGATCAAACCACTGGAACTCCAGGTCGCGCCCGGATATAACGACGGAGAACTGCCGGCGCTGGCAGTTTTTGATTTGAAGGGAGTCAAGCCGGGCAGTTACAAACTCCGCGTTACTGCGGAGGACGAGCGGCAGCATGCCCAGGTATCCGAAAGCCAGACGATTGAACTCCGATAGGGACCAATACGAAGGGAAACCCGGGGGCGGATGGAACGATGGGCGAGACGTGCGGTCGCCGGGATTCATCGCCCCTTCTGAGACACAAGCGAGCGCACCCTGCAATACGCGCCGGCGGCGTGCAGGGCTATCGCCGGGCTGGCTGGGTGGCGGCGGTTGCGGGAGCCGACTTGGTCGCTGCTCTCCCCTCGGGGGGAAGGAAGAGTGGTATCACCAGGGCGGAGAGAATCATCAATACCGCCATCCCCACCAGGATATCGACCAATGAAAATCGTAATTTGCGCTTGGAATTCTGCATTAGTAATTCCCTTATCTTCAAATGACATAGCAGAGCAATTCAATCGCCACAATTCCCATGACTAGATTGGGCTGCGCTTCGATTAGTGCCATTAGAATCAGTTGCTTATGGAATTGACTGGAATGGAGTGCGCGTGCATAGGGGAAGGGCAGTCAAAGTGACGGAATTGGGCGACCCTTTTGTGACACTCCTTGCCCACATTTGGAACCGACGGCGGTTTCCCCTATAATAATGCGGAGGGTACCTCTCGAAAGGCATGTCCATGATTCTGGTGATCGACAACTACGATTCCTTCACCTACAACCTTGTTCAGTATCTGGGAGAGTTGGGAGCCAATCTCGAAGTCGTTCGCAACGACCAAACCACCGTCGAAGCGATTGACAAGCAGGCGCCGGAGCGTATCGTCATCTCCCCGGGCCCGAAGACCCCCTCCGAAGCAGGAATCTGTCTCGAAGTAATTAGCATATTCGCCGGCAGGATCCCCATCCTGGGAGTCTGCCTGGGCCATCAGTCGATCGGCCAGGCCTTCGGAGGGGAGGTAATCCGCGCACCCCATCTGATGCACGGCAAGACCAGTGATATCCATCACGACGGCAGGACCATCTTCGAAGGCCTCCCGAATCCCTTTCCGGCCACGCGTTACCATTCCCTGATCGTGGCGCGCGAGTCGCTTCCTGCTTGCCTGGAGGTTTCCGCCCATACTTCGGACGGACTCATTATGGGATTACGCCACAAGACAATGAATGTGGAAGGCGTCCAATTCCACCCGGAATCGGTCTTGACCAACGCGGGCAAACAGCTTTTGGGGAATTTCTTGCGACTGAAATGAAAGTCGTCAGTTATCAGTCTTCAGTATGGCGTTAGTGGGGAAGCTAAGACGGCAACCGCAGGATCCTCACCTGGGCAATCGACAATCGTCATTCGAAAATTGAAAAGTCAACCCTGGTATTGTTGAGTGAACCTCACCAGCGCCTGGAGTTTAGCGCGCGCTGCTCCGGAGTCGATAACCTCGGCGGCCAGTTCCACGCCTTCAGCAAAGTCTTTAGCTTTTCCCGCCAGGGTGAAGGCCGCCGCGGCATTGGCCAGCACCACATCGCGATATGGGCCGGGTTCTCCGTCCAAAACGCTGTGAAGGAGGCGCGCATTGGTGGCGGCATCCCCCCCCTGCAATTGCTCAAGAGAGGCGCGGGGAAGCCGAAACTCCGCGGGGTGCACATCCCGAGTATCCACTCCGTTGCCGGTGCTGGCGGAAAGCCGCGTCGGCCCGGTGGTGGTGATCTCATCGATGCCATCGGAACCCGCCACCACGAAAGCACGCTTTGTCCCCACGGCACGTAGCGTCTGCGCCATCATTTCCGTGCGTCGGGCGTCAAAGACGCCTACCAACTGAATGGTTGCGGCCAGGGGATTCGTCAGGGGGCCGAGCAGGTTGAAAACGCTTTTGGTCCCGAGACTTCGCCGGGCATTCATGACGTACTTCATGGCCAGGTGCAGGCGCGGGGCAAACAGGAACACCATGCCGACTTCTTCCAGGCACGCGGGGATTTGTCCCAGCGGCAGTTCAATGACGACCCCCAGGACTTCGAGCAAGTCGGCGCTGCCGCAGCGGCTCGAAATCGAACGGTTGCCGTGCTTGGCCACCCGCACCCCCGCCGCGGCTGCCACCAGCGCGGCCGCCGTGGAGACGTTGAATGTCCCGTGGCCGTCGCCACCCGTGCCGCAGGTGTCAAGCAAGGGCTCCCGATGCGAAATGTTGGTGACATCGACTCCCGCCGCCGCCAGAGTTTCCGCGGCGTGGGCGCGCATCTCCTCGGCAAAACCCACCAATTCTTCCGCTTGCTCGCTTTTTTCGCGCAATGCCGCGAGAAACGCCACAATCTCCTCATCCGGCACCGAACCGGAAAGGAGTTGCTGCATCACCGCGCGCGATTCCTCGCGGGAGAGATGGGTCCGTGCCTTGAGGGCTTCGATGGTTTCTCGAATCATCATGGCATTCGCGTGCGTCCGCCGGGCAGTTAAGGGGCAGAGGTCCCCCTTACGTGCGCCTGCATTGCAAATCCCGCCTCGATTGCCTATACTTGCTAGTTTGGGGCAAGCGAGCTGAATCTTCCAGTTTAAGCTGCTTTGCGAGCTTTGCCAAAGACTGATTTCACATCCGTTGGTCCTTGCCAGTTTGGAAAGACCACAAACTTGAAGAGCGACCCGGCGCTGGCGGCGGGCTGGGTTTTGGTACCAGATACCGGGGAAGGGAAACCGGACAGGCCTTCCGCTGAGAGCTGACGACTGAAAGCTGACAGCTTCCTCCAATATGAAAATCCACGAATATCAAGCCAAGCAGATCCTTGCCAGATTTGGCGTCACTGTGCCGCGCGGTGAGATCGTCACCAAGCGCGAGGACGCGCGCGCTGTTGCGCAGACGCTGGGCGGCGGGACAGTGGTGGTCAAGGCCCAGATCCACGCCGGAGGCCGCGGCAAGGGGGGCGGAGTCAAGTTGGCTCACAATCCCCTGGAAGCCGACGCCCTGGTGGGCGAGATCCTGGGTATGACCCTGGTGACCCACCAGACGGGGCCGGAGGGGCGGTTGGTCAAGCGCGTCTTGATCGAGGAGGGCTTGCATGTGGCGCGCGAGCTCTACCTCGGCATCGTCATCGACCGCGCGACGGGCCGACCTGTGTTCATGGCTTCCACCGAAGGGGGCGTCGAGATCGAAGTCGTGGCCGCCGAGCATCCCGAGAAGATCCTGAAAGAATATGTCGATCCGAGCGTCGGGTTTCAGGCCTTCCAGGCCCGTAAGCTGGCATTTGGATTGCGGCTGGAGGGCAAGGTGGTGAACGAAGCCGCGCGCCTCTTCCAGAACCTCTATCGGGCCTTCGAGGCCACGGACGCCTCGCTGGTGGAGATCAATCCCTTCGTCATCACCAACGACGGCCGCGCCCTGGCACTCGACGCCAAGATGAACTTTGACGACAACGCCCTTGCACGCCACCCGGACATTCGCGAACTGCGCGACCTGGACGAAGAAGATCCGCTGGAAGTGAAGGCATCGAACTACGGGCTGAACTACATCCGCCTGGATGGAAACGTGGGTTGCATGGTAAATGGCGCGGGCCTTGCCATGGCCACCATGGACATTATCCAGTACGCCGGCAGCCGCCCGGCTAATTTCCTGGATGTGGGCGGAGGCGCCAACGAAGAACAGGTGCGCCACGGCTTTGAGATCATCCTGAGTGACAAGAACGTGCGCGCCGTACTGATCAACATCTTCGGCGGCATTATGCGCTGCGATGTCGTGGCGAGCGGCGTGGTGGCGGCGGCGAAAACGCTCGGCGTGAAGGTTCCCATCGTGGTACGCCTGAAGGGAACCAACGTGGATCTGGGGCAGAAGATCCTGAAGGAGTCGGGGTTGAATTTCGAGGTGGCCGACGACATGAAAGAAGCGGCAGAGAAAGTCGTTGCCGCGGCCAACCGATCCTAGTGCCCAGTCCCACTCAAAACTTGACCGTGGCACAGGAGCTCTTGCCTGTGCCGCGCCGCCGGGAGTGGCGGTGCCACCGTAGAGATTCAAGTGGGACAGGACACCAGGACAGAGTTCGATAACGGGAAATCTTCATGGCGATATTAGCTGACGAAAACACACGCTTGCTTGTGCAGGGACTCACCGGCCGTGAGGGGATGTTCCACACGCAGCAGGCCATTGCTTACGGCACCAAGGTCGTGGCAGGCGTGACGCCGGGTAAAGGCGGCACCTCCGTGGAGGGTATCCCGGTGTTTAATACCGTGCAGGAAGCGGTGGACCGGACTGCGGCCAACGCCTCCGTGATCTTTGTTCCTCCGCCCTTCGCGGCCGACGCCATTATGGAAGCGGCCGATGCCGGGTTGCCGCTGGTCGTGGCCATTACGGAAGGCATTCCCACTCTCGACATGGTGCGCGTTGCGCAGTTCCTGTCGGAACGGACAACCCGCCTGATCGGTCCCAACTGCCCCGGCATTATTTCCCCGGGTAAATGCAAGATTGGCATCATGCCCGGATCGATTCATCTGCCGGGCCACGTGGGCGTGGTTTCACGCAGCGGGACTTTGACTTACGAAGCGGTGGGCCAGCTGACTGCGCTGGGTATCGGGCAGTCAACCTGCATCGGGATTGGCGGCGATCCCATCATCGGCACAACCTTCGTTGACGCCCTGCGCCTTTTCAACGATGATCCGGAAACGCATGCCATCGTGATGATCGGGGAAATCGGCGGCATGGCGGAGGAGGACGCCTCGGCTTTCATCCAGGCCCACGTGAAGAAACCCGTCGTAGGTTTTATCGCCGGCCGCACCGCACCGCCGGGCCGCCGCATGGGCCACGCCGGCGCCATCATCTCGGGGGGAAAAGGCACCGCGGCGGACAAGATCGCTGCGCTCCAGGCAGCCGGCATCGCGGTCGCCGAGAGCCCTGCGCTGATTGGTGAGACGCTTAAAGAAATTCTGAATTCTGAATTATGAATTCTGACAATTGGCCGCACCCGGATGCGAGTGTTGAGCACTTGGAACGGATGCTTCATAATTCAGCATTCATAATTCAGATTTTGCTTTGACGGGAGAACCATGGGAACCGAACGCACGTTGACTATCATCAAACCCGACGCCGTTGCGGCAGGCCACATCGGCGACATCATCAAGATCTTCGAGGCCCATCAACTCAAGATTGTGGCCGCCCAGCTGGTAAACCTCAACCAGAAGGAAGCGGAGGGCTTTTACGCCGTCCACCGCGGCAAGGGCTTTTTCGAGAGCCTCACCCATTTCATGAGTTCAGGCAGCGCCCTGGTTATGGTTCTGGAAGGCGAGAACGCCATTCTCCGGCTGCGCGAAGTGATGGGCGCCACCAACCCCGCCAACGCTGCGCCGGGCACGATTCGCAAGCTCTATGCTGCGAACATCGAGCACAATGCCGTGCACGGCTCCGATGCCCCGGAAACTGCCGCTTACGAGATTGGGTACTTCTTTCCCGGCGTCGCGTTGGTTTAGCGGCTGGCGTTGCCGCAGGCTTGACATCTCTCCCACCGGCGGCGACGATGGACTTGAATGGGCGGCGCGGCTTCCTACCAACTCGGGCGCTTTCTCGTGATCGCTGGAATCATCCTGGTCGGGCTCGGCCTGATTTTCATGGCCGGATCGAAGTTCTCGTTTCTCGGCCTCGGGCGGCTTCCCGGTGATATCGCCTATAAGGGGAAGAACTTTCAGTTCTATTTCCCGATAGTAACTTGCCTGGTCGTGAGCGGGGCCATCACTGCGATCTTTTGGATCATCTCCCTTTTGACGAAGAGGTAGACCGTCATTCATTGGGAAATTCGACGACGCGGCAATCCGAAATCGCAAATCTGAAATCTCAAATGGCATGACTCAACCTTCCCTCAACTTCGGGCCGGTACGGCGGATCTACAGCGTGGCGGAGTTGAGCCTTCAGATCCGTAGTCTCCTTGAGAAGGAATTCCCCGACGTGTGGGTGACCGGTGAGGTTTCCAATCTCCACGCCGCCGGGTCCGGCCATCTCTATTTCACGCTAAAAGATGAAACGGCGCAGCTTCGCGCCGTGTGCTTCCGCAATCAGGCGCGCTACTTGAAATTCAAACCTCAGGACGGACTGGCGGTGATCGCGCGCGGGCGCTTAAGCGTCTATGAGGCGCGGGGAGAGTACCAACTCTACGTCGAGTTCCTGGAACCGGCCGGACCCGGCGCGCTCCAACTGGCCTTCGAACAGCTGAAGCAGAAGCTGGCGGCGGAAGGCCTGTTCGACCCGGGCCGCAAGAAGCCGCTTCCCATGTTGCCGCAAGTTATCGGCGTGGTTACCTCGCCCACAGGCGCCGTGATCCGCGATATCCTCCGTATACTGCGGCGCCGCTTCCGCAACATGAACGTGCTGCTGTATCCCGCGCGAGTCCAGGGCGAGGGAGCGGCGCAAGAGATTGCCCAGGGCATCGAGTATTTCAACCGCCAAGGGGCGGTGGACGTGATCATTGTGGCCCGCGGCGGAGGTTCGCTGGAAGACCTCTGGGCGTTCAACGAGGAAGCGGTGGCGCGGGCCCTCGCCGCATCGAAGATTCCGACCATTTCGGCGGTGGGCCACGAGACGGATTTCACGATTGCGGATTTTGTGGCGGACTTGCGGGCGCCCACGCCATCGGCCGCGGCGGAGTTGGTGGTGCATCGCAAACAGGACCTGCTGGATGAACTGGATGGCCGCGCCCGGCACATGGCCCAATTGATCCGCCTGAAGATTTCCGAAGCCCGGGAAGCGCTGACCGAGCTGCGCATGCACCACGTCTTTCAAACGCTTGCGGCGCGCATCGCGGAACGCGCCCAGCGAGTGGACGAAGGCGTCGTCACATTGCACCGCCTCCTCCTCTCCCGCTTGCACGTAGCACGGCAGGAGTGGCTGCGCGCTTCGGCGGGAGTGGTGCGGTACGACTTCCTCAGGCACCTGCGATTGAAGCGGGCTGCGCTGGATGAGCGTGTGCAGAAGCTCGAGAACCAATTCCGGCGCTTCCTCTCGGACCGGGCCAACCGCTTGGGTCAACTGGAGGCGGTGTTGAGAGAGCGCAGCCCGCGCACCATCCTGGAGCGCGGGTATTCCATCACGCGCGACGGGGAGGGAAGGATCATCCGTGATGCCGCCCAGGTGGCCGCGGGCGCCGAAGTGTCCATTCGCCTTGCGCGCGGCGAACTGGGAGCCGTCGTGCGCGAGAGCAAATCCTAGCCCTTTCCTATTTCTTCTCCGCCTGAGCCAGTTGCATCAGGACTCGCCGTGCATCGGCAAAGCGCGTGAGCTTGCCGTCCCCGTCCAGAAAGATCATGATCAGGGCGCGGCCCTCCGCGTTCAACTGCATCGCCAGGCAGCGGCCGGCGGCGTTGGTAAACCCGGTCTTTTGCACCGCGATGTCCCAATTGGGCAAGCCCACAAGACGATCAGGATTGAAATACGCCAACTCATGCCGCCCGATGCGCACGTCGTAGCGGGTGTCGGTGGTGAATTCTCGAATCAGGGGATACTGCACGGCGGCACCCACGAGTTTTACCAGGTCGCGAGCCGTCGATACATTTTCCGTCGTCAAGCCATTGGAATTCACAAAGTGGGTGTGAGTCATCCCTAAATCCGCCGCCTTGGCGTTCATGGCCGCGATAAACGCCGGGCGTCCGCCGGGATAATACCGGCTGAGGGCGGCGGCGGCGCGGTTCTCCGAGGCCATCAGGGCCAGGTGCAGCATCTCTTCCCGGCTGAGCGACCAGCCCACTTGCAATCGGGAAGTCGTACCCAACACCAGGTCGCGGTCTTCGTTGCTGATCTTGATCATCTCATCCATCGGCAGCTTGGAGTCCAGCACCACCATGGCGGTCATCAACTTGGTGATGGAAGCGATGGGGACGATGCGGTCGGGATTCTTCACGAGGAGCTCTTCGGAGGTTTGCGCATCCACAACCAGCCCGATCCGGGAGCGAACCACCTGCCGGGAGGGAGCGCCGTGGGACGGGGAGGTCGAGGACGGAGAAGGGTGGGTTGTGGACACCGCCGCGTGGGGCGTCGCCGGAGCAGGGGGGGAGTTCGTATTATTGGCGGCGCTCTGTGAGGCACCCAGAATAAGAGTGGCGGCGCAGGGCAGACTGGCCAATACCAGAGCAAGCCGGGCCATAGCGCCTAGAGATCTCGCGCGGTGCGTTGCACGCCATTCCCGGCGTGGCGGTTCAATCACACGGGTGCTCTTCCCCATAAACGGCAAATTCATTCCCCTTTGGCTTGATGCCCTGTACATCTCGCACATCCCCGGAGTTGAGCACTAAAGCTTGTACCCGATCTTGCGCAGGAAACCGTGCCGGAATTGAATGTCGGCTTCGGTCTCGATGCCACAAGTTTTGACGCCGTCGATGACCCCCAGAATGCCGCGCCCCTGTTCGGATTCCGCCACGATCACCTCAACGGGGTTCGCGGTGGCGCAGAAGACCCGGCACACCTCGGGGACATTCTTCACCGTGTTCAGGATGTTGATGGGGAACCCGCCTTCCATAAAGATGATGAAAGCATGACCGCAGGAGAGTGCGAGGGCGTTCTTCTGCGCTAATTCGACAAGCTTGGGATCATTTCCGGCAAACCGTACCAGCGCCGGCCCGGAAGACTCGCAGAAGCCGATGCCGAATTTCATCTGGGGCGCGGTCTGGACGATCGCTTCATAAAGGTCTTCCACGGTTTTGATAAAGTGCGACTGGCCCAGGATGAAGTTCATGTCCCCCGGCTTTTCGATGATGACCGTCTTCAGTTCCATAAAAGCTCCGATCCCCGCCGGGGCGACGTCCCGTCAAAACCCTCACCCCCGCGGGTTGGGGACTCCCGATTGACTGCAAATAATGAAGGCTGTCGGGTTCTTGGTTTCGCGGTGACGCGGGACTGTGGAGGTCCTGTAGGAGGCACGGTTGACATCACCCTGCCCCC
>DATJVT010000114.1:0-6167 GCA_035501695.1 Terriglobia bacterium | reverse complement strand
GCAACCGCATCCCCAAGACGAAAAACGCCGCAAAGTCCTTACGTTTGCGGCCTTCGACGAGCGTGGTGTTCGGTCACAAAAACTGATCAAGTTTATTTAGTATACTCCTTTGGCAATTCCCGTGCAACACCTATTATGGGTATTCCAACTTCTTGATATAATTAGGCATGGCATGAGCGGGTCCATGTTGCCCACGCTCTCCGCTTGTATCCTCGGGAGGAGCCTGTTCCCTAGAGTGTCCCTGGAGAATCTTCGCGACGCGTGGAAACAACCCGGAGGCCTCACGGGCCTGCGGGTCGTCCCGGGTCGCCAGTTCCCCACCCCTGTCCAATCCATAGACCAGGTTTACGAGCTCAACCTTTAGCCGGCGCTTTAAGATGTCCTGGTCCTTGGACCAATACTCCTCGGGAACGCGCACCCTGTTCTGCTGGAGGGTGGCTCCGAAATCATCGAGCATTTGGGGCGTGACCTCGAAGGGTTCGGTAGGTCTGCCGTGCGTGGTCAGGTAGGATTCGGCATAGCTTGTCAGGTACCCCCGCTGCGTGACGAAAGCCAGCCACGGGTCGTCCTCCGGGGCGGCGAGGGAAACGTCAGGGGTAATGCCCCCGCCCGCGCTGACAGGGCGGCCGTCGTCGGTATGAAACGCTGCGGTCTTGGAGTGGCCCGGGTCGGTTCCGCCCCCGCCCTTTTCCATTGCCGAGGCCGACAAGGACAGGGAAGTAAAGGTCAGCGCCGTGCCGGGCAGTGGCCGCTGGATGGATCGGCCACTGGGGGTAAAATACTGACCGGAAGTGAGCGCCAAGCCGGTCTGCTCGCTCAGTTCCGCCACCGACTGCACGACGCCCTTGCCAAACGTCGGCTGGCCGGCAATCACGGCGCGGTCGTGCTCCTGGAGTGCGGCAGCCAGAACTTCCGCCGCGCTGGCGGTGTCGCCATTCACCAACACGACGAGGGGAAGATCATAATGCTTCGTCATCTCCGGAACACGGTAGATGGCTTCCTTCATGGCGCGCCCGCGCGTCGTGAGGATCAGGTCATTCAGCTTAAGGAAAAGGCTGGCCACCGCGGCTGCGGAATCCACAATGCCACCGTGATTGTCCCGGAGGTCCAGGAGCAATCCCTGCAGGTGGGGCGGGTCCATTCCATCCAGTGCGGTCGCGACCTCTTCCGGAGTCTTTCCTTCGAAACTGGAAATATGGATATAGGCGATCCCGGGAGACCAGCGGAAGGACTTGTCCACCGACGGTAATGAGACCTCGGCGGGGCGCAGGTTCACATCCTCAGGAATGACTCTCCCCGGGTGGATGATTCCCAGCCGCACAGGCCGCGAGCGCGAACTCTTGAGCAGTTCGATGAGCGACTGGAAATCCAGCCGGTCGAGTCTCTCCCCGTTGATGGAAACAATTTCATCCCCAGGCCCCAGGCCGGCCCGGAACGTCGGTGATCCCTGCGCCGTTTGCAGGATGAGCACTTTCCCGACCGACACATAGAGAACCGAGCCGAACCCGATCGCCTCCCCACGCGCCTGCTGCTTCATCAGTTCGAACTGATCGCGGTCCAGGAATGCACAGAAAGGGTCGAGGGCCGACAGCATGCCGCGGATTCCCCCGTCAAAGATGACGTGATCGGCATCGACGGGGTCAAGGTAGTTCCGCTCGATGGCGCCATAGATGGCCGCGAACTTGAGTGCTTCCGTGGCTACATCGTCGGGCGGCGGTGTGGGGGTTTGGCCATACAAACCCAGGGTAGCGAGGAAGAGCAGGGCGGCAAGAAGAGCAGGGTACGGTATCAAGGCCGGAACTTTCAAAGGTGTCGAAAAATCCTCCTCGGCCAGTATAACCCAAGGTGAGATGCTGGATTGCAGTGGTTTGCGCCAGCTCAAATTTGGTGTATGAAGTGCTACAGATTTCAACGATAATGGAAATTTGCGAGAAATTCCGCCCGAGCGCGATGGGCTTCAGAAATTACACAAATTATAGGGAGTTATAGTAATGGAGAGAGAGCAAGATTTTAGCCGCCGCCAGTTCTTGAAGACTGCCGCATCCGTGGCCGCCGGTTCATCCCTCTCGAGCCTCGGTGCCCCGGCCATTTTGAGTGCCCAAAGCGCCGGCAATCCCTTGAGGTATGGAATTGTCGGTACCGGAACGGAAGGCTGCACCCTCCTCAAGTTCCTGGCAACCATACCGGAGGGACTTTGCGTTGCCTCCTGCGATATCTATCCCCCCAATCTCAAGAAGGGTGTTGAGACCATCGGTTCCAATCCCGAGACTTACGTTGAATACCACAAAATGTTGGAACGTAAGGATATGGACGCGGTCATCATTGCCACACCGCTGAACCTGCACGCCCAAATGGTGGTGGATGCCCTCAGTGCCGGCAAGCACGTCTTTGTCGAGAAGACGATGTACTTCAAGGAAGAAGAAGGGGACCTGATTCACAAGGCGATGGCCGATAATCCCAAGCTGGTGGTCCAGGTGGGATTGCAGCGGCGGTCCAGCGTGCTCTATCAGGTGGCTATTGAAATGATCCGCAAGGGGGCGTTGGGCAAAGTCATGTTCGTGCGCGCCCAGTGGCATCGCAATAGCAACTGGCGCCGGCCCGTGCCCGATCCCAAGTTCGAACGCCTGATCAACTGGCGCATGTACAAGGAATACTCCGGCGGGTTGCTGGCGGAACTGGCCTCGCATCAGATTGACATTGCCAACTGGGCCTTTGATTCCAAGCCCATATCGGTATATGCCGTCGGAGGGATCGACTACTGGAAAGATGGTCGCGAAACCTGCGATAACGTGGAGGCCATCTACGAATACCCGGGCGGGCGCAAAATGACCTGGAGTTCGATCCTCTACAATGCCCACCTGGACTTCAACGAGCAGATTCTGGGCGACCAGGGGTCTCTCATCATCACCATCGGCAAGGGAATGTACTACCGCGAGCAGGTGGCGAAGGTTACATCCGGCAATGGCAAGGAAAACTGGTGGGCCGGCGCCACCGTCAGCAATGCCAGCGCCCAGGAAGGCATCCCCATCTTCCCCGAGCAGGGTGCGATGAGCCAACTCGGTTTCATGGACCGCGAGATGCGCTACGCCAGGCACTGGCTGGCATCCATGGGGATCTACAATTACGAAGAGCCCCACGATCCCTGGTGGAGCGAATTGCACAATTTCCTGCTGAGCGCGCGCGACGGAAAGCCCATCATCGCCCCCTTCGAGATCGGTGTCGGCGACGCCCAAGGCGTCATCTACGGGAACCGCTCGGTGGAAACGGGGCAGAAAGTTTACTGGCCCGGGAACGAGCCTGCGACTAAAGGTTAAAGTGTAAAGTGTGAAGGGTAGGAGAGGATCGGGAGGGGCATGCAAATTGCACCCTCAAGCCGTTGGGCATTTCAAATCTGATTTGACTGCACCCTCAAAACTCGCAAACCACCTATTGTCCATTTCCGCCCTGCTCACCATAACAGCCGGCGCATGGCCTTCCGCCGGCCTGAGTTCCCTATCCGGCGTCCCACCCCGCCTAATTCAAGTCGCAAGTCGCGAGTCACGAGACGCGAATCCCACGTCGCGCATCCCGTACCCCGTATCCCGATTCGCGAATCCCGGGTCGCAAGTCGCGAGCCCCGAGTCCGCCGTCCGCTATGAAGCCTCGCACCAGGCGATGGGGACCACCTACACGGTGGTGGCCTATGGCCGCGACCAGACTTTCCTTGCGGAAGTTGTCTCCGAGGTGTTTGCCGAAATCGACCAGCTTGACGACCAGATGAGTAATTACAAGCCGGAGAGCGAACTTTCCGTTATCAATCGCGACGCGGCCAAAAGTGACGTGACGGTTTCACCGCAACTCTTCGGGCTGATCCAGTACTCGCTGCGCGCCAGCCAGGAGTCGGGGGGCGATTTTGACATCACTGTGGGCCCCCTCATGAAGCTTTGGGGATTCTTTCGCGGCCAGGGACGCCTGCCGGGCGCTGAAGAAATTGCCCAGGTGGAAAAGCGTATCGGCTATCGCCACGTGCACCTGGACGCGGCGCGGCGCACCCTCCACTTCGATACCGCGGGAGTGGAACTCGACTTGGGGGGAATCGCCAAGGGTTATGCGGTGGATCGGGCGGCGGAACTGATGCGGTCCAATGGCGTCACGTCGGCTCTCATTTCCAGCGGTTCGAGCAGCATCTACGCCTTGGGCTCTCCGCCTGGCGAACGCGGCTGGAAGATCACCGTGCGCGATCCGTACCACGCCGACAAGCCCGCGGACGTCTTTCTTCTGCGGAACTTCGCGCTCTCCACTTCCGGAAATTACGAGAAGTTCTTCAAAATTAACGGCAAGGTTTATTGCCACATCATGGATCCCCACACAGGTTGGCCGGTGCAGAACATGCTCTCGACAGTGGCGGCCGTGCCCACCGGGATGGAGACGGAAGCGCTGACCAAGATTTTCTTTGTGGGCGGTGTCGAGAAGTCCCGCCAATACCTTGCCACCCATCCAAATGCTATCGGGGTTTTCTACCAGCCCGCTGACAAACCGGAGACTTTCCTACACACCGTCCTGCGGTCTAAAGACTTTAACATTCCTCCAGACAGTGTTGCTGAATTGGAACTGACAACCGGCAACTGACTGCCGACAACTGACGACTGACAACTGATTACTGAAAACTGACCCCTAACCACTTGCACGAGCCACCCCCGCCTCTGCTTCCCGTGATAGAATTCCCTGCTTAAAGACGGTCCGCCATGGTTTCCATCGCCCGCAAGAACCTCTTTCACGACAAAACCCGATTCGCGGTTGCCCTGGCCGGAATCTCTTTTGCCGTCGTTCTCATCACCGTGCAACTGGGAGTCTACCTGGCGTTTCGCTCCAACGTGAGCGTGCTCATCGACCATACCGAGGCGGATATTTGGGTTACCGCCCACGGGCTGGAAAACTTCGATTTCGGCCGCCCCTTCAACGAAAAGAAACTGTATGACGTCCGGGAGGTTCCGGGCGTGGAGTGGGCGATCAAGTACATGCTGACCTTCGGCTATTGGAAGACTCCCAGCGGCAGCCAGGAAACGGTGCAGATGGTGGGCTTCGACCCGGAAACCATGATCGGGGCGCCCTGGGATATCGTGCGAGGGAATCCGCAGGACGTAAAGTACTTTGACTCCATTTTCTATGACGAGGCGGAGACCAACCGCCTGGGCAATATCCCCATCGGGGGGGAAACGGAAATCAACGACCACCGCGTGCGCGTGGCGGGAATAGTGCGCGGCGCGCGATCGTTCATCCAGAGCCCTTACATCTTCACTTCCTACAAGAACGCGGTGATGCTCTCCCGCCTGAACAAAGGTTATACCGTTTATGTGCTGGTCAAGGTCGCTCCCGGTTATTCCACGCAGGACGTCAAACGGCGCATTCAAGAGACAGTGGGAGACGTGGACGTCTATACCTCGCGCGAGTTCAGCAAGAAGACCCAGGACTACTGGATAACCAACACTGGCACAGGCGTGGCGCTGCTGGCCGTCGCGATGATGGGCGTGGTGATCGGCACGGTGATTGTGGCCAACACCATCTATACCTCCACCACCGAACACCTGAAGGAATTCGGCACGCTGAAAGCCATTGGCGCCTCCAATTGGGACCTGTATGCCATCATCATCGAGCAGGCGCTTATCAACTCCATCATCGGATTCGCCGTGGGAATGGGGATCAGTTACTTCGTGATCGAAGGCATGAAGCACGGGCACCTGCCCATCCTGCTGCCCGTGCCGGTGCTGGTGGGGATCTTCATACTGAACGTGATGATGTGCCTGTGGTCTTCCGTGCTGTCGATCCATAAGGTAACGAGGATTGATCCCGCGATGGTGTTTAAGAGCTAGTTGGTCAGTTGTCAGTGGTCAGTTGATAGCTGAACGCTGAAAACTGAAGACTGATAACTGATAACTGAAAACCGATGACCTCAGTTGCCGCCCAAACCGTCCTCCGCCTCGATCGCGTCAGCAAGACGTATGGCGCGGGCGAGTCAGCCGTCGAAGCCGTACACGACGTGTCGATGGACCTCGAGGCCGGGAAGTTCATTTTCCTGATGGGACCTTCAGGGAGTGGCAAGACCACTCTCCTGATGTTAATGGGATGCCTGCTACGGCCCACCTCCGGATCGGTTCACATCTTTGATGAAGAGGTCAGCTCGATGGCCG
>DATJVT010000113.1:0-15273 GCA_035501695.1 Terriglobia bacterium | reverse complement strand
GCGCCGAAGGCGGGATGGTGGCCCCACATGTAGTGCATATCCTCCTCCGCCTGATTCTCAATCGTTTCATGCAGAAGCACGGCCGCGAGCGACCGCTCCACCGTCACGGTCCGTCGCACCCGGAAGGGGCTGCGATAAAGTTGCACGGTCAGTTCAACGCTGACGCAAGACGCACTTCTGCGCACCACGCGATAGTCCCAGGGCAGCACGGAGGCTTCCCCGTGGAAATTGAGCACCGCCCCTTTGTACCGGCACTCATCCCCGCCGTTGGGAAAAATCAGTTGCCAGCCTCCCTCATAATGTTCCAGCCATGCCGCCTCGGTATTGGCGCCGTGTGAAACGACCCCCGTCCCCGGCTTCTTCAGACCCCAGGGAGACTTCCACAGCACATCGACCTGGCGCGGTTTGTAGACCAGCGAGTAGATATCCGCGCCCTTCTCCGGCAACAGGGTCACGGAGAGGAATTGATTTTCGAGCGTCACGGCCCGGTAGCCGTGGTCCAGGTGATGTTCGCGCAGGGAACAGGTAGGGCGAGGCACAGGGTTCCTCCATGAAATCGCGAGGTTATTCGATCAGCGTGATGGGCACGGCGAGGGCCTGCTCGACCGTGCGGGCATCGAGTTCCACCCCCAATCCCGGCTGGTCGGGCAAACTCCAGTGCCCGTCGTGCATTTCCACTTCGGGAACGGCCAGTTTGGAGCGCAGGAAGGAAGGGAAGAAGTCCCGATGGAAGAACTCCGCATACGGACAGGCGGGAGCGGCGGCGGCGAAATGGCGCGTAGCGGCTACGGTAAGCCCCGTTTTCCAGGCGTGGGGAACACAATAGATGCCGCGTTCGGCCGCCATGCGGGCGCAACGCAACGCCTCCGTCAACCCACCCACGCGTCCCATGTCAGGCTGAATCACGTCGCAATGGCCGCGGTCCATCAGCTCCCGAAACTCGTGCCGGGTTTGCAGGAACTCTCCCACCGCGACGGGCGTGGTGGTCCCGTCCGCCAGGCGAGCCAGGCCGTCGAGGTCGTCGGTGTGGAGCGGCGTTTCCACAAAGAACAGTTTGTCTTCCTCGATGTGCCTCAGCACCCAGAGCGCGTCATTGGCATTCTTCCAGCGATAACCCACGTCGATCATGAATTCCGTCGCGTCGCCCACCACCTTGCGGCACTCATGGATAAAGTCCACGAGTTGCCGGTCATCGACCAGATCGTAAAAAAGCATTTCCATCTTCACGGCCCGGAAACCGTACTCAAGCGCCTTGTTCATCAGGGCGATGCACGCCTCTCGCATCTCTGGCCAGCCCCGGCCCTGGGGCATGCTGGGGAAGAGGGTGGCATACGGAGTGATCACCGGCCGCGCCGCACCTCCCGCCAACTGATAAGCGGGCAAGCCAAGAATCTTGCCCCGCAGGTCGTGCAGGGCATTGTCAATGGCCGACATCAGCATAATGCCCAGCCCGCGGCGCGCGTGGTAAATGGTGCCCTCGTAGACCTTGTCCCACAGGCGCTCGACCTCCAGGGGATTTTCACCGATCAACAGGTCGTGCATCCCCATGCTCCAGATGTGGGCGTTGGGAGTGGCGAGCAACGCGGCGATAGCATTGGGAGGAGAGTCCGTTTCTCCCAGCCCGTGCATGCCATTGTCGGCCGTCACGCGGATGACCGCAGTGTCCACGGCGCCGTCGCAATCGGCCGCGTTGACCTGCGGCGCGCGAAGTTGCAGGCATTCGATTTTCTGGATTTTCATTTTCCCTCCTCCACTCCCGGGGTGTCCGCCGAAGTAATCAGAACGGTTCCCGCGAGTGTCAGCGCACCTCCCGCCAACATGGCTGGAGTAATCCTCTCCTTCAGCAAGACGGCTGAGAACAATACACCCAGCAAAGGCAGCAAGTAGATGGAAACCGAGGCTTGGCTCACATCCAGCCGCTTCAGCAGGTGCATCCACAAAACCATGGCCAGGCCCCAACTGAAGACGCTGAGCACCAGGAGTGAAGCCCATACACCTGGCGTGTAAGTCCGCATGGCTGCAACGGACGATGGCTCCATCCAGAGAACCAGCGGCACGGAAAGCCCGGCGGCGATAAGATACCCGAAGATAAGAACCTCCAGAGGGGTATAGGTGCTGAGCAGGCGCTTGGAAAAGACGTTATAGAAAGCGCTTCCCGTGACGGCCAGCAGGATAACGAGGTTGCCGCCCAGAAAGCGCATGCTATGCAGGTCGGCGTGATGCCAATCCGGGCCGGAAACAATCAGCACGCCGGCCAGAGCCAGTACCAGGCTTCCCCAGCGCACCAGCGTCATCTTCTCGCGCAAAAGGGTAACCGCCATCACGGCGGTGATGACCGGCAAGGTTAAGTAGAGTAAGGCCGCATTGGAGGCGGTGGATAGCGCAGTTCCCCATGCAAGGATGGCGGAGCCGGGAATCAGCCCAAGCAAAGCCAGCAAAACAAAGCCCTTCCAATCAAACCGGGCCGCGGGCTTCGCGGCTCCCTGCCGTTCCCGGAGAAAGAAGGGGATCAAAACCAGCGCCGCAATTAGAAATGTCCACAGGCTGATCGCCACCGGTCCCGCCCGGCTGGTGGCGGTTTTGTAGGCAGGATATTGCGCCGCCCACATGGCGTTGACCAGCACGAGTAATCCGGCATCAGCGGTCTTGCGGCGAGTGAACTGCATGGTTCCACGCCCTCAATGGCCGGCGACACTCATCGCCCCATCCACGACAAGGTAGGTCCCGGAGATGAAGGCGGCAGCGTCAGAGGCGAGAAATAGCGCGGCTTCGGCAATGTCGAGCGGCGTTCCCATGCGGCCCAGGGGATGAACGCTCAGCACCTGCTTCAACGTGGCCGCAGGGTCGGGTTGCGCCGCCAGCCACTCCTCCGTCATGGGGGTGTTGATATACCCCGGGCAGATGGCGTTCACGCGGATCCCGTCGCGGCCATGTTCGAGCGCCAGGGCGCGCGTCAACCCGATCATGCCGGCTTTGGAGGCATCATACGCGGCGTTACCCTCATAGGATACAAAAGCACGCACCGAGGAGATATTCACGATCGCGCCTCCTCGCCCCCGCATGCGGGGAATCGCATACTTGGAGCAGAGGAAGGCGCCTTTCAGGTTCACCGCGAGGGTGCGGTCCCAAACGCTCGAACTCATGTCAACCGCCGGCCCCTCGACATCAATGCCGGCGTTGTTCACCAGCACGTCCAGGCTCCCGAATTCCGCCACGGTCTGCTCAATGGCGGATTTGACCTGGTCCTCAATCGCGACATCTCCGGCGATGGCCCGTGCCCGGCCCGTCTGAAGGACCTTCTGCTCCATGCGCCGGGCGCCTTCTGCGTTCACATCCAGGATGACGACCGCGGCGCCCGCTTGCGAAAACCTTTCCGCAATCCCGGCGCCGATTCCCATGGCGCCACCTGTAATCAGCGCGACCTTATTGTCCAAGCGCATCAGTAACCGTCCTGCCTGCCAACCTTATCTTGCAGTTCGAGAGTAGATTGCAACTGAGTATAGGCCCAAAGCGCGCACAGCAGGGGGCCTTGCCCCCAAGGAACCACTCCCCCGCGCGGCATATGGCGGTAGTGCTCGACACGCGTGCTGGGAAAAGTCTCATACGATACTCCGTCCAATACCCCGTCGGGCTGGATGTGCTCGAGCATATACGCCATCGCCGCTTCGACCACGGGAAGGTACAGTTCCGGCGAGATCCAGGCTTGCCGCAGGGCTCGTGACATGGCGCTAATCATGAAGGCGGCGATGGAAGACTCGATATAGGAACTCGGGTCATTGAGCACCGTATGCCAGCCGCCACCCGGGTCCTGTAGCTCCGCCATGCGTTCCAACACCCCGCACAATACTTTTCGAATCTCAATTGAGCCAGGGTCAGCGGGGGGAAGGTTCTCGATGGTATCCAAAAGCCCCAGCAGACCCCAGCCGTTCCCGCGTCCCCAGGCGATGCCATTGCGCCGGCGCGTGTGTTCGATCCAAAAATGATGGAAGAGGCCATCCTCCGGGTCATAGAGCAGGTGGATCTGCGACAAGGCGGTATCCAAAGCGAGTTGCCGGTATTCGTTCTTACCCGTAACCCGGTGCAGGGCGGCATAAAATGGCGCATCGAAATGCATCGAATCGACAAAGATGCATGGGCCGCCATTTTTCACCCGCTCCGCCAACTCGCGCCAGGTCTCAAAGTCCGGGTGATCGGAAGGAAGCTCCGGCGGCAGTTCGAAGGCCGCGTTTTCGTAACGGACGGCCGCCCCGGATTCGGTCTTCCGAAAACCCGTCATGTAGGCGGCGTGGCGCTCGGCAGCCGCCCGCAAAGCTTCATCCCCGGTCTGCTCAAAAACCTGAAGCAGAGCCACCCCCGGCGCCGTGTAATCAAACTCGCTGCGAAACTGCTCACGCGCGATCCACGCTTTAAAGAGACCGTAAACGAAGCCCCGGTATTGCGCATCACCCGTGAGCTCAGTCGCGTTCAGAAGGCCCTCCAGCCCGATTGAATCGCCCCAGAACCAGACTTTCCATGGATATCGCAGCAGCGTGCCGGCAGCCTTCGCTGCAATCTCTCGTACTTCTCTTTCGGTCAACATTCTTCTCATAATGTGGACGGCGCGCGTGTGATGTTTGCGGGATTCGGGCTGAGCCCGGCAATGCCCAGGTTCAGATGGTACAAGGGACCGCCGAAATTTCCGCTGTGGGGATCGTACCCCGGCGGCATGATGGGCATGGTTTCCGATTGCCCCGCGGTGGTGACAAAGATGTCGGTTAATTCGGAGCCGCCGAAGGCAAGCGAGGAAACCTGTTTGGCCGGCAGCGGGATGCGCCGCTCCTGCTTCCCCTCCGGGTCATAGCGCACGATGCAGCTTCCATACCACTGGGCCGACCAGATGAAGCCCGCGGCATCCACCGCCAAACCGTCGGGCAGCCCTTCCTCACTGGGGACTTGCACCAGCACCCGGCGATGGCGCACCGCGCCCGCCGCAAGGTCGTAATCGTAGGCGTAGATCCGGCGCGCGACAGTGTCAGCGAAATACAGGCTGCTTCCGTCGGGAGAAAACCCCAGGCCGTTGGCAAGGTGAAAGCCTTCGTCCAGCACGTGGGCCTGGCCATCCGTGTCCACCCGAATCAGTTTACCGAGTTCGTATTCGGTGGCCGGATTATAGAAGAACGAGCCGGTTAGCAACCGGCCACGGAGGTCGGCGACGCAATCATTTACCTGGCACCGCGCGCCGTCCGCTTCCGCCGTGATCAAAACCGGTGGACGGTCACCCTCCCAGAGCCAAATGCCATCCGGGTTGGTGATCACATAGCCGCCCCGCCGGTTGCGGCGGAACCCGTAGATGGTAATGTCCTCCTTGACCAGGGTGTGTTGCCGCGACGCCCAGTTCAAGCGAAAGAACTTAAGGCCCACGCAGTCCGTCCATTCCAGCGTTCCGTTTTCCGGATTCCAGACGGGGCATTCTCCGCACAGATTCTTGTAATCAGCTACGATGGCCGCTTCCCGCATGTGAGCAGCTCCGCGTTGAATTCGCTTTCCCCGGTTTGTATGAAGCGTTTCACCATGGGTTCGCAAACAATAGCACAGGAGGGAGGGGACTTGTCAACCCGGCATGGCAGCGGCAGGAGGGCGGGCATGTCCACGTCAGGGTGTCATGACTGGGCGAAGCGGAAATGCCGCGCTGATTAGATCGGCAGGTCAAGGCGCGGAGCCGGCATTTACCCCTTGCGCCGGCGGTGGATTTGGCTTAGATTGCCCCTTACACGAACTATGTACCGTTTCATGAAAGTCGGAAAGGGCGAGGAAGGGCGGGCAGGCACCTATGCGGGTAACGATTAAAGACGTGGCGAGACGCGCCAGGGTGGCGATCGGCACCGTATCGCGAGTCATGAACGACCAGCCGGGGGTTGATCCCAAGCTGCGGGTGCGCGTCGAGCAGGCCATCAAGGAATTGAATTATCGGCCCAATGCCCGCGCCCGCAGTTTCGCGCAGAGTTCCACCTCCGTCATTTCCTTTATCCAGAGCAATCGCCATTTGGTTCATCCGTTTCATGTGGGGGTGCTGCACAGCGTGGAAGAGTACTGCGCGGAGGCTGGCTATTTCGTGCTTTTTACCAGTTACAACTACTCGCGCGACACCAAGCCCTCCGAGTTGCGCTTGCCCAGGGTTCTACAAAGCCACGGAGTGGCGGATTGCCTGATTCTGGCGGGAATGAACTATGAGAATTTCATCCAGGCGGTGGAGGAGCTGGACGTCCCCTACGTCCTGTTGAAGAATATTTACACCAGCGACAAACTGCGCCCCCCGGTGGACCAGGTAGGTTGGGATGACCTCGCCGGTTCCTACGAGGCGACGAAGCACCTGCTGGAACTGGGCCACCGCGACATCTGGTATATCGGCGATACATCTTACGTCTGGTACAAGGCGCGGTTCGAGGGATATACGCAGGCCATGCGCGATGCCGGTCTGGAGCCGCGCGGCCAGACCATCGGCCTCTCCGACAATCTCTATGCCAATGGTTACGCCTCCCTGGAGATGATCCTCGACCGGGGCTTTCCGGTCACGGCGATTCTAGCCGGATACGACGACATTGCCTATGGCGCCTGGGATGCTTTGGTGAAGCACGGCCTCAGCGTGCCGCGCGACGTGAGCATCGTCGGCTACCACGACGAGGACCAGGCCCAATTCAAAATCCCCCCCCTGACCACCGAGCACGTCGACAAGGTCGGGGTGGGGCGGCAATTGGCGCGCATGGCCATCGAGAAACTCCGTTTTCCGGGCAAGCACTTCCCGGAAGTGATCCTTCCCATGACCTTAATGAAGAGGGGCACGACGCGCCTGCTGGTGCGCGAGGCAGCGTTACCTTAACCGATCGACTCACGTGGGCGCCAGGATTCCCTGGTTTGGGGACAGGCCCCGAAATTTGGCACAAACTGCTTGACACCCGCCGGCGCCTGCCCTAAGCTGGCGGTAAATGAAACGTTTCATGAAAGAGAAAGCGGCGATGGCCGTGGGGTCTCGGGCGACACTCGGAACGACCGCATGGCGGCGGCTGTGGGGATAAGGGACCCACGCCTGGAGCCACTTTCCTAGGAGGGTGCGTATGTTGCGTCAACACCGAGTCGTTCCCTGCTTCTCGTTTCTGGGCATCCTGTTGTTCTCTGCCATCCCGATCTTTGGGTCGATTGACCGCGGCCAGGTGCAGGGCACCGTTACCGATCCGCAGGGCGCCGTCATGCCGGGAGTAGCGGTGAGGGTGACCGATGTGGCGACCGGCGTCTCTTCCCGGTTGACGACCAACTCGACGGGGTTTTACCTCGCCACCGAGCTGGTGCCGGGAAAATATCTCGTCCACTTCGAAATGAAGGGGTTCACCCCGGTGGACGTCACCGATGTCCTGGTCACCGCGGGGACAACGATCACCACGGATGCGCGCTTGCAAGTGGGCGCGACCACCCAGAGCGTGGAGGTAAAGGCCGAGACTCCCCTGGTGGAAACGACCTCCTCCAATTTCACCACGGCCCTGGACAAAAACTACATCGAGAACATGCCGCTACAGGGCCGGGACATTCAGACCCTGGTGCAACTCATCCCCGGGGTTATCCAGTCAGGGGGTCCTTCCGGGGCTAACTTCGGGTTTGACAGCCAGTTTGGAGGATTCCCCGACCCGTTGCACCTGGTGGGCTCCGCAATCAGCGCCAATGGGGGGCAGGCGGGCGCCAATGCCTGGTATCTGGAAGGCGTCACAAACGGGACGGTGGGGGCCCAGTCGGTGGTGGTTAATCCCTCCCCGGACGCGGTGACGGAATTCAACCTTGTCGACAACGGGCTGGCCGCCGAATACGGGCAGACCAGCGGCGCTGTGGTCAACGTGGTGCTGAAGTCCGGGACCAACCGGGTGCACGGTGACCTCTACGAATACAATCGCAACTCCTACTTCAGCGCCACCAATCCCTTCGCCCAACGCGACGCCCAGGGCAATCCCTATCTGCAACCCGCCGTGAATTGGAACGACTTCGGCGGCACGCTGGGTGGTCCAGTCTATATTCCCCATCTTTACAATGGTAAGAACCGGACCTTCTTTTTCGCCTCGTGGGACGTCTCGATGCTGCACGAACGCAAGAACAGCGTCCTGACGGTTCCCACCGCCTCGGAGCGTCAGGGAAACTTCACGGATGACCCCAAGTTCGCGCCTAATTGCGGGCCCGCCTATCCGGAAGTCACCAATTGCCTGTACGATCCCTTTACCACGACGGGACCGGACGAGAACGGCTATTTCCACCGGACGCCTTTCGCCACGCCGATTGTCCCCCAGAATCGCATGGACTCCCTGGCTCAGTTCTATGTCAACAGCTTCCCCAACCCCAATTACGTGGATCCCCTCCAGCAGGGGCCAAGTGGGTGCGGGGATCTCTGCAACAACTACCTTGGCGCCGTCGGCAGCAGCATGACCACGCACAACGTGTCGGTGAAGATCGATCACAACCTCAGCGACAAGCATAAGCTCTTCGGCGCCTGGCTTTTTAATCCCAGTTACTATTCGAACTTCCGGTTCCCGTGGAACGGGCCCACGGCGCCGACCGGCACCGGCATCGCAGGGGCGCAACCCTACAACACACTCAATCAACTCGCAGTGCTGGGCCTGACGTCCACCTTTACACCCACCGTCGTAAATCAATTACGGTTTTCCTACGGCCGCCAGAACCTTAAGGCATCGCCCAATTCCGAGAGCGTGACGGACAACCAGGCGGTCCAGGAACGTGTGAAAGGGCTGAATTTCCTGCTTTATGAACCTTTCCAGCCGGTGCCAACCGTCAGCTTCGAGGAACCCATTGGGGTCTATTCGAATTACACCTCGTTCGGGCCCCTGCAATATCAAAACAGCAGCTTGGGCCAGCAAGCGTGGACGTTAAACGACAATCTCACCTGGGTACGAGGTAAACACACTCTGAAATTTGGAGGGTTGTACCAGAAGAATAACCTGTGGACTAATTCCGGTTACGGCTACAACATCGGATTCGACCACTCCTTGACCAGCGATCCCGTCACGGGATTGGGTGGCGATGGGCTGGCCACCTTCCTGCTGGGAACCGTGGGACAGGGAGGGGCCAGCACCGGCGTGCAATACGCTCCCTACCAATCCAACAACGATTACAGCCTCTTTGCCCAAGACGAATATCGCGTTAAGCCCAATCTTACTTTGAGCCTGGGACTCCGTTGGGATGTTTACGGGTGGATCAGCGAGCGGCACAACATGCTGGCGAATTACGACTTGAGTGTCATGAATCCGGATGTCCCCTTCAAAGGGGCCTTGGTCTACATGGGGACCACGCAACACCCCAGCCACACGCTCTTCTCTCCCAATTTGAACAGTTTTGGCCCCCGCGTGGGCTTTGCCTGGTCGCCCCGAGGGGATAAAAAGACGGTGATCCGGGGCGGATTCGGATTGGTTTACAGCAACAGCCTCTCAGCGCTTTTTGGCCAGGGGAATGGGGCCGTAAGTTCCCCAGGATCGTCCGTGGGGGCGAGTATTCCCATAACCGACTACTCGTATATGACTCCTTCTTTCATCCTCAGCCAGGGGGCTCCCACCATCACGCTGCCCGATCTCTCCGCCAATCGCGCCCAGAACTTTCAATATGTCGGAGATCCCACCAACATCTATGGCTTTACGAAAGCGCATGACCCCTATGTGGAGCAGTGGAGCCTTTTCGTTCAACGGGAACTTCCCGGCAATATGGTGTTGAGCGGCGGCTACGTGGGCAGCCACGGTCTGCACCTGCTGGGGGAGGAAATCCGAAATCTCGATTACGTTCCCACCAAGGTGCAGCAGCAGATTCGCGGCAATATCAACAACAACGAATATCCGTTGGGCCCCTCCATGGCGAACATGTGGGATTGCGGGTCTGATGGCCTTACGTGTTCGGGTTGGTATGGATTGGTCCCCTACCCCCAATGGTACTCCGTGCAGAACCTGCTTTCACCCGACGGCTATAACCGCTACGAGTCGGGCCAGTTCCGGCTTGAAAAACGCTTCTCGCAGGGATTGAACTTTCTCGTGGCCTATACGATCTCGAAGAATATGGTAAGCGAGGGCCTGGGGGGGCTGGTGGCCAATACCACCGGCCCGACGACCATCAGCAATAAAGGAGTAGGGCGGATTGCATATATCCCAGGAGCCGCAGGCGGCGGGGCAGCCGATGGCGGAAAACACGTCTGGAGTGGCGACCCCGATAATCGACGGCTTTACGATTCCCTGTCGCCCGACGATGTTCCCCACGTACTCAATATTGCTTCAACCTACGAACTCCCGATCGGGAAGGGCAGGCGCTTTCTCAACCAGGGAAGGGCAACCAACCTGATCCTGGGCGGTTGGCGCCTCAGTCAGAACTGGAACTTCCAGAGCGGCGTTCCCATGTACTTCCAATCGATCGCCTGCAACTATATCTATGGCGCGCACAATAGCTGCCTGCCGGACCTTATTGGAAGCCTGTCAGCCGGCCGCAGCGGCCAGACGCGGGCCCAGAAGGAAATGCAATGGTATAACTCCAATGCGATCGCGCCTCCCTGGGGGACTGACCCGAACCTGCTCAGCATCGCCAGCACTGGTTACGATTTGAACGGGAACTCGGTGGATCCCAATACCGTCGACGCCTTCTGGCAGTTCGGCAGCAGTGGTTTGCGCCCCCCCTCGGGGCGCACTCCCGGTTACTGGGATGCGGACATGTCCCTGGGCAAAGAATTCCACCTGAACGAAGCGCGCTACTTCGCATTTCGCTGGGACGTCTTCAATGCCTTCAATCACCAGAGCCTGGGAATTCCGAACAATACGTGGTGCCAGGGGCCCTATGCCGACGGAAGCACCGATGCGACTCACGTGGTCGGCTGTACGTTTGGGATGATCACGGGCACCCAGACCGACCCCCGGGAGATGCAGTTCTCCCTGAAGTTCTACTGGTAGATTGCCGGAGGCCGGCATCATTCACATCCCTGCAAGGGAAAAGGACGCGTGACTTCCCACCTTTTCCTTTCCAGGGTTGGTTTCCTCAGGAATGTTCTTGACCACAAATCTGCTTTTCCACTCCAATGTGGGCGGACGGACCGGAGAAGAATCATGCGCCCTAGCACCGGAATAGGCAGCTGGAAAATCCTCACTCTTTCGATGGCGTGCCTGATCACGACCGCAATCCTGAAGAGGGCCGCCCCCGCTGCCGAGCCGCAAAAGACGACCCAAGAGATGCCTCTCCAGGCTCAGCCGTCGGTTATCCTGCGCCCCGCGCCGCTTATCCAGATGCCGGGAATTGACGATACGGACTACAACCCCCACGAAATTGACTCGAATAGTCCCGTGCACTGGGATGGCGATACCTTCTATCTTTTCAATTCCTGGCTTCACCCGATGCGTATTTCGGGCAAGGACCTTCTCCATCTGGGGGAGCCGACTTCCGTGCACATGGGAAAGGTCAACGATCGGTTGTGGACATGGATCGAGAGCACGTATAAGGACGATGACGGCACGCTGTATGGGGCCTTCCATTATGAACCCGACAACCTCTGTGTCGCCAACGATCACCTTCCCACCGCGCCCAAGATCGGGTGGATCAGATCGGTGGACAATGGCGAGAACTGGACGAACCTGGGCTTCGTTCTCGCTGCCGACCCGGCCAGCACCCGTTGTGACACAAAAAGCCCCTGGGACGCAGGCGGCGAGGGGGATTTCTCGGTCATCCTCGACCGCAACAAGGAGTACTTCTACTTCTTCTTCACCAGCTACGTGAAGGAGTTCGAGGAGCAAGGAGTGGGTGTGGCTCGCTTGCGGTACACCGACCGCGATGACCCGGCGGGAAAAGTCATGAAATGGCATAACGGCTCCTTTAGCGAGCCAGGTTTGGAAGGCCACTTCACTCCCATCTTCCCCGCCAAGGTCGATTGGCATGGGGGCAATGCCGACCTATTCTGGGGACCGGCAATTCATTGGAACACCTATTTGAACACCTATGTCATTTTGCTCAACCATGCGACAGATTCGAAGATGACCCAGGAAGGCATTTACGCCACTTTTGATTCGGACTTATCGAATCCTAAGGGATGGAGCGAACCGCGGAGGATTCTTGACCGAAAGGGAATCTTGAAAGCCACCCGGGGCCTTCGCATTGACCAAGGGACGGGTTGGTATCCCGAGGTCATCGGCATGGGGAAGGGCGAGACGGACAAGCTATGCGGCCACTCCGGGAGGTTCTTCATGCAGGGCATGTCCCGGCTTGAGATCGTGTTTCTGAAGCCAGGCGAGAGGAGTGAATGAACCTGTACCTCCGCGAGCGGGTGGGCATTTGATGGACTGTGGAAGCTATCAACAAACCAAGGAGTTTGTTCATGGAGTGTCGGCGACGAACTGTTTGGATTGGAGCATTAAGCCTCACGATGGCGTTGGCCGGGGCTCTGACGTTCCGGAACGAATTGCTCCACGCGGCCAATCCTGAGAGCAAATCGACCACTGCCGAATGGAGCAATCTACCCACGGTGGTCCTGCGCCCTGCACCGCTTATCCAGATGCCGGGGGTCCCGGTTCCGGAGCGCAGCCTTGATCACGAAGCCGATTCCAACAATCCCCTCCACTGGGACGGCGACACCCTCTATCTGTTCAACAACGAAAGCCACCCCTGGCGCTCCTCGGGGCCGGACCTCGAACACCTGGGAGGCCGATTCGCGGTTAACCTGGGAGAGCAAAATGACAAGCTGAATATCTGGATTGAGAGCACCTGGAAGGATGACGACGGCACGCTCTATGGCGCCTACCATTACGAGCCCGATACGATTTGCTTCTCAAATCAGCACATCCTAACCGCTCCCCGCATCGGCTGGCTCCGGTCACATGACAACGGCGCCACTTGGGAAGACCTGGGCTTCATCATTTCTGCCGATCCGTGTGCCATCAATTGTCAGACTCACAGCCCGTGGGATTCCGGCGGCACCGGAGATTTCTCCTTCATCCTTGACCGCAAGAAGGAGTACTTCTACTTTTACGGCACCAGCTACGATCCGAGATTCGAGGAGCAAGGCATCTTCGTGGCGCGTTTGGCCTACGCGGAACGAAACCATCCCCACGGCAAGGCCCAGAAGTGGTACCACGGCGGCTGGACAGAGCCGGGGTTGTGGGGACATGTTTCTCCCCTCTTCCCCGCTGAGCGCGACTATCACAAGCCCGACGGAGCCATGTTCTGGGGGCCCGCCATCCACTGGAATACTTACCTGAACATGTGGGTGATGGTGCTGAATCACGCCCGGGACACCAAGCTCAATGAAGACGGGATCTTCATCACCTACAACCGCGATTTGGCCAACATGGAAGGTTGGAGCAAGCCGGCCATGATTCTCGACCGCGACGGGATTCTTCGCGCCACGACCATCGGAAAAGTCGTGGACGGTATGATGGTGGTCCCCAGGGGAGTCTACTACGGCGAACTGAGGGCGGCGGGAGACGGCACTGTTATCGCCGATACCCTCTCCAGTGGCTGGTATCCCCAGGTGATCGGAACTGCCAAGGGGGAAACGGACAAGCTTTGCGGCCGTAAAGGGCGCTTCTTTATGACCGGGATGTCGCGCCTGGAGATTACATTTTTGAAGTCCGGCGAAAAGGTTGAGTAGGGAGAGATCATGCGAAGATACTTCGATTGGATGGCTATTCTATTGATCCTCCTGCTGGGGCCTTGGCTTGCAAGTTCTCGCTGCGAATCTGCACGGGGTAATTCGCCCGCTGCACCGGAGGCGGACCTTCCCGGCGTGCAGTTCCAAGTCGCCCCGGAAATCCAGATTGGCGGGGTAGACTCCAACAGCCCCGCGCACTGGAATGGGAATACGCTTTATGTTTTTAATTCCTATGGGCACCCGTGGCAAAATTCCGGCCCGGATATCGCCCACCTCGGTAACCGCATTTCAACCAAGCTCGGCGACCTGAACGACAAGCTCTATATCTGGATCGAAGCCACATGGAAGGATGAAGGCGACGGCGTGCTCTATGGCGCCTACCATTACGAACCGGATGCGGTATGCGTCTCCAACAACCATCTGCCCACCATGCCGAAGATCGGCTGGATTCGATCCGTGGATAATGGCGCCACCTGGGAGGATCTCGGCTTCATCATTGAGGCCAAGCCGTGTGCGGTGCGTTGCGACACCGCCAGTCCCTGGGACTCGGGCGGCACGGGCGACTTCGTTTTCTATCTGGACCCGGCAAAAGAGTTTTTCTATTTCTATGGCACCAGCTACGATTCGCGCTTTGAAGAACAGGGTGTTTGGGCCGCGCGCATGCGTTACGCCGACCGCAAGAATCCTTCCGGGAAAGTGATGAAGTGGCACAAGGGGGCGTGGAGTGAGCCGGCGCTCTGGGGCCACGTCACTCCGGTGTTTCCTGCGCAAAGAGACTATCATGGGAAAGACGGGGAGATGTTCTGGGGGCCAGCCATCCACTGGAATACCTACTTGAATACCTACGTCATGCTCTTGAACCATGCCGTGGACACCAAGCTCACGCAGGATGGAATCTTCATAAGCTTCAATCACGATCTGGGGAACCCTGACGGCTGGAGCACGCCCCGGATGATCCTGGACCGGAAAGAGATCCAGAAAGCAATGGTCGGCGCCACCGTGTCTCCCACCAAGCTGGAGAACGGCTGGTATCCGGAGGTGGTCGGAATCGAGAAGGGCGAGACGGACAAGGTGGTGGGCCGCACGGCGCGCTTCTTCCTGGCGGGAGTATCCCGAAAGACAATTACGTTCATGCGTCCCGGAGAGAAGGTTCCTTGACGATATCCTGGAGCCGAAGGTCGTTTCTACAGTCCTCGTTGTTGGTGCTCGGAGGTGCTCGGGGGCCACGATGGGGTGGGGTAGACGCGGGAGAAGGAACCCACCTTTGCCCCAAGTCGCGGCGTCCCGCCCGCACGTTGGCGGCCATCCGACTGGAAGAGTTGACGTCCTTTGCCTGGGACATGCGGCTGACCCTGAGTTGCTTGCAGGGAATCACCAACCGTGCCCAACCGCGGCTCTACCTTATCCATGATCACTACGATGAGTTGTGGCTTGACTGGCTGCGCGAGCGCGGCGATGTTGACACAGTCGAGTGGCTGGAAGTCGGCCAGGTGTTTGAGCGCTTCCTTCCCTCCGGCGCGCCCCTTTACGTGACGGATCCCGACGTGCCCGCCAGCGTGAATGTCGCCACTATGCTTGCCTCCGTCTATGGTGGCATAGTGGCGACTCCCAACACGCTCGGACTATTCAGGCTGAAGGCA
>DATJVT010000112.1:0-12500 GCA_035501695.1 Terriglobia bacterium | reverse complement strand
CCCCGGTGGCGTTTTGTCCTGATCCCGACCCGAGCTGGACGCCGAACATGGACCGACCACCCAGCAGGGAGAAGACCACCAGCTCGCCGCTCAGGTACCACGTATCGTTGTCGAAATTGTGGTAGAACTGCGGGTCGTCGGTGGTGACCAGCTCCAGCTCGACAAATGACGTCACCGTGATGTCCACCTGGAACGATGCATTGACCGAAAGGACCTCGACGGATCCCGCGCCAAACGAAAATATCCCCGCGATATCCTCGAACGTGAGCGAATAAGGGAGACGTCATGATCAGTTGGCAACCTTGCGCCACCGGCGGCCAGCTTTGCGACTGCGGAACCAGACTGGAGTCCGTCAATGTGGCCTGCCAAGTTCCGGAAGGCACGGAATAAGGGGCAGCCTTGGCCCGGTTGATGGCATTCGTCTGGAGCTGGCTGGCGGGCGGAGGCGCCGGGACGCTACTGGCAGTCACCGGCGGGCCGTTGAATCCGATGGTGGAGAGAGACTTGAAGGTGTTACGCCGCCAGGAGCTTATGTTGGGGCAGGGCACACCGGTCCGTGACGCCCATGTGCGAGCAGTAGTAGTTGTCGCAAAGCGCAAAGTTCTGCGCCAGCCACCAGTGAAACGGTAGGTCGCCCCGGGAGTCCTGTCCCCGGTGCGGACGGTTCCCAACCTTCTCCCTCTTGAACTCCATCGTGTCATGGTTCAAACTGGACCCAACGATGCGTGACCGGATTTATCTTGCGGGTTTTCTGATCGGGTCCGGGATCCTGCTTTACTTCGGGCGCGGCCTGATCCAGAGGTCGGAGCTGGCCGTCTGGGCCCTGGCGTTCAGCGGAACCAGCGCCGCTGCGGTCCTGGGATTGGCGCTGTTCCGGCTGCAGCATGAACTGCGCGCCAGCCGCCGGGAACTGGCCCGCAAAGAGGCGGAGCTTAACTTTGCCCTCCAGGTTCAGCAGGCCCTTTTCCCCCAGCAATTTCCTGCCGGCACGGGTTTGGAATTCTCCGCCGTGTGCGTTCCGGCCCGGGGCATCAGTGGGGATTCCTACGATGTCATCTCTTTGCCCGACGGCCGCCTGGCATTTGCCATCGCCGATGTGAGCGGCAAGGGAATTTCCGCCGCCATCCTGATGTCAAACGTTCATGCCGGGCTGCGCATGCTGGCGGCTTCCGGCCGCGACCCGGACAACCTGTTTATGGATCTCAACCGCCACTTGCTGCAAGTCTCGGGCGATTCGCGTTTCACCACGCTGTTCTACGCGGAGTGGGACCCCGCCGGGCGCCGCCTGCGTTACGTCAATGGGGGGCACCTTCCGGGGTTGCTGTTGAGCGACGGGCGCGTTTCATGGCTGAAAGCCAGCGGGCCTCCACTCGGGGTCTTCACAGAAGCCGGCTATACGCCGGGCGAGGTGGCGTTGATGCCCGGCGACCTGCTGGCTCTTTACTCCGACGGGATCACCGAGGCGGGGGCGACGGAGGGCAGGGAATTCGGAGAAGACCGGCTGCTTTCCGTGGTCGTCGCCCACGGCGCGCGCCCCCTGAAGGAGATTCAAGGCGCTGTCCTGAAGGCCGTCCGCGACTGGTGGGAGAAAGAACTGGAGGACGATATGACGCTCCTGCTGGTGCGTGCAACGCCTGCGGGCAAGGAGGCACTATGATCATCCACGGACGCAGCTTTCGCGAACATGTGCAGCTCCTCTGGCCGCTTTTCGCCTTCATCGCCGCCGTCTGGGTCTTGCGCATGGTCCTCGGCTTCGCCGGGGTTCCCAGGTGGGTGCTGCACTGGGTCAGTGTCACGCTGGCGACCACGGTGGGGGTCTTCCTGGCAGTGTTGCTCATATACGCGCGGCATTTCGGGAGTTACGCGAACGTGGTCTTTTCGGTCTTCCTGCTGGCGGTTTGGGAACAGTTGCTTCTATCCGGCGCCATCGCCTTTGCGGTTGTCACCGGAACCCACAATATTTATTCGTCGCCGGAGTTTGCTCCCCTCGGCACTCCCCTGCAACATATCGTTGGCCACTTGACCTTTGGAATCGGGTTTGTGACGTTATTCGGATCGGCGGTCGGGTGCGGACTGTATTTCCTGGTTTCCCGCATTATGCCTGCCCCCTGCGCGCCTAAAACCTAGCCAGGCGCCCGGCTTGACATTCCGCGTTCAGCCTTTATGATACGCAGCGGATAGAAGATCCGATTGCGCTCTCGAGGCTGAAACCATGAAGAAGAATTCTCCGAGTATCCTTGAACGCATTGTGGTGCTGATAGTGCTTGCCCTCGCCGCGGCCGCACCCTCCCCTGCGCAGCCGGCAGGGGCCACGGCAGGAAGTTTCGCGGAGGTGCACGCGCGCGCCCTGGATGAATTCAAATCGGCGCGTTTCGGCATGTTCATCCACTGGGGGCTTTATTCCATGCCGGCGCGCGGCGAATGGGAAATGCAGATTCACCGCGTCCCTTCGGATGTTTATGAGAAATACATGACGCAGTTCAATCCCACGGAGTGGAACGCCGAGCGCATCGCCACTCTTGCCGAGCAGGCCGGCATGAAGTACATCGACGTCACGACCAAGCATCACGACGGTTTCTGCATGTTCGATTCCCAACTTACCGATTACAAGATCACCAACACGCCCTTCCACCGCGACGCGATCGGAGAACTTGTGGAAGCGTGCCGCCGCCACGGCATCAAGATCATTTTCTATTACTCGCTGCTCGACTGGCATCATCCCGACTACGTGGCCGACCCGGAGCGGGCGGATTCCAGTTGGGCTGTGCTGCATCGCCACAACCCGAACGCCGATTGGAACCGCTACCTGGCCTATTACCAAGGGCAGGTGAGGGAACTTCTGACCCGCTACGGCCACATCGACGGGTTCCTCTTTGATGGCGGGTGGAACCGCACGGATTGGCACGTCTGGAAACTGGATGAAACCTTCGCCATGATTCACCAGTTGCAACCCTGGGCGCTGATCAATAACCACGACACCTTCAAGCGCACCCCTCCCGGCGAGGATTATGAGAGTCCCGAGCAGAGCTACGAATCACAATCCAACCTGCTGGTGGAAGTGTGCGCCACGCTCAACGATGACTGGGGCTACAACGCGGCGGATACCCACTTCAAATCCGCTGGGCAATTGATTCGCCTGCTTGCCGACACCGCCGGGCGCGGCGGCAACACCAACATCAATATCGGACCCATGCCCAATGGCGCGGTTCAACCTGACTTTACCGATCGCCTCGACGCCGTGGGGCGCTGGATGCGGCTGAACGGCGAATCGATTTACGGCACGGAGAAGGGGCCGTATCAGGACAACCCCTCCGGCACCTATTTCGGCACCACCACGCGCCGGGGCAACCGCGTCTACCTGCACGTCCTGGATTGGCCTTATAAGGTGCTGGAGGTGAAAGGCGTGACCACGCCTGTGAAGTCCGCCTATTTTCTTGGGAGTCACCAGAGCGTGCCGTTCCGTGCCGAAAACGGCTTCTTGACCCTCGACCTCCCTCTGGGACCGCCCGATCCCTACGACACGGTGATTGTGCTGGAGGAAGGGAGAAATCCATGACAGCGCCCGACAAAATCGAGTTGGGGAGTGTCCAGAAGACGCTGCTCCTGCCGCTCTGGGGGCGCGCGGTGGAGAGCGGCAAACCCCACCCTCTGCTGGTGGATGAAACTGCCGCGCGGATTATGGCCGCCATCGATTATGATTTTTCCACTATCGCTCGCAATATGAACCCGACCACCCGCCTGGCCTGGATTTCGCGCAGTTTGCACATCGACAGGTCGATTAAGAAATTCCTGGAGGTTCACCCCGAGGCCACCATCGTTAATCTCGGGTGCGGCCTCGACACGACGTTGCAGCGCATCGACAATGGGCGGCTGTCGTGGTATGACCTCGATTTCCCCGATGTGATCGACCTGCGCCGGAGGTTCATTCCGGAAAGCCCCCGCGCGCACACAATTGCCGGTTCGATCCTCGACGACGCCTGGTTGCGCGAATTGCAGGTTACCGATTCCGTTTTCTTCGTAGCGGCCGGCGTCCTGTATTACCTGGAGGAAAGCGAGGTCAAAAGCCTACTCGTGGAGATCGCCGATACCTTTCCGGGAGCCGAGATTCTGTTCGACGCGTGTTCCCCCCTCGGTCTCAAAATGGCGAACGAGAAGGTTATCAAAGCGGGAGGCATGGATCAGCGGGCCATGCTCAAGTGGGGGCTGCGGCAAGCCCGCGACATGGAATCCTGGGACAAACGAATCGTCGTATCTTCGGTATACCCACTCTTCCGCAACTTCCGGCGCGGGCTGAGCTTCCGGGAGTGGTATGGAACGATGCTCTCCGACACTCTGCGCATCATGTCGATGGTCCATTTGCAGCTTGGCGAGCGCCGGCCCGGCATCGCCCAACCATAACGGGTGTAGAGCGGGCATGCGGCTTCGAGCCGTTTTCAACCACGTGGACGACACAAGCGAGGCCGGGGAAGTTTCCCATTGACGGCCGGGTTGGTCTGACGGATAATTGTCCGTACCGATTCCTTCCGAACCTTTTTAATATTCGGTACAAGTGGACTTCTTATTGGGCAGCGTTTGTATGCCATGACGCGGCCACACACCATGTTTATTGACCGGATGGTCAATCCGAACATTCATTTCAGGGAGGCGTATGGGTGCCAAATACATCTTTGTCACCGGTGGTGTAGTCAGTTCCTTGGGTAAGGGCCTCGCCTCCGCGTCAACCGGCGCTCTGCTGGAAGCACGCGGACTCAAGGTTTCACTTTTGAAATTTGATCCTTACTTGAACGTCGATCCCGGCACCATGAGCCCGTTTCAGCATGGAGAGGTCTTCGTGACCGACGACGGGGCCGAAACCGACCTGGACCTGGGGCACTACGAGCGGTTCACCCGCGTCCGCATGCTGCGCGACAACAACTGCACGGCCGGGCGCATCTACGAGACCATTATCAGCAAGGAGCGGCGCGGCGATTACCTGGGCAAGACGGTGCAGGTCATCCCCCACGTCACCAATGAAATCAAGGCGGCCATCCGCAAAATCTCTAACGACGTCGATGTGGTGATCGTGGAAGTGGGTGGCACGGTGGGCGACATCGAATCGCTGCCGTTCCTCGAGGCGATTCGCCAGATGCGCCTGGAACAAGGGCGTGAGAACGTGGTGTTCGTGCACCTGACGCTGGTTCCCTTTATAAACGCCTCGGGTGAACTCAAGACCAAGCCCACCCAGCATTCGGTCAAGGAGCTGCGCGAGATCGGTATCCAACCCGATATTCTCCTCTGCCGCACCGACCACTTCCTTTCAACTGATATCAAAGAGAAGATCGCGCTCTTCTGCAGCGTTCCGGAAGAGGCCGTCATCACCGCGAAGGATGTGGACAATATCTACGAGGTTCCCCTGGTCCTGGGCCATGAAGGGCTGGATACGCAGATTTTGCGCTGCTTGAAACTGGAAACCCGCGAGCGCAACATGCAGCCGTGGATCGAGCTGGTGGATAAAATCCGCCACCCCCTGGACGAGGTCAATATCGGCATCGTGGGCAAGTATGTGGGTTACCAGGATTCTTACAAAAGCTTGAACGAAGCGCTCTTCCACGGGGGCATCGCGCGCCGAGTAAAGGTGAACATTTCCTGGGTGGAAGCGGAAGGATTGGAAGGCGAGGCCTGTGAAGAGCAATTGCGCGACCTGGATGCCATCCTGGTGCCGGGAGGTTTCGGCCGGCGCGGCATCCTGGGAATGCTGAAGGGGATCGAGTACGCCCGGACGCGCAAGGTGCCCTATTTCGGGATCTGCCTGGGGATGCAGTGCGCCGTGATTGAGTATGCCCGCAACGTCTGCGGCCTGAAGGGCGCGGACAGTTCGGAGTTTGACCCCTCCACGCCGCATCGCGTGATCTACAAGCTGCGCGAACTGCGCGGAGTGGACGAGTTGGGCGGCACGATGCGTTTGGGCGCATGGACCGCGCGGCTGAAACCGGGTTCCTTCGCCGAGCGCGCTTACGGCAGCCTGGAGATCTCCGAGCGCCACCGACACCGCTACGAATTCAATCGCGAGTACGAAGAAACCCTGGTGGCCAATGGCCTGCAATTGACCGGGTTGACTCCCGACGGCACCTATGTGGAAATGGTGGAGGTCCGTGACCATCCCTGGTTCCTGGGGTGCCAGTTCCATCCGGAGTTCAAGTCGCGGCCGCTCGAGCCACACCCGCTGTTCACCGCATTCATTACCGCCGCGCACGAATACCGCCTGAAGAGGTTGAACGCGCGGGGCCAGAGTTCATCCGCGGAGTCGCTCTCCCGGCTGGCTCCCGTCTCCCAAGAGGGGGGGCTGGCCGCACGGGAGGCGGGGGCGTCGAGCTGATGAAGAACGTCGTGCAGGTTGGAAAACTGAAGATCGGCAGGGGCCAACCCCTGGCTGTGATTGCCGGCCCCTGCGTGATCGAAAGCGAAGCGCACGCCATGATGATGGCGGGGCGCCTTTCCGCCATCGCACGGGACCTGCGCCTTCCTTACATCTTCAAGGCCTCTTACGACAAAGCTAACCGGACGGCGATGAAGTCTTATCGCGGGCCGGGACTGGCGCGGGGCCTCGAAATTCTGGCGCGTATTAAGCGGGAATTCTCGGTTCCGGTCCTGACCGACGTCCATCAACTGGAGGAGGTTCTGCCCGCCTCGGAAGTCTGCGACATCATTCAGATTCCCGCCTTTCTCTCGCGGCAAACAGATTTGCTGGTCGAGGCCGGACGCTCAGGCGCCGTGGTGAATATCAAAAAGGGCCAGTTCCTCTCGCCCTGGGATATTCGCCACGCCATCGAGAAAGTCCGCAGCGCCGGAAACAATCGCATTTTGGTGACCGAGCGCGGCAGCACTTTTGGTTATAACAACCTGGTCGTGGACATTCGCGGCTTGGCGGTGATGCAGGAGTTCGGCGCCCCCGTCGTCCTCGATGTCACGCATTCGCTCCAGCTTCCCGGGGGGGAAGGCAACCGCAGCGGCGGCCAGCCGCAGTTCATCGAGCCCTTGGCGCGGGCGGGGGTGGCCGCGGGTGTGGACGCACTCTTCATGGAAGTTCACCAGAACCCCGCGCGGGCGCTCTCCGACGGCTCCAACGCTCTGGAATTGCGTCGCTTCAAACCCTTGATGGCGCGTCTGTGGGATTTAGCTGAATTCGTGCGGAATCTCTGACTGCCCTGGTTCTATCCTATGCCCGACCTGGACCCACGCCACGAACTCGCCCTCCTGGTGAATTCCTCTTACCCGATTATCTGTGTTGAAACCTGGGAGGAAGCTCGCGCCTCTGCTATTTTGGCGGGCGTGGCGGAGGATCTCCAGGTGCCCTCCTACGAGTGGGCAGTGACGACGGGGCTGGCGAGGGCGGGAGGGGCCGCGATCTACAATACCCAGGAGCCCGCCCAGGCTCTGGCCTCCATCAGCACCATTACCGGCGACGGCCTTTTCCTGCTCAAGGACTTCCATAAGTACCTGGATCAAGACGTTATTGTTCGCAAGCTTCGCGATCTCACGCAGGAATTCCGTCGCGCCCGGCGCGCTATCATCATCACCTCCCCCGCGGTGAGCATTCCCATCGAACTGGAGAAGGATGCAGCTCGCTTCGCCCTGGGATTGCCCGGCGAAGCGGAGTTGAGCCAACTGGCGGGCGCGACGCTGCGGGAATTGATGGGCAGGCAACATCTGAGAAACGCCTTGCCCCCGGGACAGATGCCCACACTGGTGCGCAGCCTGCGGGGTCTGACTCTGGATGAGGCGCGCCGCATCCTGACCCAGTCCATCCTGGCAAGGTCGTGCCTTGACCTGACCACACTTGAAGCGGTGTACGAGGCCAAGACACAACTGGTGAAGGACCAGGGCATCATCGAGTTTTTGAAGCCGGAATCGGGGATGGGAGCGGTGGGTGGGCTGACGCGCCTGAAGGCGTGGCTGGAGAAACGGCGCGCGGCATTCTCCCGCGAGGCGGAACGCTTTGGGCTCGACCCTCCCAAGGGCATCCTGATCTTCGGAGTGCAGGGATGCGGGAAGAGCCTTTGCGCCAAAGCGGTGGCGCGGGAGTGGAACCTGGCCCTGCTGAAATTTGATGCCAGCCGGCTGCTGGAGAAGTACATCGGGGAGACGGAAAAGAACCTGCGCAAATCCTTGCAAGTGGCGGAAGCGGTCGCCCCGGCGGTGCTCTGGATCGACGAAATCGAGAAGATGTTTCCCCATGCGGCGCTGACCTCCGACGCCGACGGCGGAGTTTCCCTGCGCCTGTTCGGCGCCTTCCTGACCTGGATGCAGGAGAAGAAATCGCCTGTCTTCCTGGTGGCAACCTCCAATGATATTTCCGCGCTTCCCCCGGAGTTCCTGCGCAAGGGCCGCTTTGATGAGCTTTTCTTTGTCGACCTGCCTGATGCGGAACAACGGCAGCAGATCTTCGCCATTCATTTAGCGAAGCACCGGCAGGACCCGAAACAGTTCGATATCCGCGCGCTGGCCACGGCGAGCGTGAACTTCAGTGGCGCGGAAATCGAAGAGGCCGTGAAGTCCGCGCTCTACTCCGCCTTTGAACGTAAGGGCCCCCTCACCTCCGACCTGCTGGCGGAGGAACTGCGGACCACTTACCCGCTGGCGGTCACCATGAAGGAGAAGATCGAAGCTCTGCGGGAGTGGGCGAAGGACCGCGCCGTTCCGGCGAATTGACTTTCCCGCCCGTCCAAATCACTGGGCGATAGTGACACTCGTTCCGGACAAGAGGCTAATTTGACTGACGATCTCTTCGACTGTTCCCTTTGTGGTTAGGCTCAGTTTTCCGGAGGGTACAAGGGCTACATCGAATGCGGCCCCCGTAACCGCGCTGAGAGTGTCAAGCACAGTGGCGAGCGAGGCTTTCTCGAAACACAGCGTTACTACCTCAGTGGCTGGGACTCGACGAAGTTCGACAACTTTGTTCACGTCCTCGGTATAACCCGCACCAACAGTTTCCGTTGGCTGCTCGATGCTTCTTCTTCCCCAGCGTGCTCCCAGTCTGGGCAGTCATGGGTTGGCCGCATTGCCCTTGTTCCATGGTAACGGCTATGAAAACACCTGCGCATCCGGCAACAGTCCATCTACCAAGGTCGCGGCGCTTGCTGACCAACGTTCGAGCTTCTTCGTATGATGTCATCTTTGCGATTTGACGCCGCTGGCAAATCGCGCTATTTTGCTCTTTAGGATCAGATGGACGATACAGGGAGCCCCTCGACTTCCGCCTATGGCGTTCACGGTCCGCAACCTCAAAATTCGCGATCAGATTCTGCTGGTAACCCTTCCTCCCCTCGGCGTCCTACTTTGTGCCGTGGCGCTCTTCTTCTACGCATATTGGAGCGTTCTCAGCACGCAGCGGGCGGCGACGAACTCGATGGATAGCGTGGTCCGGGGGGAGTCTTTCCTGCGCCACTCCACTGAGGCTTCCACCGCCGTGGAGGAAATTGTGTTCACGCGCCGCGTGGAACGGCCGAGCCCTTATGACAAGGCCGTGACCGATGGTCTGGCTGACCTCATCGCCCTCAGCGACCTGGATGCGAGCGATCCGGGACGCCTGCATATGGTCACACGAATCCGGGCGGAATTCGAGCAGGCGCAAAAGCAATGGGCCTTGCCCGCCATCGAAAAGGTGAAGGCCGGAGAACCTCTCGATGCCGCACCGGTCCTATCGGAAGGCCGGGATCGCATGACCGCCATCCGTTCGGATGTGGTAAAGCTGTGCCGGCAGAACGAAGAACAAAACCTGATTGAGATCGCGACAGCGCAAAGTGAAATCCGGCACATGCTGGTGGTGGGAGTCGGCCTTGCCGTGCTGCTGGCGGGTATCCTGGTCTTCCTGACCGGTGTGGTAACCCGGCTGATTGTCGCCCCGGTCCTGCAACTGATTGGGGCGTCCGAACAAGTGGGGCGCGGCGATTTTGCGCCCGCCTTGCCGCCCATGGCCGACAATGAATTTGGCGTGCTCTCCCGCAGCTTCTCCCACATGACCACCGCGTTGCGCCGCGATCATGAGGAAATCGCCTCTCTGAACCGCTTCTCCCTGGCGGTCACCCAGTGCACTTCGGAAGTGGAGGTGTACGATCTCGTCCTGCACTCGCTGAAGGAGAGATTCCAGCCGCGACAGGTGATTGTCTTCAAATTGAACCAGGGGGAGAACTATCTGGAAGCGGCGGTCAGCCTGGTGCCGCTTCCCAAGGAGGTCGGAGCGTGGCCGGTGATCGAAGAGCCGCACAATTGCAAGGCGGTGCGGACCGGCCGCCCCTTCGTGGTGAACGACGTTCAGGTGGAGCCGCTCTGCCCCTCCAAGTTTGTGCTGCCCGCGGAGGGGAGCTACTATTGCGGCCCCTTGATCGCGGGTGGAATCATCATCGGCTCCGTCCGCATTGAGGCGGCCAAAGACCTCTGGACGCCCGACCGCCAGCGCCTGCTGGAGAGCTACTTGAGCGGCGCGGCCTCGGCGCTTTCCAACCTGCGCCTGCTCGACCGCATGAAGCAACAGGCCAACATCGACATGCTGACGGGGCTTTACAACCGGCGTTTCCTGGAAGACTACGCGCGCAAGCTTTTTGCTATCGCCAAGCGGCGCGAGCAGCCGGTGGGGATGATCATGCTCGACCTGGACCGCTTCAAAGGCTTCAACGACGCGTACGGCCATGAGATCGGCGACCGCATTCTGCGCCACTTCGCCAAGACCCTTACCGCCTCGATGCGCGAGACCAACCTTGCCTCCCGCTACGGCGGCGAGGAGTTCATCGTCATCCTGCCGGACACCAGCGCGCAGGCCTCCATGCTGGTGGCCGAGCGGCTGCGCAAGGCGGTGATGGCCATGGTGGTTCCTTCCAATTCCGAGAAGCCGCTCCCACACCTCACCGTGAGCGTCGGGGTCGCGGCTTTCCCCGAGCACGGCCGTAGTCTGGAGGAAATGATTCAGGCTTCGGATAAGGCGCTCTATGAATCCAAGCGCAACGGGCGGAACCGCGTGACCGTTGCGACCTTGCCGGAATCTGCAAAGTGATGGCCGCTTTTCCTGTGACCATGGACGCGGCAAGGCGCTCGTGGGTGCCCGCACGTCCAGCTAGCCAAGGGACCGCGCGTAGTTGTAGACATTCTGTCCTGGCGCGCCCTTCGATAAAAGTCGACATTCTGTCATCAATCTACCCGCAAGTTGTGTAAACTTATTCTGCCTCCGTGAGGCGCAGGGCTTCATTCCTTCCAGGAGAACCTTGATGCGGGAATTCAAGAGGTTGCGTGTCTCTCTAATCCTGTTGGTTGGGCTGGCGTGCTGGAGCGGCGTTCCCCTCACCGCCCAGGGCCCCGGCGGCGAAAAGGGGAAGGACCCGCTACTTGACACGCTCAACGATGAATTCCGCGCGCAGTATCGCCAGGCGCTGGCGGCCACTTTGTCGCAGGAGGGGCCGCTGATTCTGGAGGAGGGCGACGCCCTGATCCTGGTTCTCCGGGGCGAACGCACCCGGGTGGTGGTGAAGCCCGTCGAGTACCACGAACTGAAGGCCGTGGCGCACGTTCCCCTGGCGCTGTTCGTGATGCTGTCATTCCCGCAGGAAACAAGCCTCTCACCCGAGCGATTGCAACGCCTCCGGCACTACCGCGAACGGATGGCGGCCGCGTCCGAGGGCCTGGCGGGGCGGCACTTCTCGGCGGACCAACTGGCGCGGCAGAAGCGGATTTTCAGCGCCTGCTTCGATTTGTTGGACGGGGTTGTTGCCCAGGGCCGGGTTGACCCGCCGCGGCTGCAGGACTTCACGCGGCAGATCGGGCCCTTGCTCCTCGCCAACGTTGCGGACGCGACGGCGGCGGAGATGCGCAACCTGTACGCGACAGCGGCGGCCTGGCGGAAACAGCTCACTCCGGCGGAGTGGAACGCGCTGCACGTGGTGATGATCGGCCCGCACATGCCGCGCGACCGGGAGTGCTCCATCCAATTCTTTGAGCGCCTTTTCCGCGAGCCGGAGGAAGGCAAGCGGATTATCTATGCCGAAGCTTTATGGAACGAGAGCGACGCCCTCAACCTGCTCGCCACCCACGAGGTGGATGAAGCCGCGGGCGCGGCCTTCTTTGGCGATCCCATGCGCATGCACCGCGATCTGCTTGCCGACGCGGCGAAGGATTATCTGGATTCGCATCCGCTCCACCCGTGAGGGTGGTCTGATCGGCATTGATCATTCTGAGTGGAGCCGGCCCGTAGCGCGGCCCGTCCCGCCCCGCGGGGTCCGCGTCTCTTACGTTCCAACCGCGATCACCCTAGCGGGGCAGCGCCGCGCGGCAAAGCCGCAACTCAGGCAAGGGGTTCACCACCGAGAGCACAGAGTACACGGAGAAGGAAGCACGTAGCACAGCGCGGCGGAGCCGCAACCAAAAGGTGTAACGCTCCATGGCGGTTTCCGTATGATGTTTTTGCCGAAACGTCGTGCGGAGGGCCGTCATGGAGCGTTTTTTGCAGCGGCATGCGAGCCGCGTAGTGGGAAGCA
>DATJVT010000111.1:0-9036 GCA_035501695.1 Terriglobia bacterium | reverse complement strand
GTTGGGGGGGGGGGCGGGGGGGGGGGCGGGGGGTTCGGAGGGTGGCCCTGGGCCTATTGGCCGACCTATTACGGCTATTACGGGGGTTGGGGATATCCATACTATTGGTCCTACCCTGACAACTCTTACTACTCATCCGACCCGTGTTACCCCTCTGGTCCTTACAATTGCCAAATCTCGGGGTACGGCCCTACGGCTTATGCGCCCGGTCCTGCTCCTTCCGGGCCCGATTCGACACTCGATTCCGGGGTGAACATAGCACCGGTGACCCGCAATGCCTATTTGGGGGATGGCCAGTGGCACCGCTTCGGGCCTCAGACCGAACCGGCCATACAAGCCTCTTCACCGCAAGCCGCCCCGCATGCCCCGCCTAGCACGCCTGCGCTTGCTTACAAGGCTGCTGTGAACGACGGGCAGTGGCATCACTTCGGACCTCACCCCAGTCCGTCAACGCCAGCCACTCCGCCTCCTCAAAGCGGGCCTCATCCAAAGGGGAACGAGAAGCCCCGTATTTACAACGCGTCGCTTGTCCAGAAGATGTAACGTTCCACTTCCATCACCGCTTCATGGTGGTGGATTTCTCGACGGGAATGCGTACAAGTACGTGGGCAATGATGGCGAAAGCGCCGAGTGAGATCCATCCGCCCCAGCGGTCTACGAAAGCGAAGACATCCTGCCCGGTGATGACGTGGGTAATGGACTTGACGCCGGTCAGGAAGAGGGCGGCCAACAGGATCCCGGTGATAGCTTCACCGGCGATGAAACCTGACGCCAGCAGGGTGCCGCGCTCCTCGAACTTGGCCTTCGCGTCTCCTTCCAACCGGCGATGCGCCGCCCACTGATCGGCGATCCACTTCATCACTCCCCCTACGAAGATCGCGCCCGAGGTTTCCAGAGGCAGGTACATGCCGACGGCGATGAGCATAGGCGAAGGCGCGCCAATCATCACCAGCGACACCCCGAACAGGCAGCCGATAATCAGCAGCCCCCAGGCCATCTGCCCCCCCACGATTCCCTGAGCGAGCTGGGCCATCAGTCCCGCCTGGGGCGCAGGCAATTCGCGCCCGCCGATGCCGCCGCTCCCCAGATTGGCTTCATGCAAGGCGATGATGGGCAGGAGCAGAAAGAAGGAAACGGCGATGACGCTTAGGATTTCCACCACTTCCATCTTCCAGGGTGTGCCGCCCAGCAAATAGCCGGCTTTCAAATCTTGAATCAGGCTGCCGGAGACGCAGCAGGCGCAGCACACCACCGAGGCCACGCCCAGCACGGCGGCGACGCCTCCGAGGCCCTTGACACCAATTACGACCATCATGAGGGCGGCAATCACCAGGGCCGCGAGGGTAAGTCCCGATACAGGCTGGTTCGATGAACCCACCAGCCCCACCAGGTAGCCGCCTACGGCAGAAAGGAAGAACCCGGTAACGGTCATGACCACGGCCGCCACCAGGGCCGCACCCCAGCTATGCGCGAAATAATAGTAGATGATGGTAATGGGCACCACCAAGGCTCCGATGGAAACGATGATCCACTTGATGGGAATGTCAATGTCGAGCCGCGTGCGCACCGGACCGCCCTCCCCCAAAGCCTCCGAGGCTTGAAAGGCCCCTTTGATCGACCGCCAAATGGACTCGCGCATGCTGTAAAGGGTGTAAACCGTGCCCACCAGCATGGCGCCCACAGCGATGGGCCGCACCACATTGAACCAGACCGTGTAGCTTGCCAAGTCCCACGGAGCCACACCGCCCGGCGTGGTGTTTCCGACGCGACGGGGAAGTTCCGGATCGATGAACAGCACCAGGGGAATCAGAACCAGCCAGGCGATGACGCCGCCGGAAAAGTTGATGGCCGCCAGGCGCGGGCCGATGATGTAACCGATGCCAATCAGCGCCGGCGATGCGGAAGGCGTGGCAAAGGCGACGCCCCCGGCATAGTCCACTTTGCCGAGCAGCTCCTTTTGATAGCCGAAGTATTGCACCACCGATTTGGGGAAGTTCCAGAAGAAGCTCACCGAGTCCTGGAAGAGTTGGAAGCCCTTTTCGTCTTTGAGGAGCTGTAGAAAAGCGCCAAGTCCCATCGCGCCAAAAATGTACTTGGGGGCATCGGTGGAGCTCCGCTGGCCAGCCTTGACGATCTCCGCGCTTGCGGTGCTCTCGGGAAAGGGCAGGTCGGTCGAGTCCACGCAGAGGGGCCGACGCAGGATGATGATAAAGAAAACCCCCAGCAGTCCCCCCGCCAGCAGAATGAACGTGCCCGTCCAGAAATGGGTGCGAAGGTCGGTCCACAGGCGCTGGCCGCCGACGTTGACCATCATGAAGGCGGGAATGGTGAAAATGGCTCCCGCCACCAGCGCCTCTCCCACCGAGGCAGCGGTGCGCGTCAGGTTCTGCTCCAGCACACCGCCGCGGAAAAAGGGCAGGCGGAACAACGCAATGGCAATGACCGCGGCAGGAATGGTGGCGGCAACGGTCTGCCCGGCTTTCATACCCAGGTAGGCGTTGGCCGCACCGAAAATCGCCGCCATGATGATGCCGGCCAGAATGGCCTTGAGCGTAAATTCACGCTCCGTCGAGTCGTGGGGAACAAACGGTTTGAATTCGGGCATGTTGGAGGTGTCCAAAGTCGAAAGGTTAAATTCAAAACTCAGATCGTCGTTCAGTTGAAAAGCTCTAATTCTCCAGCTGGATTCGGCCCGGTTAAAGCACGCTCCAATGCCACCAGCAATGGCAAGAATGCAAGTTCTTGTGACATTCGACTTTCAACTTTAGACTTTCAACCCTACTTACTCTCTCACTGCCCCAGCAACTCCAAAAACCTCCCCACCGTTTCGATACCGCGGTAGAAGTTTGGGATATGGAATTTCTCATTGGGAGCGTGCAGGTTGTCGTCGGGAAGGCCGAAGCCCATCATCACGCTGGGAACCCCCAGGCAGCGCTGGAAGGTTCCCACGATGGGAATCGAACCCCCCGAGCGCATATAAACGGTCTTCTTTTTGAAGACCTGTTCCAAAGCCTCGGCGCCGGAGGCGATCCAGCGGCTATCGGTGCTGACTACGGAGGCGGGCGCGGAACTGAGCAGTCGCACTTTCGTCTTGATTCCCTGGGGCGTGATCTTCTTCACGTAGGCCGTGTATTGCCGGTAAACCTCCTTGGGGTTCATGTCCGGCACCAGGCGCATGCTGATCTTCGCCATGGAAACCGCCGGGATGACGGTCTTCGCGCCTTCGCCCGTAAAGCCGCCGCGGAAGCCGTGCACCTCCAGGGTGGGCCGCGACCACAGGCGTTCCAGCACGGAAAAGCCCTTCTCTCCCACCAGCGCCGTCGTGCCGATTTCCTTCTTCATAAAGTTCTTCTCGTTGAAAGGCAGCTTTTTCCAGCTTCCCAGTTCCGCCGCCGTGGGCTTCTTCACGCGCTTGTAGAAACCGGGGATGAGGATCTTGCCGTTGGGCGCCTTAAGTTTGTTGATCATCTCCGCCAGCGCCTGCATGGGATTGGGCGCCGCCCCGCCGTACATGCCCGAGTGCAGATCGTGGGCCGCGGCGCGTGCTTCCAGTTCCGTGTATACCAAGCCGCGCAGGCCGGTGGTAATGGTGGGCAGATCCGGCGCGAACAGTTCCGTATCGCACACCAGCGCCGCGTCGCACTTCAGCCGGTCGGCGTGGGAAGCGACGTATTCGTCAATGTGCTCGCCCCCCACTTCCTCCTCCCCTTCGATCAAGACCTTGATGTTCAGGGGCAGCTTGCCTTCGGTTTTGAAAAAGCCTTCCACCGCCTTCGCCAACAGGTAGACCTGCCCTTTGTCGTCCACTGCACCCCGCGCGTAAATGTTGTTGTTGCGGATGGCGGGCTCGAAAGGCGGAGTGGTCCATTCCTCCAGCGGGTCGGCGGGTTGCACGTCGTAATGGCCATAGAGAAGCAGGGTGGGTTTGCCGGGCGCCTCCAGCCACTCGGCGTAAACGAGAGGATGCTGGTTCTCCCTGCCCGCGATGATCTCCACGTTCTTCAGGCCCATTTCGCGGAATTCATTGGCCAGGAATTCTGCCGCGCGTTGAATGTCCGGCTTGTGCTCCGGCAGGGTGCTGATGCTGGGAATTCTTAACAGTTGAAGAAGTCCATCCAGGTGGCGCTGCTTGTTCGCCTCATAGTAATCGAAAAGCGCTGTGCTCATAGTCCTCCTCTTGTCTCCCGAAGTTCACCCTCCGGCGTTGCGACCGGGAAGTGAGGGCCGCCGGCGGCGGCGCTTATTGCTGCGAAGCGCCAGTCTACACTCGCTCTTTCAAGGCGTCAATTTCACGTCTCGCCACTCGCCCATAGTGTCCTGCCTTCGATGATAGCGGCGGTCTCCCCCCGGCGGGTCCGGCAAATGCCACCTCCAAGGGCGGCTCTAAACTGAAATCAAGGCACCATCGCCAGTCGCGTGAACGTTTCAAAGGGCGGCTGGATCAGTGGGAGGTCTGCAATTGGTTCGAACTCGGCGCGGACCCGATTCTCATCCTGCAAACCACAGGAATCGGACCTCATGTATGCGGAAGGAAGCAGGTTCTTCATGCCAACCAACCTGTTTTCAATGACATCGCCTGAAAGAAATGCAACTTGTTTATTTTCAATAACATCGTTACAAGAATGGCGAGTAAGCGGAATCAGGTTTACTTCGAGTTGCATGGCCTTCAGACCACTCGATTCGGGGGGCAAGGACGGCACGAGAGAGTTCCCCACTACCCCCCGGGGATGGCCCGCCTTATCCGAAATTGTAGTCTAGAACAGAGGCCAGGATCCGTGTCAAGGGAAAAATGGCCGGAAATCGCGTTCTCGCAAAAATGAGCGCCAGTTTGTCCCTACGATTTCCTACCGGTAGGAAACGGGATTGGGTCAATCCGCCTCGGAGGCAAACGCGGGCATGGCCTGTGGGACTCTGCAGGTCCGAAGGGGCGGGTGGGGCCACCTCGACACGGACCGAAGGCGGTTTCGTCGCCCCGAACGCCCGTGCCGGCCGCACCCCGGATTGCATGCCTGTTCAGGCATCGTGTCCATAGCCTCGCGCCTGTCGACAAATGAAGCCGCGTTCGCATTGACGTGGCAGTAGCTTGGCAGTACAGTTATCAGTTCCCGTCGCCCCGGATTTCGCCTGTGGGGAACTGGGAACGTTCGACGGCGCTGTGAAGCGGCTTAAAACCAGGAGAAGTTCGACCATGGGATCTCGTGCGGTGGTGAGGGAAACCCGGCGTGGCGCGTTGTCGTCGGCAAATCAAGCCGGCTGTGCCGGAGCCCTGCTCGCTACGGTGTTGCTGGCTGGCGGGTGCGGGTCCAAGCCGGTGCAGTCGGCCGGGATGACGATGGAGTTTCGCGTTCCGGTTACGGTGGCGAAGGCCGTGGCAAAGACGATGCCCGTGCAGGTGGAAGCCATCGGCAACGTGGAAGCCTATTCCAATGTTTCGGTGCGCACCCAGGTGGCGGGCGAAATTGAGCGCGCCTACTTTACGCAGGGCCAGGACGTCAAGAAGGGTGAACTGCTTTTCACTCTGGACCGCCGCCCCTTTGAGGCCACCCTGAACCAGCTTGAAGCCAACCAGGCGCGCGACCAGGCTCAACTCGCCAACGCCCGGGCTCAGGCGGAGCGGAACGACAAGCTCTTCCAGGCGGGCATCACTTCCAAGGACCAGTACGAGACCTTTCGAACCACCGCCCAGGCGCTGGAAGCCGGCGTGCGCGCAGACCAAGCCGCCATCGATAACGCCAAGGTAAATCTTAGCTACTGCTCTGTATATGCTCCCATCGACGGACGCACGGGGAGCTACCAAGTCTATCCCGGCAACATCGCCAAAGTGAATGACACGGTGCTGGTGGTGATCAACCAGATCCACCCGATCTATGTGACGTTCGCGGTGCCGGAACACTACCTGGAGGACGTGAAGAAGTTTCAGGCGCGGAGCCCCTTGTTGGTGGAGGCGCACGCTCCCAACGATTCCGGGCCACCCGCCGAGGGCCAGCTCACATTTATCGACAATATGGTGGACACCGCCACGGGCACCATCAAGATGCGCGCCACGTTTCAAAATCCCGACAATCGGCTGTGGCCGGGGCAGTTCGTCAACGTGCTGATGCGCCTGACCGTGCAGCCCAACGCCACGGTGGTGCCGTCGCAGTGCGTGCAAACCGGCCCGGCGGGTAAGTACCTGTTTGTCGTGGAACCGGACGCGAAGGGCGATCTGACGGGCAACCTCCGGCAGGTGGCGGCGGGAGAAGCCGTTCAGGGGGAGACGGTGATCGAGAAAGGCGTGGCCCCGGGAGAGACCGTGGTGACCGATGGGCAGTTGCTCTTGGCGCCGGGATCCAAGGTGGAGATTAAGAAAGGCAGTGGACAGTAAGAAGTGGCAAGTGATTAGTGGGGAGCGGCCAGTTAAAGGCCACATCGACCATCTAGCCACTGACCACTAACCACTATTCTTATGAACCTGGCAGAGCTCTTCATTCGAAGGCCCATCATGACGACGCTCGTCATGCTGGCCATCCTGATTTTCGGCATCATCGCCTACCGCGAGCTGCCGGTCAGCAATCTGCCCAACGTTGATTATCCCACCATCCAGGTGCAGGCGGCGTTGCCGGGCGCCAGCCCCGAAACCATGGCGGCCGCCGTCGCGACCATTCTGGAACGCGAGTTCTCCACCATTGCCGGCCTGGAATCGATGAATTCCATGAGTACGCAGGGCGGCACCCAGATCACCTTGCAGTTCAGCCTGAACCGTAACATCGATGCCGCGGCGCAGGATATCCAGGCAGCCATCGCTCGCTCCCAGGGCCGGCTCCCCGTCGATATGCCCGCCCCACCTTCGTACCAGAAAGTAAATCCGGCCGACCAGCCGATTTTCTATATGGCGGTCTACTCCGAGACGCTGGCGCCTGCCACGGTGGGCGAGTATGCGGATACGCTCATGGCGCAGCGGATCTCCATGATCACCGGGGTGGCGCAGGTGCAGTTGTACGGCGCCCAAAAATATGCCGTCCGCGTACAACTTGACCCCCAGGCGCTGGCCACGCGCGGCGTGGGCATTGATGAGGTGACCGACGACATCAAGAATGCCAATGTCAACCTCCCGACCGGAACCCTGTTCGGCACTCACCAGGCGTTTGTGGTGCAAGCCAACGGCCAACTCCAGAATGCCGCCGCCTACCGCCCGCTCATCGTCGCTTATCGCAATGGCGCGCCCATCCGCTTGCAAGCGCTGGGCCAGGTCATCGACGGTGTGCAGAACACGAAGGTGGTGAACTGGTACAACAACGCCAGCGCCATGGTTCTGGCCATTCAGCGCCAACCCGGCACCAATACCGTCGAGGTGGTGGATAATATCCGGCGTTTGCTTCCGACGTTTCGCAGCGAGATCCCCCAGTCCATCCACATGGATATCCTTGGCGATATGTCCATCAGTATTCGGGACTCGGTGAGCGACGTTAAATTCACGCTCTATCTAACGCTCTGCCTGGTGGTGATGGTTATCTTTATTTTCCTGCGGAACGTTTCCGCCACCATCATCCCCAGCCTGGCGCTCCCCATGTCGATTGTGGGGACGTTTTCCGTGATGTACCTGCTGGGTTACACGATCGACAACCTATCGCTGATGGCGTTGGTGCTGGCGGTGGGTTTCGTAGTGGATGACGCCATCGTCATGCTGGAGAACATCGTCCGGCACCTGGAAATGGGCGAAGGCGTGATGGAAGCGGCGCTGCGAGGCTCACGGGAAATCAGCTTTACGATTCTCTCCATGACACTCTCGTTGGCCGCCGTGTTCATCCCCGTGCTCTTCATGGGGGGGATCCTGGGGAGGCTGCTGCACGAATTCTCCGTAACCATCATGACCGCAATCCTAGTGTCCGGTGTGGTCTCGCTCACCTTGACGCCCATGCTGTGCAGCCGCTTCCTGCGTCACGCCAAGCCGACCGAACATGGCTTTTTATTCAACCTGTTCGAACGAATTTTCCGCGGGATGCTCTCCGTCTACGACTGGAGTTTGCGAGGGGTCCTGCGGCACCGTTTTATCACCTTTTTGTTTTCCCTTGCCATCCTTGCGGCCTCCCTGGTGCTCTTCGTCCGCATCCCCAAAGGATTTCTCTCCAGCGAAGACAGCGGCTTCCTTTTCGGCCTGACGATGGCCCAGCAAGGTATATCCTTCGATTCTATGAAGGCTCATCAAAGGGCAATCACGGATATCATTCAACACGACCCCAACGTGCAGAACGTCATGTCGTTTGCCGGGGCCGGCGGACCCGGCGGCGGCGGAAACTCCGGCTTCTTCTTTATGGACCTGAAGGATCGTCCCAGCGGGCGCGACCAGATGGTGAATTGGATTAAGGACCGCTTGCACATGTCTTACTCGCGGGACCCCAACCTTCGTTACCTCGATGCCGATCAGGTCCTGCAGGAACTTCGCCCCAAGTTGTTTGCGGTTCCAGGTATCATGGCCTTCATGCAGAATCCGCCCCCCATTCAGATCGGCGGCTACCTGACCAAGAGCCAGTACCAGTTTACTTTGCAGGGTCCGGATACGAAGGAACTCTACCGCGAAGCGCTGAAACTGGAAGGCGAGTTGCGGACGGTTCCGGGGCTGCAAGACGTGAACACGGACCTGCAAATCAGCAATCCGCAAGTGAATGTGGAGATCGACCGCGACAAGGCGAACGCCCTGGGGGTGAGCGCTTACCAAGTGGAAAATGCGCTCGAAACGGCCTATAGTTCGCGGCAGATTTCCACCATCTACACGCCCAACAATGAGTACCGGGTGATCGCCGAGCTACTGCCCCAGTACCAGATGAATCCCCAGGCGCTCTCTCTGCTTTATATCCGCTCGAGCGCCGGCCAACTGGTGCCGCTGAGCGCGGTTTCGAAGCTTACCCAGAACCTGGGTCCCATGTCGGTAAACCATACCGGCCAGCTTCCGTCGGTCACCATCAGCTTCGGGCTGGCGCCGGGGGTGGCCCTGGGCGACGCGGTGAAGAAGGTCGAAGACCTGGCGCATAGCACCTTGCCGGCGAGTATCAGCGCCAG
>DATJVT010000110.1:0-7040 GCA_035501695.1 Terriglobia bacterium | reverse complement strand
GCCGGAAGCCATCGGCTATATCAAGCAGGTTCTGGCGGCGCTAGGATACGCCCATAAGCACGGGGTCGTTCATCGGGATATTAAGCCAGCCAACATGATGCTGACCCCCGACAACGTCATCAAGCTCATGGACTTTGGCATTGCCAAGTCCAAGACAGAGCGCAAACTCACCCAGACCGGCACCACCATGGGCTCGCTCTACTACATGTCAGGCGAGCAGGTGCAGGGAGAGGAACTGGACGGCCGTTCAGATCTGTACTCGGTGGGCGTCTCGCTCTACGAACTGATCACGGGCTCGCGGCCGTTCCAGGGCAAGAGCGATTTCGACATCATGATCGCGCAATTGCAACAGGCTCCCCGGCCGCCCATTGAACTGCGGCCCGACCTGCCCAAAGCGCTGAATGAAATCATCATCATTTCTCTGGAAAAAGACCGTGCCAAGCGGTTTCAAACCGCGGAGGCCTTCAGCGCCGCGCTGGACAGCCTGACCGCGGAGCAGCTCAGCGCCACGCCGGGACGCGCCTCAACCGGCACGGCGGTAGGGTTCGCCACGCCGGGCCAGGCCTACGCGGCGCCCAGCGCCACGGACTTGATGCCCACCGTAACCGCTCCGGCCCCGGCGGAATCCACACCGCCTTTAGCCGTGGGTGGGCCAGTTCCACCACCGGCAGGCGGCTTACCTACGAGTGACTTTCCAACGGTTTCGGCCCCACCACCGGAAGCCCCAGCGGTCGCGCCTCCTCCGCCCGACCCCTCGCACGGTGTTCCGGCCCCCAGCGGGCCAAAGGGTTATCGCGGGCTCTACATGACCCTGGGAGCCTTGATCGTCCTGGCGGTCCTCGTGCTGGCGGCAATCCAACTTCCACGCTACCTGAAGACCAAGGCCGGCGGCGACCAGACGGCCCAGTTGAATTCGGCTACCACCCCTTCGACTCCCATCCCCACAACCAACACCGGAGGCAGCCAGCCGCCATCGGGCACGGATTCCTCAGCCTCTTCCGCTGCGGGCGGATCGCAAACCGCGGGCGGGTCCGGCGGCACGGGCTCGGGTGGTTCATCGCCAATGGCAGGTTTCTCGTCAGGCTCGAACTCCGGTTCAGCTTCCGGAGGGACTCCCTCCGACTCGGGAGGCAGCGTGGGGCCTCAGACTTCCGGTGGCGGAACGGGCGGAGCATCCGGATTACCTTCCGGCGGCACCACGACCAATAAGGGAGGCCACAGCGCGCATACCGGTGGCAAGTCTTCCACGAACCAGGCCACGGGCTCCGGCACGGAGACGGGTGGAGGTCAGGTCACTTCACCCCCGGCCTCAGGAGGCGGAGGCCAGGTCGAGCAACCCCCGGCGGATAACAAGGCCGCGGAACTCGAGCAACTGGAGGATCTCCATACCAAGCTCTCCGTCCGCGCCCAGACCGAGAACGATAATGTGGAGAACTTGCGCCATCAAATGGGCGCGCAGGGCAACAACCTGCGATCCGACATTGCCGCCGCCCAGACGCGCATGAAGATCTACATGGATAAGTTCGACAAGGCCATGAATGAGGGTGACCCGGTGGCGGCGAAGAAATACATGGCCCAAGCCGAACACGAAGTGGAAACCCTGGAGAAGTTCTTCGGACACTAGGATACTGGCCCACTCGATGCTTGAAAGGTGCAGAGGCACACCTGACTGGGTCTCGAGATTCTACATTTTGCATGGCAAGGCTCTGCGCGTGGGTAACCCCCCCCCGTCGCTAACCGCTCCGGCCCCTTCCTCCGGCAGGCTCAGGACAGGCTCTGAATCAGGAGGGGAGCTTTCAGGCGCGGGGTGGTGATTTTGCGCCTCGCATAATAGAAAAAAGCCCCCCTTTCCCCCCATATGGGTTATTGACCCTCCCCGCCGGGACCTTGATAATCATTCCGTCAGAGGCGATTGCCCTTCGTGAATCGCCCCGGCTTAACAACATAACACTGTCTTTACTGCGTCGGTTCTTGGGTCATTTCTTTCACAGGGCTATCACTACTGCGGAAACTTGTAGCGGCGGGTTTAACCCGCCATCTGCGCGTTGCTGCTTGGCGACGTAAAGTCGCCGCTACGTCGGCAATGACGAGTTTTTCCGCAGCTAATGAGGAGGAGTACGCCGATATGTACGAGCCGGTGAAGTGCGTCTGTGCCGGCGCACTGGGTATTCTTTTGTTTGCGGCCATGCTTGGGGCGCAGGAAACAACGGCCAGCCTGCGCGGCGTTGTCCTGGACCCCAGTGGGGCGCGCGTCCCCTCGGCCAAGGTCACGGCGATCCAAGAGGAGACGGGATTCACCCGCAGCACGCTCAGTGCTGAAGACGGCAGCTATTTGCTGGTGCTGCTGCCCATCGGACACTATCGCCTGGAGATAACAGCCCAGGGTTTTCGCAAGTACATCCAGGAAGGGATCAGCCTGAGCGTCAACCAGGTTGCCCAGGTGCCTGTGCACCTCGAAGTGGGACTGGTTCAGCAGACGGTGCAGGTTAAAGCCGAAGCGGGGGCCGTGGCGACGACCAACGATCTGGGGGAGACCGTGAACGGCCAGCAGACGGTGGATCTCCCCCTGAATGGCCGGAACTTCTCCCAGCTTGGCCTGCTGATGCCCGGGACGGCGCCTCTGTCGCAAGGTTTGCAGTTGGCGGGCGGTTCCATGCGGCAAGGCCAGTCTTATTCCGTCAACGGCATGCGCCCCGAGTCCAATCAATTCCTGGTGGATGGCGCCGAGAATTACAATACGATCAATGCCGGCTTTGTTCTCAAACCTCCACCGGACGCCATTGCGGAGTTCAGGATCCTGACGAACACGGCTTCCGCCGAGTTCGGCCACAATGCCGGCTCCAACACCAACATCGTCATGCGTTCGGGATCGAACCGGATCCACGGTGATGTCTATGATTTCTTTCGCAACGACGCCGTGGATTCCCGCAATTTCTTCTCGACGAACGTGGAACCGCTGAAACAAAACCAGTTTGGGGGCACCTTGGGCGGTCCCCTCCGGCGCGACAAGACCTTTCTGTTTGGATTCTATGAAGGCTTTCGGAATCTCCAGGGCGAAACCCAGTTGACCACCGTCCCCACCGCCGACGAGCGGCAGGGAAACTTCGGGGCCATGTGCGCCAGTTATTCACCCCAGGGCTTCTGCACTGATCCCAACGGAACGCAATTGGTGAACGTATTTGCTCCGGTGCCGGAGCCCATTCCGTTCAATCAACTGCCCCCCGGTTCCATCAGCTCGATCTCGCAGAACATGCTGGCTTCCTACCCCTTGCCCAATACCCCGAACTACGGCCCGCACGCCTACGGCACGACCCAGGAATTGCATAACTCTTCCGACCAGTTCGGCCTCCGCCTGGATCACTATATCTCCTCTCGGGATACTCTCTCCTTTCATTACCTCTTCACAGACGGTTGGCAACTGGACCCGCTCCCCATTGCGGGTTCCAATGTTCCGGGTTTCCCCGTAGGAGAGGACTATCGCGCCCAGAATGCCGCGTTAGAAGAAACCCATTCGTTTACGCCATCCATCGTGAATGTCGCCCGGTTTTCGTTCTTGAGGAACAAATTCCTCTTCGGCCAGGCTTCGAACCATACTCCGATCTCCTCGCTGGGATTCACCTACGCGCCCACGCTGGCGAGCCAGGAGGGACCACCCTTCGTGGAGGTGGGGGGCTACGCGTCCTTCGGCAATCCTATCACCGGGCCAGCCAACGACTACCAGAATACGTATTCCCTCACCGACTCACTGGCTTGGACGCACGGCCGCCATGCTTTGAAGATGGGAGGCGAGTTTCAACGAGATCAACTGAATACCTTGCTGGGCATCGCGTCGAACGGATTCTTCGTTTTTGCGCCCGTGCCCATTGTGGGCAATGCGTTTGCGGATTTCCTGATCGGGCAACCGGTGGTGTTCCTCCAGGGCGGCGGCGATCTCCCCCGAGGGATGCGCGCCAGCAATTACAATGTCTACATCCAGGACAGTTACAAGGCCACTTCCCGGCTCACGATCAACGTGGGGCTGCGTTATGAACTGCCGCAGCCTTATCACGAGATCCACAACCAGAACTCGTTGTTCATACCCAACGTGCAATCGACGATCATGCCCACTGCCCCGCCGGGCCTGCTTTATCCGGGCGACACGGGGGTAGGCCCCGGCCTGATTCCCCGCGATTACCGCGCCTTTGCGCCGCGGGTGGGATTCGCCTGGGATCCTAGCGGAAACGGCCGCTGGGCGGTGCGCGCGGCCTACGGCATCTTCTATGATCCCTATTACAATGGCGAAGGCGGGCCGCTGCAGTCACCGGAAAGCGCCCCGCCGTGGTTCAAGACAATTCAGGAGTCGTTCCCTCCCGACTTCGCCAATCCGCTGCCTCCCGGATCCGACCCCTTTGCGCCTGTTTTCTCCGGCCCACAATCCCTGACCCTGCTCACCCTCAATCCGCAGTTGCGGATCCCCTACGCTCAGGACTGGAACTTCATGGTGCAACACTCCTTTGGGCAGGGCTGGCTGTTGGAGGTTGGATACGTAGGCACCAAGGGCACCAAGTTGCCGCGCTTTATCGAAAGCAATCCTCCCGTGCTTTGTTCCACGCTGCCGCCCGCCGAGCAAGCGTCCTGTATCAGTGGCGAACAGCAGAGTGTCAATGCTTATCGCCCCTATTCAGGCTGTGAACAGGACAATCCCGATGTTTGCAATTATGGATCGATCGGCCAGATTGCCGGGATCACCAACTCCAATTACAACGCGTTGCAGACGAGCCTGCGCAAACGTCTGGGTTACGGCCTGTCGTTCCTGTTTTCCTACACCTATTCCAAGGCCCTCGACGACGTCTCCAGTTTCAATATCAGTGGATCTGCTCCCCAGTTGGTGGCTGGTGAGAACGATCTGGCGCAGAATCCCTGGAACCTGGAGGCGGAATATGGGCGTTCCTTATTCGATGCCCGCCAAAGGTTGGTGTTCAGCTACCTGTGGCAGATGCCAATCTGGAAGGACCCCCATGGCTGGTATCAGCGCGCGCTGGGCAATTGGCAATTGAACGGCATCTTTTCGGCGTCGACCGGAACCCCCTTTACGGTCTATGACTCCAGCGATCCTTCTCTCCAGGGCCAATCTCCGGAGATCTCGGGCTTCGTGGGCGACCGTCCCGACTTGGTGGGCAATCCCAACAACGGCCCCAGGACCGCCAGCCAGTGGTTCAACACCCAGGCGTTCCAGCGGGTCACCCAGCTTGGGACTTTCGGCAGTGCCGGCCGCAATATCGTCCAGGCGGACGGCCTCTCCGAATGGGACATTGCCGTTTTCAAGAACTTTCGCCTGGCGGAATCCGCCAACCTGCAGTTCCGCGGCGAGTTCTTCAATGTCCTGAACCAGGTGAATTTCGGCGTGCCGAATGTCGACATCAGTTCACCCACCTTCGGCCAGGTGCAGATGGCGGGGCCGCCGCGCCAGATTCAGTTTGCGTTGAAACTCCTGTTTTAGAAAGGTCTGTCAACGCGCCGGCTTCCGCGCCATCGTCACTGCGACGGTTGCCGCCGCGAAGTGACGCGGGCATGGGGGCGGGGCGGCAATCCCGAGTTAGCCAAGGAGAACAAAAGCATGGATCCGATCTATCTCCCGGACGTCGAAGCGACGGCGAAAGCCGGTCCGGCGGGGGCGCAATTCGCCGGCATGGAACAGGAGGGGATTCCCGTTCCCCAGATCCTCTACCTCTTTGCGTTCAAGCCGCGCATGACCGACCACCTCTCGAACTTCACCCAGGAACTTATGCGGGGGCCATCGCCGCTCTCGCCGGGACAGCGCGAGTTGATTGCCGCGTTCACCTCCAGCCGCAACCAGTGTCCGTTTTGAATCGGCTCGCACGCCGCGGTCGCGGCGGAATTGCTGGGTGACGCGGGGAAGGTGGCGGCCGTCCTCAAGGACTACCGCACGGCGCCCATTTCGGAGGCGGAGAAGGCTCTTTTCAAGTTCGTCGATAAAGTGAACCGCCAGTCGAACACCATCCGCGCCGCGGATATTGCCGAGGTAAAGCGCGCCGGCTGGACGGATGAGGCCCTCTACGACGCCATCAGCGTGTGCGCCCTCTTCAATTTCTACAATCGCTGGATTGATGCCTCGGGCGTGCAGGATATGCCCGCCCACGGCTACCAGACGTCAGGACACCGGCTGGCCGCGGAGGGTTACGCGCGGCCCGGGGAAACAGGCGCCGAAAAGTGAGGCATGCGCATAACTCCAGGCGAAGAGCGAGTTTCCGCCACCAGCGAATTCGATAGCGGCTACTACGGCTGGCGCGTAGTCGGGGCCGCTGGCCTCGGCGTGATGGTGGGGTTTGGGTCGCTGTTTGTATACACCTTCGGCGTTTTCATGAAGCCCTTGAGCGCCGAATTCGGTTGGACGCGCGAGGCCATTTCCCGCGGATTTGGTCTTGCTGCCTTGACGGTGGCAGTCGCCTCACCCTTTCTCGGCCGGTGGCTTGACCGGTATGGACCCCGCCGGGTCATCCTGCCTTGCCTCACGATTTTCGGCTGCGGCGTTGCCTCACTGTCTTTGCTTCGTTCCCATCTGTGGCAGTTCTACGCCCTATGCATCTTGATTGGCGCCGTAGGAAACGGCGCGGCCCACCTTGCCTATTCCCGCGCCATCGCCACCTGGTTCCACCAGCGGCTGGGTTTGGCCCTCGCGCTAGTCATGGCCGGCGCCGGTCTCGGCTCCATGCTTCTTCCTTCCTTCGCGCAAGCGCTGATCAGCGGAGCGGGCTGGCGCGCGGGGTATCTGGCACTTGGCGGACTGGCTCTGGCGATCGGCCTGCCTTTAACCTGGCGGTATGTCCATGAGCGCCCGGCCCTGCCCGACGAACCTGCCACGTTAGACGGCTCCGGCGCCAGTTGGCGACAGGGCTTGCGCACCCTTCCTTTCTGGATCATTGTGGCCGTGCTCTTCGTAAGCTCGGTGGCAATGAATGGGACGATCACCCACCTGGCAGCCTTGCTGACGGACCGCGGCGTCACCGCAGGGGGCGCGGCTCTTTGCGCTTCGGCTCTCG